>NZ_JDSS02000024.1:200061-209485 GCF_000584955.1 Candidatus Accumulibacter vicinus
AGATCAAGAACCCACACCTATCGGTTGTCCAATTTTTAAAGAGCTGCAGAACAACCATTTGGCTGTACTGTACTTGCCTTGCTGCAATTTCTTGGCTGCCCGAGCAGCGAGAGGGCGCATTATACAGGCGTTTGCAGCGGCGTCAATCACTGATCGAAAATTTTTCACAGGAACGGACTGGGCCGTCGGCAGGCTATCCTTGCGAACGCTCAGGCGATGCTGACACGCGCGAACTTGCGCTTGCCAACCTGCAGGACAAAAGAACCCTTGGCGGGGAGCATGAGGTGCTTGTCGTCGATCCGGGCACCGTCGATCCTGACCCCGCCCTGCTGGATCATGCGCAAGGACTCTGAGGTGCTAGACGTTAATCCGGCCTGCTTGAGAACCTGCGCAATGCTCAAGGACCGGTCGCTGGCCAGCAGGTTGACTTCCGGAATATCGTCAGGAATGGCGCCCTGACGGAAACGCGCATCAAAATCGGCCTGCGCCCGAACAGCGGCCGAGGCGCCATGAAAGCGAGCAACAATTTCCTGGGCCAGCAGAACCTTGACTTCGCGTGGATTACGTCCCTCCATGACCTCGTCCTGCAAGCCGGTAATGTTCTCGATGCTGCGAAATGAAAGCAGCTCGAAGTACCGCCACATCAGCCCATCGGAGATCGACATCAGCTTCCCGAACATCTCATCAGGCGGCTCGTTGATTCCCACGTAGTTGCCGAGAGACTTCGACATCTTGTGGATGCCATCCAGGCCTTCGAGCAGCGGCATGGTCAGGATGCACTGCGGTGCCTGCCCGTAGTGCTTCTGCAACTCTCGTCCGACCAGGAGGTTGAATTTCTGGTCAGTGCCGCCGAGTTCCACGTCCGCTTTCATCGCCACCGAGTCATATCCCTGGCACAGCGGATAAAGCAACTCGTGAATGGCGATCGGCTGACCGTTTCGGTAGCGCTTGGCGAAATCATCGCGCTCGAGCATCCGTGCGACGGTATGCAAAGCCGCCAAGCGGATCAGCCCCGACGCACCCAGCGGATCGAACCAGAGGGAATTGAAGCAGATCTCGGTCCGGTCGGGATCGAGAATCTTGAACACCTGCTCCTGGTAAGTTCTGGCATTTTCGATGATCTGCTCTCGCGACAGTGGCGGTCGAGTCACGTTCTTGCCGGTTGGATCACCGATCATCCCGGTAAAGTCGCCAATCAGGAACAGCACATGATGACCAAGGTCCTGACAGTGCCTGAGCTTGTTGATCAGTACGGTATGCCCGAGATGCAGATCCGGGGCTGTCGGATCAAAGCCCGCCTTGATCCGGAGCGGTCGGCCGGTTTTCAGCCTTTCAAGAAGTTCGGCTTCAATCAGCAGTTCTTCCGATCCGCGCTTGATCTGCTCGAGTTCTTCTTCAATGACGCGCATGCAGCCCCCTTCTTGCCGGCGTGGCGTGCTTCCGGCTCAGCCGCGGCCCGGACGACCGGTCAGCTTCTCATACTTGGCCCACAGTTGATCTTCGCTCTCCTGGTGTGCAGGATCTTTTGGAATGCAGTCAACCGGACAAACCTCGACACACTGGGGGGTATCGTAATGTCCGACGCATTCCGTACACTTGCCCGGGTCGATTTCGTAAATCTCCGCCCCCTGGGAAATCGCTTCGTTCGGGCACTCCGGCTCGCACACATCGCAGTTGATGCATTCGTCGGTAATAATAAGGGCCATGCTTACGGTTCCTTCAGATTGTTGAAATTTCTCGTACTCGCTTGACCAGCCGATCACTGATCGCGGGCTGGACAAATTTGCTGACATCGCCGCCGAGGACGGCGATTTCGCGAACCATCGTCGCCGAGATGAACAGGTACTGCTCACCGGGAGTCAGGAAAACCGTTTCGACTTCGGGGAAGAGGTTTCTATTCATTCCCGCCATCTGAAACTCATAGTCAAAGTCCGACACCGCACGCAGCCCGCGGATGATCACTTTCGCTCCCTTGGCATGCAGAAAGTCCATCAACAGGCCATCGAAGCCGCAGACTTCGGCATTCGGATAGCATGCGAGAATTTCCCGCGCCATTTCGACCCGTTCGGCCAGAGAAAAAAACGGCCTTTTCGGCTGGTTCTGGGCGATCGCCACGATCACCCGATCAAAGAGACAGGCCGCGCGCCGAACGAGATCCTCGTGACCTCGGGTCATCGGATCGAAGGTCCCTGCATAGATTGCCACCCGCTTATTTAATGCCATCCGTTTCGCCTCGCCGCATCAAGTGATAGAACACCTGGCCAGCTCGACCATGACGCACGGTGCGCCAATCTCCGATACCCTCCAGGGCGTTCTCTGCCTCGGCATAGATCATGCCGTCAGCTGCCATGACGCCCGGCACAAGCGGTGCCAGACGGTCCATCCAACCGTGGTGAAACGGCGGATCCAGAAACAATACGTCGAAACGCGAGTTGACGGAAGAGAGAAATGTCATCGCATCCGAGTGGACGATCTTCAGACCCTGGGCCGTACCCAGGATTTCTGCGTTGCTCGCCATCGCCGCCAGCACCTTTGGCGAATGGTCGACCATCATCACGCTGGTGGCGCCGCGCGAGGCGGCTTCGAAGCCCAGGGCACCGCTGCCGGCAAACAGATCGAGGCAGGAAAGACCGGTCAGATCCTGTCCGAGCCAGTTGAACAGTGTCTCGCGCACACGATCCGGCGTCGGCCGTAAACCAGGCACATCAGGAAAACGAAGAATTCTTCGTCGCCACTCACCGCCAATGATACGCAGCGAATTCAGAATGTCATTCCCCGGCCACCACCACGGTCACCCAGTGCTCTGGTCGCAGATGCCGTGCAAACGCTGCCTTGACGTCGGCGGTCGTGACCTTTTCAATATTTTCCGGGTAGCGATCGAGATAATCGATCGGTAAGCCATAAAAACCGATCATCGCCACATTCTCCAGGAGCTTTCGATTGCTGTCGAGGCGCAGCGGGAAACTGCCGATCAGATTCTGCTTTGCGGCCTGCAACTCCGTTTCCGTTGGTCCGTGCTCGAGGAAGCTGGCAAGCACCTCACGAGCCACCTTCAGCGCGTCGTCGGCCTGCGTCTTCTTGGTTTGTAGACCCATCTGGAACGGCCCCAACTGTTGCAGCGGCATGAAGTAGCTGTGCGCGCTGTAGGCAAGACCACGTTTGTCGCGAACCTCCTTCATCAGGCGTGAGACAAAGCCACCGCCACCAAGCGAATAATTGCCGACGGCCAAAGGAAAGAAATCCGGGTCGCCGCGTTTGAGTGCCGGCAGTCCGATCAGCAGATGCGCCTGCACTGCCGGATGGTCAATCCGCCGTTCGACAGCCGCCGGCAATGCCGGGACCGCGATTTCTGCAGGGGCCGGTCCCGACGGCAAAGCGGCGGTCAGCGCTTCGGCCACCGCTTCGGCTTCGCCGCGTGACAGGTCTCCAACGATCGTCACGCGGGCGCGCTGCGCAGTATAACTTGCCGCATGGAAAGCGACCACATCTGCACGAACCAGCGCAGCCACCGATTCCGGTGTCGCATGCCGTCCATAGGGGTGCGCGCCATACATCGCCGCCCAGAAGGCCCGGCTGGCAATCGTTTCGGGGCGCGTCAGCGCTTCCTTGAGGGTGGCGATCGAACGTGCCTGCTCGCGATCGAAGACTGCCGCGGGGAACTGCGGCGTGCTCAGAATCGCGCGCAGCATGTCGAGAGCCGGGCCGCGCCTGTCGGTCATCGACAGCGTTCGCAGGGCAATCGTGGCACGGTCCATCTCCACCCCACCCGACAACCTGGCACCCAGATCGGCCATCCGGCTGGCAATCTGCATCTCGTCCATGCCCGCAACCCCCAGGTCGACCAGGGCGCGGGTCAGCGAAGCCACGCCCGCCTTGCCCTCGAATTCATGCGCCGTACCGGCGGCAAAGTCGACCTGGACATCGAGAATCGGCAAGCTATGGTTCTCGACAAATAAAACGCCGGCACCTGATGTCGTCTGCCAACGCTCGATCTTCGGACCGGCGTGTACCAGCGGAATGGCGACCACCAGGCATACGCAGAGCAGCAGCTTGCAGGGATTCATCAGCGGATTCTCATCAATGACGGGGGGTGAACGGCGAGCGCGCGCGCGGCGCTTGCGGCAATGGCTGCGGGTCCAGTTCGGCAACAGTCAGTTGCTCGTCGCGAAAGTACCTCCTTGCGACCGCCTGGATTTGCTCGGCAGTGACCGCCTGCCGCTTTTCGAGAATGCGTCGGTTCAAGTGATAGGGAATACCGACCGATTCAAGTTGCCCGATCTCCATTGCCTGCGCAAACATCGAATCCAGCTTGTAGATCTGCCCGGCAATCAGCTGCGCCTTGGCGCGTGTCAGTTCGTCGGCAGCCACCCCCTGTTGCTGCACCTGGACAATTTCGGCGCGCAAACCAGCCTCGAGGTCGGCGCGAGTTTTTCCGTCGCTGGGCGATCCGGACAGGTAGAAGATGCCCGGCCCGCGCGTCGTCGAATCGTAGCTGGCCTCCACGTCTACTGCCAGACGCTGCTCGCGAACGAGGTGTCTGGAGAAGCGGGCCGCCTCGTGCCCAGACAGAACGGCCGACAGCATCTCGAGTGCATAGGGATCGACGTCCTGGTCAACATCGCGGATGACCGGCACCTTGTAAGCCATGATCAGTACCGGCAGATCTGCCGGTGCTTTCACCGTCAGGCGGCGAATACCGGCCTGCGCAGGCTCGTCCTGTGGTTTCCTGACCGGCAGCGGGCGTTCCGGCAAAGCTCCGTAATGCTGTTCGGCAAGCTGGAAAACATGCTCGTGATCGACGTCACCAACGACCACCACATAAGCATTGTTCGGCGCGTACCAGCGCTCGTACCAGAGCCGTGCGTCATTGACAGTCATGTTCTCGAGATCGTTCATCCAGCCGATGATCGGAACGCGATACGGGTGCGCCTGAAAAGCAACCGCGGATAGCTGCTCGAAAAGCAGCGCCTGGGGTTGATCATCGGTGCGCAACCGCCGCTCTTCCATGACCACCCGGATCTCCTGCGCGAACTCCTTGGGATCCAGAGTCAGATGACGCATGCGATCGGCCTCGAGCTGCATCATCTCGGACAGTTTCCCTTTCGGTACCTGCTGAAAATAAGCAGTGTAGTCACGACTGGTAAATGCGTTGTCACGCCCGCCAGCAGCCGCGACGCGGCGGTTGAACTCGCCGGGTCCGGCGCTCGGAGTACCCTTGAACATCATGTGTTCGAGGACATGGGCGACACCGGTGCTGCCATTCGTCTCGTCCATGCTGCCGGCCCGGTACCAGACCATATGTGCAACCGTGGGAGCTCGCCGATCCTCCTTGACGATAATCCGCAAGCCGTTCGCCAGTTGCTTCTCATAGGGATTGGCCAGCACTGATGCAGGTACGGCCAGCACCAGCAACCATCGAATCAATTGCGCGTAACGTCTGGGCATGAGTCGCTTCTGATAGAATTTGAAAGGATGTCGGGTAATCTCGCCGGCATCTTACCACCACCAATGTACCCGAGCGCCTTTGAGACACGAAAGCACCATGTTTGGTTTCTTCAAGAAGTCCCCTGGTCAGCCGCCCGCGCCGACCAGTCCAGTCGTCATCGAAGGCACGGCGCCTGTGGTCCCGTGGCGGCATCGACTCAAGGCCGGTCTCGCGCGCACACGCGCGCAATTCAGCGGCAGGTTGAAATCGCTGTTCTCGCGCGGCAAGGTCGACGACGAACTGCTCGAAGATCTGGAAAGCCTGCTGTTGAGCAGCGACGTCGGCCTTGATGCAACCCAGCATCTGCTCTATCAGCTGAAAATGCGCGCCAAACGCGACAGGCTCGACACCCCGGAAGCGATTCAGCGCGCGCTGTCCGAGATTTTCCACGAACTCCTGCGGCCGCTCGAAGAAACACTCGACCTCACCGCGCACCGCCCGTTCATCATCATGATTGCCGGCGTCAACGGCGCCGGCAAAACCACCTCGATCGGCAAGCTGGCCAAGTACTTTCAGGCACAGGGCCGATCGGTCCTGCTCGCCGCCGGCGACACTTTCCGCGCCGCCGCGCGCGAGCAGTTGCAGACCTGGGGCGAACGCAACAATGTCACGGTAATCTCCCAGCAGTCCGGCGACCCGGGGGCGGTGATCTTTGACGCCATTGCCGCCGCCAGGGCACGCGGCATCGACATCGTCCTGGCGGATACGGCCGGCCGCCTGCCGACACAGTTGCACCTGATGGAGGAAATCGCCAAGGTCCGGCGCGTCATCCGGAAGGCCGACCCGTCCGGACCACACGAGACGCTGCTGATCCTCGACGCAACCTTCGGCCAGAACACGCTGCAGCAGGTCATCGCCTTCGACAAGGCCATTCAGGTTACCGGTCTGGTCCTGACCAAGCTCGACGGTTCGGCGAAAGGCGGCGTCGTCGCCGCCATCGCCCGCCAGTGCCCGAAACCGGTTCGCTTTATCGGTGTCGGCGAAGGGATTGACGATCTCCGGCCCTTCAATGCCCGCGATTTCGTAGACGCGCTATTCGAGTGATTACCGCCAGCAACGTCACCAAACGCTATCCGGAAGGTCGCGAAGCCCTGCGCAACGTGAGTTTCGGGATCACCGCAGGAGAAATGGTTTTCCTTACCGGACACTCCGGCGCCGGGAAATCGACGCTGTTCAAACTGCTGGCGGCCATCGAGCGCCCGACTTCGGGCAGCATCGTGATCAACGGCCAGAATCTCGCTACGCTGCGCAAAAACGCCGTTCCCTACCTGCGCCGCAAACTCGGACTGATCTTTCAGGATCGTAAGCTCCTGTTCGATCGCAACGTCCTCGACAATGTGCTGCTGCCTCTGGCGATCGTCGGCCACCCGGCCAGGGAAGCGCTGCGCCGGGCCCAGGCGGCGCTGGCCAAGGTGGGGCTGCCGAATCGCGAGAAAACTTTCCCGATTGCGCTCTCCGGCGGCGAGCAACAACGTCTGGCGATTGCCCGCGCCGTCGTCAATCGGCCGGCAATCATCCTCGCCGACGAGCCGACCGCCAACCTCGACGCGGCGTCGGCAAGCGAAATTCTCGAAATCTTCCGTTCCTTCCAGCAGGTTGGCGTGACCGTGGTCATTGCCACTCATGACCCGTTGCTGCTGCCCCACCTGCAACCGCGCGTTCTCCGCCTCACCCAGGGCGAGATGAGCGAAGAGCGCGAACCAGCCAGCCACGGTGTCACGCCGTGAGATCCTGGCTCGCCCAGCACCTGGCGGCGCTGCGCGATGCCTTGCGACGGCTGCTCGCAGCGCCGCTCAATTCGCTGCTGTCGCTGCTGGTGATCGGCGTCGCGCTGACCCTGCCGACCGCCGGCTGGCTGACCCTCGACAACCTCCGCAAGCTCTCTGGCGATACCCCCAACGTGCAACAGATCAGCATTTTCCTGGCCCTCGACGCCGGCAAACGCGAGATCAGCGACATCGAGTCGCGCCTGCAGGCAAGCCGATCCGGAAGCTGGCGTTTCGTGCCGCGCGAAGAGGCTTTGAAGCGCCTGCAGGCGACCGAAGGGATGGCCGAGATCATCACCAGCCTGCCACGAAATCCGCTGCCCGACGCCTTTGTCGTCACCCCAGGAGACACCCGACCAGAGGCCCTCGAAGACCTGGCCAGAACCTTCTCCTCCTGGCCGAAGGTCGCGCATGTTCAGCTCGACTCGGCCTGGGTCAGACGCTTCGATGCGCTGCTCCACCTCGGCGAGCGGGTCGTCATGATGCTTGGCGCGCTGTTCGCCGGCGCACTGGTGACCATCACTTTCAACACCATTCGCCTGCAAATCCTCGCCCAGGCCGCCGAGATCGAAGTGGCCAAACTGATCGGTGCCACCGATACCTACATCCAGCGCCCGCTGCACTATTTCGGCATGCTGCAGGGCGCCCTCGGCGGACTCTGCGCTGCGCTGCTGGTGAGCGCTGGTCTGCGCCTGCTGACGCCGCCGGTGGTCGAACTGACGCGACTTTATGGCGCCAGCTTCGCCCTGCAAGGCCTGTCGACAGGCGATGTCGTCGTCCTGGCTGCGATCGGCGCTGCGCTCGGCTGGCTGGGGGCGAAGATCTCGGCGCTGATTCATCTGCACCGCATTGCAGCGCCCTGACCAAACACGCACGCACCCACAGGCACCCGCCTCACCCGAACAAGACGCAAGCCCAGATGACCGGAACGTTGAGCAAGGCCAGCAGCACCGCTGCGCTGCCGATATCCTTGGCGCGCTTGGCCAGCGGGTGCCGATCCAGCGAAATCCGGTCAACCGTTGCCTCGATCGCCGAGTTGAGCAATTCAACGATCAGCACCAACAGCAGGCTGCCGATCATCAGTGCCAGCCCCAGACCGTTCGGCGAAAGAAGGAAAGACAGCGGGGTCAGCAGCGTAGCGAGCAGCACCTCTTGCCGAAAGGCGTCTTCTGAACGAAAGGCCGCACACAGGCCGGCCCGCGAATAGTGGAACGCGTTCCAAATCCGCCGCCAGCCGGTCTGTCCCTTGAACGGGCTTTCTTCAGTCACCTGACTCTCCTGGCGACGATTCAAGCGATCAGGATTGATCTGCCCGCGATCTCGGCCAGAGCCTCGACCAATAACGCGCATTGTGCATCGGTACCGATCGTGATCCGTAGATACTGGTCGATCCGCGGCAGCTTGAAATGACGAACGAGGATGCTTCGTTGGCGCAAGGCTGCGGCGAGCTGGCCAGCGTCATGCTGCGGGTGACGGACGAAAATGAAATTGGCCGCCGAAGGCAGGACTTCAAAACCCTGTCGCAGCAAGGTACTACGAAGGGTCTCTCGGCTACTGATGACGGCCTGCCGGGTGATCTCGAAGTACTCCTGATCGCCGATTGCGGCAACTGCACCGGCAATCGCCAGCCGATCGAGCGGGTAGGAATTGAAACTGTTCTTGACTCTTTCGAGCGCCTCGATCAGGTCACGATGGCCAACCGCGTAGCCAACGCGCAGCCCGGCCAGCGAACGCGACTTCGAAAGGGTGTGCACAACCAGCAGATTCGGGTGGTGATTGACCAGCGCAAGTGCCGACTCGCCGCCGAAGTCGATGTAAGCTTCATCGACGACGACGACCGATCGGTGATGCGCCAGGAGCAGACGCTCGATGGCCGTGAGTGGCAACAGACGGCCCGTCGGCGCATTCGGGTTCGGGAAAATGATGCCGCCGTTTGCTGTTGCGTAATCTTCCCTGCGGATTTCGAAATTCTCGTCGAGCGGCACGGTCACATGGGCGATTTCGTAAAGGCCACAGTAGACCGGGTAGAAGCTGTAAGTGATATCCGGAAAGAAAATCGGCAGCTCGTGTTTGAGCAACGCCATGAAGACATGCGCCAGCACTTCGTCAGAACCGTTGCCGACAAAGATCTGTTGCGGTGAGATGCCGAACTCCACGTAGCGGGCCGCGACCG
>NZ_JDSS02000024.1:209854-220877 GCF_000584955.1 Candidatus Accumulibacter vicinus
CCGCCATTCGCCATTTCTTCGGCAATTGCAGCAGCGACACGCGGCGAGGGCGGATAGGGGTTTTCGTTGGTATTCAGCTTGACGAGGTTTGGCAGCCTGGGCTGCTCGCCCGGAACATAGGGCGTCAGACGGTGAACGAGAGAACTCCAGTAGCGACTCATGAAAGGCTGCCCAGTTAATGTGAAAGTCGCGTCAGCGACTCATGAATCCCCTTCCACTCGCGGGAGAGGAAAACGATCCTGACTTCCTGTTCGGGGAATGCCTGGAAAAGTCATGGCCGTTCGGGATGCATGCGAAGCGTGAAATGGTATCATGCGTACCGTTCGATCGACGCTGATGATCGGCCTGTGGTTTGCAGCAGCAAGCTGAACCTTTTCCAGACCCGAAATGCCACCCGGCAATGGTACCCGATGCGGCAAGCAGAAGTTTCCAGAAATACGCTCGAAACCCGGATCACCGTTCGACTGAACCTTGACGGCAGTGGCCGCGGCAGCTTCGCGACCGGCGTGCCTTTCCTCGACCACATGCTCGAACAGATTTCCCGGCACGGGCTGATCGACCTCGAAGTTGCGGCCGTTGGCGACCTGCATGTCGACGCCCACCACACTGTCGAAGATATCGGCATCACGCTCGGGCAGGCTCTGGCCAGTGCCCTCGGCGATAAGAAGGGCCTGCGTCGTTACGGGCACGCTTATGTACCGCTAGACGAAGCACTGTCGCGAGTCGTGGTCGATCTCTCGGGCCGGCCGGGTCTCGCGTTTCATGTCGATTTTCGCCGCGCCATGATCGGCGCTTTTGATGTCGATCTGGTACACGAATTTTTCCAGGGCCTGGTCAATCATGCCTTGCTGACGCTGCATATCGACAATCTGCGCGGCGACAACGCGCACCACCAGGCGGAAACGGTGTTCAAGGCTTTCGGGCGCGCGCTGCGTATGGCCGTCGAGGAAGACCCGCGCGCCGGCAGCAGCATTCCCTCGACCAAGGGCTCACTGTGATGTTGGCGGATGATGCAGCCAAGGGTGATGGCAAGAACGCAATCGTTGTGGTCGATTACGGCATGGGGAATCTGCGCTCGGCCTGGCAGGCGCTGGTGCATGTCGCCAACGGACGTACAGTGCTGGTCTCGGCTGACCCAGCGGTAGTCAGCACCGCCGAGCGCGTGGTCTTCCCCGGTCAGGGGGCAATGCCCGACTGCATGCGCGAGATCGAGGCGCGCGGCTTGCGGTCGGCAGTGCTCGAAGCCGCACGCAACAAGCCCTTTCTCGGCATCTGCATTGGCCAGCAGATGCTCTTCGAGCACAGCGAGGAAGGCGATGTGCCAGGACTTGGCGTCATCGCCGGCAAGGTTCGCCGCTTTCCTGCCGAGTACATGGTCGATGCAGCCGGCAACCGCCTCAAGGTACCGCACATGGGCTGGAATCAGATCCGGCAGGCCAGGGAACATCCCCTGTGGAAGGGCATTGCCAATGGCACACGCTTCTATTTCGTCCACAGCTATTTCGTGGCCCCGACCAACGACGCCTGCGTTGTTGGGAGCACCGATTATGGCCTCCCCTTTACCAGTGCAGTGGCGCAGGATAATATCTTCGCCATTCAGTGCCACCCGGAAAAAAGTGCCCTGGCGGGCCTCGCCATGCTGGCCAACTTCGTCGCCTGGAAACCCTGATCGACTGCAGACGTTTTACACTTTACTTGTCTCAACCCACCTTTATCTTCTTTCAAGATGCTGATCATTCCCGCGATTGACCTGAAACAGGGACAGTGCGTCCGTCTCAAGCAAGGCCTGATGAACCAGGTCACGGTCTTCTCCGATTCCCCTGGCGAACAGGCTCGCCACTGGCTGGCGCAGGGCGCGCGCCGCCTGCACGTGGTGGACCTCGACGGCGCTTTTGCCGGCAAGCCGAAAAACGAGAAAGCGATCAAGGAAATCGTGCAGGCCGTCGGTGATGACATTCCCGTGCAACTCGGCGGCGGCATCCGCGATCTCGACACCATCGAGCGTTGCCTGGACGACGGCGTCAGTTACGTGATCATCGGCACTGCCGCGGTGAAGAATCCCGGCTTTCTGCACGACGCCTGCGGCGCCTTTCCCGGCCACATCATCGTCGGCCTCGATGCCAGAGACGGCAAGGTGGCGGTTGATGGCTGGTCGAAAATGACCGGTCACGATGTCATCGATCTGGCGAAGAAATACGAGGACTATGGGGTCGAGGCCATCATCTATACCGACATCGGCCGTGACGGCATGCTTTCGGGAATCAATATCGCCGCTACGGTGAAACTCGCTCAGGCCCTGTTGATTCCGGTCATCGCCAGCGGCGGTCTGTCGAGCCTCGACGACATCCGACAGCTTTGCGCGGTCGAAGAGGAAGGCATCAGCGCCGCCATCGCCGGTCGCGCGATCTACGATGGATCGCTCGATTTTGCTGTGGCACAGGCCACAGCAGATCGTGCCGCAACGCCATGACCGTCTTCTCCTCCTGGCAAGCTCGGAGCGGTAGCTGACCTTGGGCCTCGCCAAACGCATCATCCCCTGCCTTGATGTCACTGCCGGCCGGGTCGTCAAGGGCACCAACTTCGTTGACTTGCGTGATGCCGGTGATCCCGTCGAAATCGCCCGCCGTTACGACGAGCAGGGCGCCGACGAAGTCACCTTCCTCGACATCACCGCCTCCTCGGACCAGCGCGACATCATCCTGCACATCGTCGAGGCCTGTGCAGCACAGGTATTCATTCCATTGACGGTGGGCGGCGGCGTCCGTTCGGTTGCCGATGTACGGCGTCTGCTGAATGCCGGCGCCGACAAGGTCAGCATGAACACCGCAGCCGTCGAGAATCCTGATCTCATTGCCGAGGCATCGGCCAAGGTCGGGAATCAATGCATTGTCGTGGCCATCGACGCGAAGCAGTCGGCACCGGGAGTCTGGCAGGTGTTTACACACGGGGGACGCAGGAACACCGGCATCGACGCCATCGCCTGGGCTCGCCGCGTTCAGCAACTCGGTGCCGGCGAGATCCTGCTCACCAGCATGGATCGTGACGGCACCAGGAACGGTTTCGATCTGCCGCTGACGCGCGCGGTCTCCGACGCCGTCGATCTCCCGGTGATTGCCAGCGGTGGCGTCGGCAATCTCGAGCATCTCGCAGCCGGCGTTTCTGAAGGCCGTGCCGACGCCGTCCTGGCCGCGAGCATCTTCCATTTTGGGGAATATACGGTTCATCAGGCCAAGGCATACCTGCACACGCGGGGCATCGAGGTTCGCCTGTGAGTGATCTCGATCCCGGTCTGCAGTGGCTCGACGCACTGAAATGGGACGAGCAGGGTATGATCCCGGCCATTGCACAAGACGCCAGCAGCGGTCGGGTCCTGATGTTTGCCTTCATGAACCGGCAATCATTACAGGAGACGATCAACACCGGGAGCGCGGTATACTGGTCGCGTTCGCGACAGCGTCTGTGGCGCAAGGGCGAAGAGTCTGGCCATACGCAACGCGTGCGGTCGCTGCGCACCGACTGCGACGGCGATGTACTGCTGCTATCGATCGACCAGGCAGGCGGTATTGCCTGTCATACGGGCCGCACAAGCTGCTTTTTTTATCAACTGCAGGGTGACTCCTGGGTTGCGGTCGACCCGGTGCTCAAGAACCCTGAGGACATTTACGGCAAATGAACATGGACATGTTGCACCGGATCTCGGAAACACTGCTTGAACGCCGCAAGGCCGACCCGGAAACTTCCTACACGGCGCAATTGATGGCCAAGGGACCGGACGCGATCCTGAAGAAGATCGGCGAAGAAACTGCCGAACTGATCATGGCCGGCAAGGAGGGTAATCGCCTGCATGTGGTCTGGGAATCCGCCGACGTGCTCTATCACATGATGGTGCTGCTCGCTTTCTATGGCCTGTCGATCGAGGATGTACTGCAGGAGATGCGTCGGCGTGAGGGAATCTCTGGAATCGACGAGAAGAAGTCACGAAAGGGCTGAAAACATGGAAAACTGCTTGTTCTGCAAGATCGCAGGGGGCCAGATTCCCGCGCGCAAGGTTCATGAAGACGACGAGATTCTTGCCTTTCACGATATCAACCCGGCTCGTCCCGTACATCTGCTGGTCATCCCCAGGCGTCACATCACCTCGCTGGCGACGGCCACCGAGGCCGACGTGCCGGTGCTCGGCAGGATGCTCGCCATCGCCAATCGCCTGGCAAGCGAACAGGGCAGCCCGGATGGCTTCCGGGTGATCATCAATACCGGACGGATCGGCCATCAGGAAGTGCAGCATCTGCACGCACATGTCGTTGGTGGACCGGAGCCGGTTGGACCGATGCTCAAACGCATCTGACCACTGTGGCAAGGGGTCGTGCCGAGCGTCCGCTAGCGTTGCACCCGATTTCACCTTCATGGAGGCCTGACATGGGCTCTTTCAGCATCTGGCACTGGTTGATCGTTCTGATCATCGTTCTGTTGGTTTTTGGGACCAAGAAGCTGCGCAGCCTCGGATCCGATCTCGGTGGCGCGGTCAAGGGCTTCAAGGACGGTATCAAAGACGCGACTGCAGAGGACAAGGCCGCTGAGGCCCAGCCCGCAACGCCACCGACTTCCCCTCCCCCCCCTCAACAACCGCCGCAGCAGGTTGGTACGGGTCATACCATCGAAGGTGAGATCAGGGAGAAAACCAGAAGCTAGGCAATACAGGATCCGTGGCGGCAGCCACTGCCCTGAACTGCCCGCGGCCTTCCTGCTGGCATCGCACCCACCGGCGCCCCTCCCCTCCTTTCCCGAGCCAACGGCCACCCATGTTCGATATCGGCTTTTCCGAAATGATCGTCATCGCCATCGTCGCACTGGTGGTGATCGGTCCTGAAAGATTGCCCAAGGTCGCCCGTACGGCCGGGCACATGCTCGGCCGTCTGCAGCGTTACGTGAATGACGTGAAATCCGACATCAACCGCGAAATACAGCTTGAGGAGCTGAAGAAACTGCAGAGCGAACTCCAGGAGTCGGCACGCAGCGTCGAGCAGAGTCTGACCACCGAAATGAACGCTGCCCGGCAAGCGGTCAGCCAGACGGCGCAGGCCCTCAGTGATGACCTGCAGCCCATGGCGGCGCTCGAACAGCCGGCGGCAGCACCAACGGCGCCATCCCCGGCGACCAGCCATGCCCTGCCACCGGCAAGCGCTGCTGCAGTGTCTGCCGCCAACCCAGAGCAGCCGCAGCGACCGGTCTGATCGAGAGATGCAAGCGCCCGAAGATTCTTTCCTCTCGCACCTGATCGAGTTGCGCGACCGCCTGATCCGGGCGCTGATCGCCATCGGCATCGTCTTCATCTGCCTTTTCCCCTGGGCCAAGGAACTCTATGCACTGTTGGCGCAGCCCTTGCTGGCAACCCTGCCGCAAGGCGGCCAGATGATTGCGACCGATGTGATCGGCGTTTTCCTGGTGCCGATGAAAGTGGCGCTGATGCTTGCCTTCCTGATCGCCCTGCCCTATGTGCTCTATCAGGTTTGGGCTTTCGTCGCGCCGGGCCTGTATGCCCATGAGAAGCGGCTGGCGCTGCCGCTGGTGACAGCGAGTGTGCTGCTGTTCTTTGTCGGCATGGCTTTCGCCTATTTCCTGGTCTTTCCCACCGTCTTCGGGTTCATGTCACAGGTAGCCCCCGAGGGTGTCGCCTGGATGACCGACATCGAGAAATACCTCTCTTTCGTGCTCACGACCTTCGTCGCTTTCGGAGTGACCTTCGAGGTCCCGGTCGTCGTGGTGGTGATGGTCTACGCCGGGATCGTCGAAGTCGCCAAACTCAGGGAATGGCGTCCTTACATGATCGTCGGCGCCTTCGTCGTGGGCGCCGTGTTCACGCCGCCCGACGTGATTTCACAGTTGATGATGGCGATTCCGCTGTGCCTGCTTTTCGAACTGGGGTTGTTCCTCGCGCGTTTTGTCGGCGAGCGCTCGGCACACGCCACGCCGATTGATCCGCCTGCCCCGGAAGCCCCGCGCAGCCCTGTGGCCGACTGGACGCCCCTGTCTGCTCAGCAGATGGATGCGGCGATCAAGGATCTCGGCGCGCAGCAGAACACTGACCGCAAGCCTGAGGCCTGATCCCGCTGCCGGCCCACATTGCTCAGACAGACGTTTTTGCCGGCCCGGCAACGGTCAGTTGATGCCTGACCGGCACCCCTTCGGCAAACAGCCACAGACTGCCGTTCGGCATCGTCGTCCAGCACTCGTTGTCGGTCAGCGGCACGGTGGCAATGACTGCGACACGATCATCGGGGGTCGTGACATCGCTGAAATCGATACTCAAATCCTGATCGCGCAGGTGCGCGACGGTAAACGGCGCCTGACGGATGATGTAGCTGAGCTGGGTGGAACAGTGGGCAAACAGACAGTCGCCATTCGACAGCAGATAATTGAACGCGCCGCGCGCGCCCAGATCAAGGGTGAGTTGATGAAGTGCGTCGAACAGCCGGGTCTGACTCGGTGGCCGGCGGCCAAAGCGCTGACGCAGGTTCTGCAGCAGCCAGCAAAAAGCGTGTTCGCTGTCGGTCTGGCCAACCGGAGTAAAGCTGCCATCGAGTTGCGGCGAAAAATCCGGCAGATTGCCGTTATGGGCAAAAATCCAGTAACGTCCCCACAGTTCGCGCATGAAAGGATGCGTGTTCTCGAGGGCAACCACCCCCTGGGTCGCCTTGCGGATGTGGGCGATGACGTTTTTGGAATGAATCGGGTAGCTGCGCACCAGTTCGGCAACCGGCGATACGCAGGACGGTTGCGGGTCGAGGAAAACGCGCGTGCCGCGACCCTCGAAGAAAGCGATTCCCCAGCCGTCCGCATGGACATCGGTGGCGCCGCCGCGTGCCTGAAATCCGGCAAAGGAAAAGCAGATGTCGGTCGGGACATTGCAGTTCATGGCCAGTAACTGGCACATCGACGACCCCGACTACTCGCGCTCGCGGCGCGGTGGCGCCCGCTTGCCGATCTTGACAGTAGTATCGAGTACGTTGTTCTGACGGCGCAATCGGAAGGAAATCGTTTCGCCAGGCTTCTGGGCAGCGATCAGGTCGAGCATGCCCTGCGGATCCTTGACCGCCCGTCCGTCCACGGCGAGCAGGATGTCTCCCGGCTTGATCCCGCCCGCATCGGCCGGACTGCCGCGCAGGACGCCGGCAATCAGGGCGCCGCTGGTATCCGGCAGGCCGAAGGACTCGGCCAGATCGACGCTGATTTCCTGAGCCTCGACGCCGATCCAGCCGCGGGTCACGGTACCGGTCTGGATGATCTGCTCCATGACATTCCTGGCAATCGAGATTGGAATTGCAAAACCGATCCCCAGCGAACCGCCCGAGCGCGAGTAGATGGCCGTATTGATGCCGATCAGGTTACCCTGGCTGTCCACCAGCGCGCCCCCCGAATTGCCGGGGTTGATCGCCGCGTCGGTCTGGATGAAGTTTTCGAACGTGTTGATTCCGAGATGCGAGCGACCCAGCGCGGAGATGATCCCCATGGTCACCGTCTGACCCACGCCAAAGGGGTTGCCAATAGCCAGCGCCACGTCTCCCACCACCAGGTTGTCCATCTGGCCCAGGGTAATCGCCGGCAGCAGCAGTTCCTTGCCGTTGTGTTCGGTGATCTGCAAGACCGCAAGGTCGGACTCGGGATCACTGCCCACCAGGCGAGCGTTGAGGTTGCGGCCGTCGCTGAGGGCGATCTCGATCTGGTCTGCCGCTTCGACCACATGAAAGTTCGTGAGAATATAGCCATTCGGGCTGACAATGACCCCCGAACCCAGCCCGGAAGTCCTGGGCGCGTCACCTGCGGGGTTGTCCCCGAAAAAGTGCCGGAAGATCGGGTCGTCAAACAAGGGATTACGCCGCGTCCTGATTTTCTGCGAGGTAAAGATATGCACGACCGACGGCAGCGCCTTCTTCGCCGCGTCGCGGAACGAGGTCGGGGTGGTGGCCGGAGCGGTGGCCACGACGGCCGACTCCTGCAGGGCCACGACATTGGCCGGGGAGGGTTTGTCCAGCCACTCCGGCTTGAGCGTGCCCACCACGAAGAGAACCGCGAGACTGATCGTCACCGTTTGTGCAAAAATCAACCAGAGCCTGCGCATGGGCGAAATCGGAGCCAGTAAATGAAACGCCAAGAATTGACACGCTACCTGGAGCAGTTGCTGGAACCGGGGCGTTTCCGGGATTATTGCCCAAACGGCCTGCAAGTGGAAGGACGCCCCGAAGTCAGGCGCCTGGTCGCCGGCGTCACGGCCAGCCAGGCGCTGCTCGATGCAGCTGTCGAGCGTGACGCTGACGCCATCCTGGTCCATCATGGCTGGTTCTGGCGCGGCGAAGAGGGTCGTGTCACCGGCCTGCGCAAAATGCGCCTGCAAACGCTGCTCAAGCACGACATCAACCTGATCGCCTATCATCTGCCACTCGATGGCCACCCGGCATTCGGCAACAATGTACAACTGGCCAGCCGACTCGGCTGGACCCCGGACGCTCGTTTTGGCGAGCAGGACATCGGCTGGCTGGGCAGCCTGGAAAATCCGACCACCGTTTCGGCGATCGTCGATCGTGTTGGCCACGAGTTGCAGCGCCCGCCGCTGCTGATCGGTGACGGCGATCGCCTGGTCAGCCGCGTCGGCTGGTGTTCCGGAGCGGCACAGGGCCTGTTCGAACAGGCCATCGCGCTCGGCGTCGATCTCTACCTGAGCGGCGAGATCGCCGAGCAGACCGTGCATCTGGCACGCGAGTCCGGCGTCGCCTACCTTGCCGCCGGTCACCACGCCAGCGAACGCTTTGGCGTGCAGGCACTGGCCGCCCATCTGGCCGAACGTTTCGGCCTTGACTGTCCATTCGTCGACATCGACAACCCGGTCTGACCCCCGCAAGGAGCCGCCATGAACTACGTCTTTCCCCCCCCACCCCCGGTCAGCGTTCCCGTTGCCGGCGGCAACACCCTGTTCCCGGTCCGCCGGGTCTACTGCGTCGGCCGCAATTACGCCGATCATGCCGCGGAGATGGGCGCCGATCGCCGCGAACCCCCGTTCTTCTTCAGCAAGCCCGCCGATGCGCTGGTGCCGGGCGGCGGGGAGGTCGCCTATCCACCAGCCACCGACAACCTTCAGCACGAGGTCGAACTGGTCGTTGCACTGGCTGCAGGTGGTGCCGATATCGACCCGACACAGGCGCTTGACTGCGTCTATGGTTACGCAGTCGGTCTCGATCTGACCCGGCGCGACCTGCAGCTACGTGCCAGGGACAAGGGCCATCCCTGGGACATGGGCAAGGGCTTCGACCAGAGCGCGCCCATCGCTGCGATCCATCCCGTGGCGACCGTCGGACATCCGGCACACGGTTCGATCTGGCTCAAGGTCAATGGCCAACTGCGGCAGAATGGCGATCTCGAACAGATGTCGTGGAAAGTCGCAGAAGTCATCGCCCAGCTGTCGACCTACGTGACTCTCGTAGCGGGAGACCTGATCTTCACCGGCACTCCCGCGGGCGTCTCGACGGTACGGCGTGGCGATATGCTGGAAGCCGGCGTCGCCGGCGTCGGCGAGATCTGCGTTCGACTCATCTGAGATCTAACGGCCATGGCTTTGAGCTACCCCGGAAAGGATGAAAGCCATGACCGTTCCCTCCCCTGTCGGGTGATGCCGGCTTGCACCCCGGTATCGCCCATCCGACGATCCCCTCCAAGGAGCCTGTCATGAATGCCACCTCCTCGCTTTTCCGCCGCTTTGCTTCAGTTGGCCATTGCCGGCTGGCGGCCACGCTGACCCTCGCCTGCGCGATGAGCTCGGCACTCGCCGAAGGAATCGAACCGCCCACCCGCGGGCAAACGGTCTACGTGCCGATCTACTCCGAGATTCGGCATGGCAATGTGGCCTCTTCGGGCCGCGCCGACAACACCCTGTTGTCGGTCCTGGTCAGCGTCCGCAATACCGACCCCAACCACCCGATCCGGGTCGTCGCGGCACCTTACTACAATACCGAGGGCACCCTGATTCGCAACTCGGTGCCGACACCCAGGGTGATTCCCCCGTTTGGCACCTTCGAACTGTTCATCGAACTGCGCGAGAACGCCGGCGGTTCCGGAGCCAATTATGCGATCAAGTGGGAAGCGGCGACGCCCGTCTCGCCACCGACCATCGAGGCCCTGCATTCCAAGTTTCAGGCAGGCTATTCGGTCGCCTTCATCTCGCGCGGCCGCGCCATCTCGGAACCTTGAGCGTGCCGGAACCGGACGGGTACCGTGACGACGGCCAGTGATGCCTGATCGCCAGCAGCTGATCACACTGCACACGACGCCCGACGACCACCGCATTGCGCAGCTCGCGGCTGCAGCGATCGGCCTGTCGCTGATCGACGCGGCCATCCCGATGCCTCTGCCAGGCGTCAAGCCGGGTCTGGCCAATATCGTCACGCTGATCGTTCTGGCGCGCTACGGCTGGATTGAGGCCGTCTGGGTGAGCGGCCTGCGTGTCTTCGCCGGCAGCCTGCTGCTGGGTTACTTTCTGTCGCCCGGATTTTTCATGAGCCTCAGCGGCGCGCTGTGCAGCCTGCTGATGCTGGCTGTTGCCGTGCGCCTGCCTCACCGCTACTTCGGGCCAGTCAGCTGGAGCATCCTGGCGGCCTTTGCCCACATCAGCGGGCAACTGCTGCTGGCACGGCTATGGCTGGTTCCTCATAATGGCCTGTTCCTGCTGCTCCCTTTCTTTTCGGCAGCGGCACTCGCCTTCGGGATCATCAACGGCCTGATTGCAGCACGCCTGCTCGAAGAATTGCCAGCCCAACAACCCGAGATCGACCATGCCTGAAACCGTCTGCCTGGCCTTCACCGGCGCCTCCGGCATGCCCTATGGCGTGCGCTTGCTCGAATGCCTGCTCGCCGCCGGCTGCCGGGTTCAGCTCCTTTACTCGCAGGTCGCGCAGATCGTCGCCCGGCAGGAGATGGGACTCGACTTGCCGGCGCGTGCCAGCGAGGCACGCGCCGGCCTGGAGGAACGCTACCCCGG
>NZ_JDSS02000024.1:220902-227185 GCF_000584955.1 Candidatus Accumulibacter vicinus
CTCCAACCCACCCGACGCCATGGTCATCTGCCCGTGCTCGCTGGGAACCCTCGCGGCGATCGCCCAGGGACTGGCCAGCAAGCTGATCGAACGGGCTGCCGACGTGGTCATCAAGGAAGGCCGCAAGCTGATCCTGGTGCCGCGAGAGACACCGCTGTCGGTGATTCATCTTGAAAACATGTTGCGTCTGGCGCGAGCGGGAGCCGTGATCCTGCCTCCCTGCCCGGGCTTTTATCACCATCCGCAGCGAGTCGAGGAGCTCGTCGATTTCGTGGTGGCGCGCATTCTTGACCAGCTGCAGGTACGCCATGCGCTGATGCCACGCTGGGGAGACGCGTCGACTGCCCCATGACCTGCCCACCTGTTGAACAATGACTGGCCAACCCTCTTCGGCCGTACTGGTCCTCACTTTCTGCCTCGCCGAGGCATTGCTGATGGCCGGCTTTGCGCTGGTGCCGTCGCTGTTGCCACAACTTTCGCAACGCTGGTCCTTGTCGGCAACCGCAGGCGGCTGGCTGGGCGGCATCTTTTTCCTCGGCTACATCCTCGCCGTCCCCGTACTGGTCAGCCTGACCGATCGCATCGACGCGCGGCGCATCTACCTGGCCGGTGCAACCGTGAGCGCGCTCGCCCTGGCCGGCTTCGCGAGCTTTGCCGACGGTCTGGCGAGCGGCCTGGGCTGGTGGTGGCTGGCCGGTCTGGGTCTGGCTGGAACCTACATGCCGGGTCTCAAGGCGCTCACCGATCGGCTGCCGGTCGCTGTACAAGCACGGGGCACCGCGTTCTACACCGCCACTTTCGGTGTCGGCGCCGGGTTGTCGTATCTCTGGATCGGACTGCTGCAGGAGCGGCTGCCATGGCCCGGGCTGTTCGCCATCGCGGCGGTTTGTGCAGCGCTGTCGATGCTGCTGGTCTGGCACGGCATCGCGCCGGGCAAACCCCTGACAGCGATGCCGGTCGGGCGCAGCCACTGGCGAAGCATCCTGGGCGATCGACGCATCCTGGCTTTCTGTGGCGGCTATTTCGGTCACAACTGGGAGCTCTTCGGCTTCCGTGCCTGGCTGGTCGCCTACCTGACCTGGACGCATGCCCGCACGCCCGATTCCTGGACAGCAATGCCGGGATTGATTGCCGCGCTGGCCACCTTTCTCGCGGTCCCTGCCAGCATTCTCGGCAACGAAGGCGCGCAGCGCTGGGGACGCGATCGCTGGCTGCAGGCCGTAATGCCTTTGTCTGGCGTTCTGGCGGTCGTCGTCGGCTTCTCGGGCAGCCAGTCGAGCCGCTTGCTGGTGCCCTTGCTGCTGGTCTATGCGGCGAGCATGAATCTCGATTCGGCCGCACTGACTGCCGGCCTGCTGACCGAAACCGCACCCGAAAAACGCGGTACGGCGCTCGCACTGTACTCGTCGATCGGCTTTGCCGGTGCGTGCATCGGACCGATCGCCTTTGGTGTCGCCCTCGATGCCTTCGGTCGCAGCCTGCAGGCCGGCTGGACGGCAGCATTCGTGACCCTGGCCTGTGGCGTTGGCTTTGGACGCTGGGCGATCGGCAGGATCGGCGCTGCACTTCCACCTACCCACGTTTCCTGAGCGGACAAAAGACTCGCGTCCGCCCGCAAGCCGATCACTCCCATGATGCATCCTTGCCTTCAACGGCAAAGTCTTGCAGTATTCCCCGATGATCCCGGAAAAGACGCCCATTCCCGACCGCAGACAGCGCCGGGCACTACTGCTTGGCCTGGCTCTGCTGGTCCTCTGCGTCCTGCAACTGCTGGCTTACCAACTATGGTTGAGCTACCAGGAGCATATCGTCGATGCCGAAACCAAAACCCGCAACTACGCGGCGATTTTCGAGACGCGACTGGACGCCACGCTGCGTCGTACCGATGCCATCCTGCAGGGATCAAGCCGCAGCCTCCCGGCGCAGCAGGCCTTGGCCCGGCCGGCGTCAGCCGGCAACGCGGCACTGCTGGGCGAGGCACTCGACGCGCACCTGCTGCATTTCGATGATCTGGCCGGTCTGCGGATTTTCGACCGCAGCGGCGATCTGCGGTACAGCTCGAACGGGGCCCAAACGGCCCCCACCAATGTCGCCGACCGAGATTACTTTCGCCTCCTGCAAAACCAGCCGCAGTCCGGCCCGACATTCTCCGAAGTGATTATTTCGCGCACCACAGGCCGGCACAGCCTGATCATCGCCCGCGCACTGCAGGACCCGCATGGCGTTTTTCTTGGCATCGTCACCGCAGTGCTCGACCTCGATCGCCAGGTGGAAATCTTTCGCTCGGTCGATGTTGGCAGCAATGGCGTCATCTCGTTTCGCCGCAGCGACGACCACCGACAGGTCGTGCGCTGGCCATCGGGGCCAGGCAAGATGAACCAGGAACTCGATCCGGGTCATCCGCTTCGGCCGCCGATGGCCCGTGGCGACAGGACGGGAACCTTGCACTTTGCCTCTCAGACCGACGGTGTGCAGCGGATTTACAGCTTTCACCGGCTCGAACACTACCCTTTCTATTTCATCATCGGCGTCAGCTTCGACGACGTCCTGGCCGGCTGGCGAACACGTGCTCAGGTGGTGGGCGCTTGCGGTTTCCTGCTGCTCGCGCTATTCGCCACGCTGCTGCTGCATCTGTGGCGCAGCGAAGCACGCGAGGCCCAAGTCGTCGCTAACCTGGTCGACAGCGAACGGCAGCAACGCGACAATGGCAAGCGACTCCAGATATTCGAACGCCTGGTAGAAAACGCCGGCCAGGGCATCGGCATGGCGCATCCCGACGGGACCATCACCTATGCCAACCCAGCGCTGCGCCGCTTGCTCGACCTGCCGGCGAACGCCGCGTACAACGATTATTCGTTCAATCAGTTCTATACCGGAGAAAACCGCCGAAGATTACGGGAGGAAGTGCTGCCGGCGGTTCTCCAGACGGGCCAGTGGACAGGTGAGCTGGAATTGTCTTCGCTGGACAGGCGCAGCATCCCGACCATACACACCCTGTTCGTCGTCCGCAACGCTGCCGGCGAAGCACCGATCATCGCCAACGTGCTCGTTGACGTCTCCGAATGTCGGCAGGCCGAACAGGTATCGCGGCTTCTGCTGCAGGCGGTCGAGTACAGTCCGGTAGCCATTGTCATCACCAGTCGCAATGGCGAGATCGAGTACGTCAATCCCAGCTTTACCCAGATGACGGGCTTTTCCCGGAGCGAAGCCATTGGCCAGAACACGCGCTTCCTGAAATCCGGTGAAACCCCTCCCGAGACCTATCGGCAACTGTGGCAAACCCTGCTCGAAGGTAAGGTATGGAACGGGGTTCTGCACAACCGGCGCAAGAACGGCGAATTGTTCTGGGAACAGGCGAGCATTTCACCGATTTTTGGCGATTACGGCAAGGTCACGCATTACCTCGCCGTCAAGGAAGACATCAGCGATCGTCACGTCACGGAAACCCGCTTGCGTCTGCTGGCCGGAGTCTTCGAACACAGCGCCGAAGCGATCATGATCAACGACCACGACAACCGCATCCTGGAGGTCAACAAGGCCTTCTGTCGCCTCTCCGGCTATGCCCCCGACGAGGTACGCGGCCAGAATCCGCGCCTGTTGTCGTCGGGGCGCTCGCCCCCGGAGACGTACCGCGCCATGTGGCAGTCGATCAACAGCACCGGCTACTGGCGGGGCGAGATCTGGGACCGTCGCAAGGATGGCAGTGTCTACCCGAAATGGCTGTCGATCTCGACCATCTGCGGATCCGACGGCAACATCGAACATTACATCGGGATTTTCTCCGATATCTCCGAGCGCAAGGCGGCCGAGGAAAAGATCAGCCACCTCGCGCATTTCGATACCCTGACCGATCTGCCCAACCGCTCCAACCTGCAGGGCCGGCTTGAGCAGGCCCTGGCCGCGGCGCGGCGTGACAGCCAGCACCGTCCGCTGGCGGTGATGTTTCTCGATCTCGATCGTTTCAAGAATATCAACGACACGCTCGGTCACCACGTCGGCGACTCGCTGCTGCTGGAAGTTTCGAAACGGTTGATGGCGAGCGTGCGCGAAAGCGATGTGGTCGCCCGCCTGGGCGGTGACGAGTTCGTCGTCGTCCTGACCGGCGCTGACGCCATCGCCGCCGAACGAGTCGCCGAAAAAATCCTCAAGGCCCTGTCGCAACCCTATCACCTCGACGGACAGAAACTGCACACCACCTCGAGCATCGGCATCGCCGTATTCCCCGGTGACGGGGAAAGCGTCGACATTCTCATGCGCAATGCCGATGCGGCGATGTATCACGCCAAATCAGCCGGGCGCAACAACATGCAGTTTTTTACCGCAAGCATGAACCAGGCCGCCAGTGACCGGCGACAGCTCGAAGAAGATCTGCATCTGGCTTTGCAGAAAAACCAGTTCATCCTGCATTACCAGCCACAGGTCGATGAACTGCGCCGTGTGGTTGCTGCCGAGGCGCTGCTGCGCTGGCAGCACCCCGCGCACGGCCTGGTCCCACCCAACCGATTCATCCCGCTCGCCGAAGATACCGGGCTGATCGTACCGATCGGGCACTGGGTGCTGGAAACCGTCTGCGCGCAACTCCAGGCCTGGTCCGTCGAGGCACGGACACGCGATCTACAGTTGGCGGTCAATGTCAGCGCACGCCAGTTCCGCCAGGCCGATTTCGTCGATCAACTCCGCAAGGTCATCGAACACAGCGGCGCGAACCCTCTGCGCCTGAAACTCGAATTGACCGAGAGCCTGGTGCTGGACAACGTGGCCGACACGATCGCCAAAATGGACGTCATCAAGCAGTTCGGCGTCAGCTTCTCGATGGACGACTTCGGCACCGGTTATTCGTCGCTGTCCTACCTGACCCGTTTGCCGCTCGACCAGCTCAAGATCGATCGTGCTTTCGTCAGCAGACTTCCCGACAACCAGAGCGATGCGGTGATCGCGCAAACCATCGTCACCATGGGCAGCAGCCTCGGTCTCAAGGTGCTGGCCGAGGGGGTCGAAAACGAGGCGCAGCGCCAGTTTCTTGCAGACCATGGCTGTCACGGCTACCAGGGTTTTCTCTTCAGCCGCCCCCTGCCCGTCGAGGCCTTCGAACGATTCCTGAACCAGAGCGGGTGCTGACCGGCAAGCATTCGCTCAGGCAGGCGGACTGATCAGGGTCAGCGACCGAGGGAGAGCAGCAGCTTCTTGATCGGCGTCGGCAATGCCGCGCCAGCGACATCGTCCAGGGACAGCCACTCGCACCCGTGTTCCCTGGCCTGCAGGCTGATCACCTCGACATCGCAGCGCAGTACCTGGAGGGTCAGCCGAAAATGGGTAAACACATGCGTCATCGGCGACAGCGCCTGCGTGCCCAGCAGCCGGCAACCCTGGCGTCGGGCAAAGCTTGCCGCCGACTCGCTGGGCGCTTCGGGGAGGCTCAGCAAACCTCCCCAGAGACCACTTGGTGGGCGGCGTTCGACGAACACGCGGCAGCCGTCGCTGAGCAGCAGGACGCTGCTCAGCCGTTCAGGCAGCACTTTTCTCGGCGCCGGCCTGGGCAGTTCGGCCTGTCGGCCCTGTCGGCAAGCAACACAGGCCGCCTGTAGCGGACAAACGTCGCAGGCAGGCTGGTGACGGCGGCAAACGGTCGCCCCGAGATCCATCATGCCTTGCGTGTAGGCCTCGATATCGTTTTCCGGGAGCAGCATTTCGGCCAACGCCCACAGCGCGCGCTCGTCCTGCGCCGCGCCCCTGGCGACCCCAAAGCAACGCGCCAGCACGCGTTTGACGTTACCATCGAGAACCGCGGCTCGACGACCAAAGGCGAAGACACTGATCGCCGCCGCGGTAGAGCGACCGATTCCCGGCAATGCTGCGGTTTCACCGGGATCGGCGGAGAACTGACCCGCACGCTCGGCAACGAGGGTTTGCGCGCAGCGGTGCAGATTGCGTGCCCGCGCGTAATAGCCGAGCCCGGACCACAATTCGAGAACGCTCTCGAGAGAGGCTTCGGCAAGTGCTGCAAGCGTGGGAAAACGTGCGAGAAAGCGCGTGTAATAAGGAATCACGGTCGGCACCTGAGTTTGCTGCAACATGATTTCAGATAACCAGATGCGGTATGGGTCGCACGTCTGTTGCCAGGGCAGGTCATGGCGACCATTCACTCTCTGCCAGGCAATTACCCGCATCGAGAAGCCCGGCCCGGTCGCCGGCCAGGCGTCATCAGCCATCGACTGCGCGCGCCAGCGCCACCGGCGGCGCATCCGATAGCGGCCGCAAGGCCACGCCAGCGTTAGTCGACAAG
>NZ_JDSS02000024.1:227513-239990 GCF_000584955.1 Candidatus Accumulibacter vicinus
AGCGCCGCAGATAATCCCCTGCGGGCGTCTCGGTAAATGTCTGCGCGCGAAAGCGGGAATGGCGCTGCATCAGAATCGACTCGACAAGTGAAAGCTGCCCGGTGATAATGACGGGTTTTCTACAGGTATCCGGTGGATCCGTGGCAGCGCAAAACTCAGGAATCCGGGAATCATTTTACCAACGTTCAACGTTGGCGGTACAACGCGTCCGGGTCGCCTGATGCGCACCCCTCTTGGCTCCTCCCCGGATGGTCTGAAAGCAGCGGTGGTCGACTTTCCCGACAGCGATATCCGTCCCGCACAGGCTGCCAAGGATCTGGTCTGCCGAGACTTTCGCGACGCACTCGGCAGCTTTGCCACCGGCGTCACCGTGCTGACCACACTGGCCACCGACGGCACGCCGATCGGCCTCACCATCAGTTCCTTCAACGCCGTTTCCCTCGACCCTCCCTTGATCCTGTGGAGCCTCGCATGCGACTCCCCTCGACTCGCAGCCTTTCGCCACGCCGGTCATTACGCCGTCAATGTCCTGGCCGCCGATCAGGAGGCCATCTCGAACTGTTTCGCCAGCCGTGACGAGGGTCGTTTCGACGCACTCGTCTTCACGCCAGGGCTGGCCGGAGTACCCCTTCTCGAAGGCTGCGCAGCGTGGTTCGAATGCGGTCACGAGGCGCATTATCCGGGCGGCGACCACCTTATTTTTCTGGGTCGCGTCCAGCGCTTTACCCGTGGCCAGGCCACCGATCCGCTGATTTTCCATGCTGGCCGCTATCGGCATCTGCACAGCGATTCGAAACGTTAGCGCCAACTTAACCTTATTCGGCATTATATCCCTTGTCTCGAAGCAATAAACTTCCGCAAGATTAGGGGTGTAAAATCGGCTTTTTCTTCTAAATTAATTGAATATCTGCAGCATCGGCGCCACGGCTTTACATGGGCACGCGAGCAGTCGGTCATTTCACTTGACAAATAACCGGCAACCTGTTGCAATCATTTGATTAAGGTGTATAAGACGATTTTTCCCCAGGGAGTAGTGTATGGCCAGTTATAAGGAACTACTCGCACAACGTGCGATGCTTGAAAAACAGATAGAAGAAGCTCGGCAAGCAGAGTTGTCGGAAGTGATCGGTCGGATGAAGCAATTGATTGCCGAGTACGACCTGACGGCGGCAGACCTTGGCTTCAAAATGGCCGGGGCAATGGGAATGGTTGCCGGCAAAATCCGGCTACCGGTCGCCGTCAAATACCGTGGCCCTAATGGTGAAACCTGGTCGGGTCGCGGCAAGGCGCCAAACTGGCTGACTCGCCTTGAAACAGAAGAAGGACGGCACCGCGACGAATTCCTGGTTTAAACTTCTTGTTTAAATTGGAGGGAGCGTGAATGTTTTACCTGTAAGGAAGGCACGTGTCGGAGTATCGAAGCGCTTATCGACACGCAATGCCAACCATGACAGCAGACTCCCGGAAACTGGCGGATGAATATTTTGGTCACCGGCGGAACCGGTTATATCGGTTCGCATGCCTGCGTCGCATTGCTCGCCGCCGGTCACACCGTGACCGTCATCGACAATCTCTCGAACAGCCGGCGCGAAGTGCTCGATCGGGTGGCACAGATTGCCGGGCAACGGCCGCTCTTCTTCCAGGGCGATGTCCGTGATCACCAGTCATTGCGGTCGATTTTTGCCGCGACGCCGATCGATGCCGTGATTCACTTCGCCGGTCTGAAGGCTGTCGGGGAGTCGGTCGTGCAGCCTTTACGGTATTATGACTGCAACGTCGGCGGCGCCATCGCGCTATGCAAGGCGATGGCCGAAGCGGCTGTGAAAACCCTGATCTTCAGTTCTTCCGCCACGGTCTACGGCGACCCGGCTTCGGTACCGATCCGCGAAGACTTCCCACGTTCGGCGACCAATCCCTACGGAGCCAGCAAGCTGATGATCGAGGACATCCTGGCCGATCTGGCGCACGCCGATTCTGCATGGCAGATCGCCCGCCTGCGCTATTTCAATCCTGTCGGCGCGCACGAAAGCGGCCTGATTGGCGAGGAACCGAATGGTGTTCCCAATAACCTCCTGCCCTACGTCGCCCAGGTAGCCGCAGGCAAACGCCCGCAGTTGAGCGTTTTCGGCAGCGATTATCCGACGCCTGACGGCACCGGAGTACGCGATTACATTCATGTGATGGATCTCGTCGAAGGCCACCTCGCGGCTCTGAACTATCTGCTCGACAAGGGCGGCCTGCTGACCGTCAATCTCGGCACCGGCTGTGGCTACTCGGTCCTCGACATGGTGCGCGCCTTCGCTGCCGCCAGCGGTCGGCCAGTGCCCTACGCACGGGTGCCGCGACGGCCGGGCGACGTGGCCACATGCTACGCTGACCCACAGCTCGCCGCCGACCTGCTCGGATGGCAAGCCCGCCGCGGCATCGAGCAGATGTGCGCCGATGCCTGGCGCTGGCAGCAATACGCGGCCGTCTGATCACCGAGCATGGCGACCTACGCAATCGGAGACATTCAGGGCTGCTTCGAATCGCTGCTGAAACTGCTGGAGAAGTGCCGTTTCGACCCTGCAGGCGACCGCCTGTGGCTGGTTGGCGACCTGGTCAACCGTGGTCCACGCTCACTCGACACCTTGCGCTTCGTGCGTGATCTCGGCCCCGCCGCAGTCACTGTCCTCGGCAATCACGACCTCTATCTGCTGATGGTGGCCGCAGGATCCGGCAGGCGTAGCAAGGGCGATACGCTCGACGAGATCCTCCATGCCCCAGACTGTGCAGACCTGCTGGACTGGCTACGACATCGACCGCTGTGCCACCACGAAGGCGAATTCTGCATGGTGCATGCCGGACTCTTGCCGCAATGGACCGTCGCCCGGGCACGCGCGCTGGCCGCAGAGGTCGAGGCAGCGCTTACCGGTCCCGCTCACCAGGATTTCCTGGCCAATCTGTGGGGCAGTGAACCGGCGGCGTGGAACGAAGACCTGCAGGGCTGGCCGCGCTTGCGGGTGATTGTCAACGCGATGACCCGGATGCGCTTCTGTTCGCCCGCAGGGGTCATGGAATTCAAGACCAAGGGCGAGCTGGCCGACGCCCCGCCTGGCCAACTGCCATGGTTCGAAATTCCCGGCAGGCTCAGCGCCGCTGACGTTCTCGTGATTGGCCATTGGTCGGCGCTCGGATTGCGGATCGAGCCCAACCTGCTGGCACTCGATTCCGGTTGCTTCTGGGGTCGTCACCTGACGGCCGTGCGCCTGGATGACCGCACGCTGTTCCAGGTGGATTGCTCGACCTGCGAAAAAGGAGTTTGAATCCCTGCCGCCTTTCCCGCAGCGAACCACATGCGGATCAGAAATCTTGATCCGGTGTCGAAGTTTTTTACACCGGATCAAGCGACAGCGCTGCCCGCGAAGATAAATAGCCATTACATCAGTTGCTTGCATTAACAAGCATGGAATTTGCTTTGCTTGCCAAGGGGAAACTGCCCCTTAATGTGAAAGTCGCGTCAGCCACTCACCAACCGCTCTTGCCAAAATGGAGAAAATACTTCGGAGAATTAACACTTACTTATAAAGGAGCACAACATGTTCCACAGATTCCAGGCTTTGCTCGGCCACATGGCCGTTTTTGTCGTCGGTCTGTTGCCGGTTGCCCAGGCCATCGCAGTGGACTGGATGATCAACGAAGACTACTACCAGACCGATGCACGCGCGGCCACCGATTTCGAGTTTCTACTTGTCGGTGACGTCGCAGCCCAGATCACCGGCGGCGGAGAGACCTCCATCACCAACGCTTTCGCCGACCCCACTCGCAGCACCAGCCTTCAGCCGGGCTTCAACAACACCATCGTTCGCTTCGCCGGTTCCAACACGATTCCCAATTCACCGACGACGAAACGGCACTTCGGCATCTTCGGCATGGGCAAGAAGCCAACGGTGCTGACCAAGGCATGGTCATTCCCCACGGCTCCGTTTCGCGTTCCGGTGCCCAAGTCCAACTTCGATTTCGCCTACGATCCGCTGAACGACACCCTGCGGATCACGCTGGAAAATACCAGCCCATACACGGTGACTTTCCAGAACGTGGGCTATACGATCAACTCCACCGAGTACCCCATCGACCAACTGACGGCCAGCGGTCTGCCATTGTCGGTTTTTCAGCCACTCGCTGGATTCGACCACGAGTACCGGCCGGGCGAGTTCAGTTCCATGCTGCTCGCCAGCATACCTCTTGAGGCGTTTGCCGTCACCCATGCCACGGTTTTCTTCTCGGGCGACTCCAGCGGCATGGACTATCAAGCGACTGGCGACGAATGGGCCCAGGTTCGCGTCGCCGCCGCAGTTCCCGAACCGGGCGCCCTGCTTCTTGTACTGGTCGGCCTGGCGTGCGTTGTCGGCTTCTCCTGCCGTGGCCGATTTAATGGACTACTCGTACACCCGTTGGGCAAAGCCGCTGGCGCATGGCTGCTGCTCGGCGTCGGCATGCTGCAAACGGGCAGTGCCGCGGCCGACGTGTTCGTTGTCCCCCTGGCCGCGCCACCTACCGCAGGTGATACACGTCCCTTCATCGACCTGAAGGCCAAGGATACTGCAGGTAATGACATCACCATCAAGACCCTGATTGACGGCGGCTCGACCAGCTCCGAGTTGAAAGTCACTGCCGCGGTCGGAACCCAGTTGGGCGTCAGCGGGGGAACGCCGGGAACCGAGCGAGGGATTAACGGAGTATCGCCGACCACCACCGGAGCAAGCATCCCGGCCGGCGCCGGCATCGGCTTCAGCAGTGCGCCCGTCACCCCTGGTGGTCAGGCAGCGAGCTCGCCCCCCCTGCCCACCACGGCCAGTGTGGGAACTCTTCCGCCCGGGCGACAAGCCACCCTGGGCAGCGGTTATCTGGAAGCCAACTTCGACAGCAGCGGGCGACTGGATGGCTACTACTTTTTCGTGGCCAAGGGTCAGGGAGCGACGGGCGGCGTGGCGACGGCCAACGCCATCGCCAGTTTCCTGGCCTTTTCCGGACCAGTCGCCACCAATCCCGATGGCCGTCCCAAAGGCACCAAATCCGAGGAGGTCACCCCCTTTCGCCACCCCGTGCCGCTGGGCGAGGAGGCAATCGATGGCGGCTTCCAGCTGGGCGTCGATATCAGCAGCGCTTTCTCCACGCAATCCGACATCCCCTTCATTCTCAAGAGCGGTTTTTCAAACACGATCATTTCTTCCCGGCTGGCTTTGCTGCTGGGATTGAATCCGGGCACCCTGCCGACAGGACAGGTCGAAACGAACTTTGGCACGATGGCAGTCGGCATGACCCAACTCCAGCTCGACCTGTTCAGCGACCCGAGCTTCCCGAGCTTCACGATCCCGGTAGGCATTGCCTTGAACTCCTCCGACAATCCATTCGACGACAACGTGCTGGGTAGCGATGTGCTGGGCCAGCTGGCTTATTGGGACATTGATCAGACCAACCCGAGTGCCCCCATGTTTTCTGCTGCCGCCAGCCTCACGCCCGTTCCCGCGCCGGGTACGGCGACGCTGATCAGCGTACCAATGCTTTTCTGTCTGCTGGCCAGCGCCTGGACACGCGTCAATCGGACCCGAACAACACGCGCTCGCAGCCCCCGGGAGTAAGGCGTGCACGGCGGGTCCGGCCGTCTGGTCGGTCCCGCTGGCGGGAATGGAATATCGGAGGACTGGAACAGTCATGGCCGTTGGTGCAGTTGCCGGCTGCATGCCAATTTGTCGTGATCAGCAGGGAAGCTTCAGCATGTGGCAATCTGCCGGAACCCGTCCGCCGTGCCGATTTCGGCAGCATTGCCTTCATTGCAGAGAACCCGATCGACCCTGGCCATCGAGGGTCCGCGCTGTGCCCAGCACAGCAGCGCGTCAAGCGCCTCGACCGGACCACTGACCAGCGCTTCGACGCTGCCGTCGCGACGATTGCGGACCCAGCCGGAGAGGCCGAGCCGTTCGGCCTCGGCGCACAGCGACCAGCGGTAACCGACGCCCTGAACCCGGCCATGAATACGCAGGTTCTTGCAGACTGTCTGACTCATCTTTCGACTCCAAAACGCTGAAACCGGGAACTGGGGCGGTGCGGCCGCAGCCAATGCTGGCATAATCGTGGTCCATGAAAAGAAGAATAGCAAGGGGAGCGGCATCGCTTTCCGGGGCCCTTGTCCGGCGATGCTGAAGACACTGTTGCTGCTGCCGCTATTTGGTGCCGCACTGTTGTCGCTGCTGCCGAGCCGCCGCTTCGATCTGCTGCGCCATCTGGCGAGCACCATCGCTGCCGCGACGATGTTCTGTGCCGGCCTGTTGCTGCTCGACTTCGATCCCGCCAGCGCGGATATCCAGTTTTTTGAAACCCGGCCGTGGAATCCGCGCGTCGGTTCGCATTTCGCGCTCGGCGTGGACGGCATCTCGCTGCCGATGGTGCTGCTCGCGACGGTGCTCTGTTTCGTCGCAATCTTCTCCTCGACCAGCATCCGCAGCGGCGCCAAACTGTATTTCTCGCTGTTGCTGATCCTTGAGACCTCGCTGCTGATCGTGTTTACGGCGCGCGACTGGTCGCTGTTCTACGTCTGCTGGGAGTTGACCCTGATCCCGCTGTTCTTCCTGATCGACCGCCTGGGAGGCGTCAACCGTCATCGGGCAGCACTCAATTTTGTCCTGTATACGCTGGGGGGGTCGGTATTCATGCTGATCGCGCTGCTGTTGCTCTACGATGTCGCCCCCGGCCACAGCTTCGCGATGGTCGATTTGGCCGCCGGTGGCGCGCAGTTGCCGGTGCGTACGCAGATTCTGGTCTTTCTCGGGCTGCTGCTCGGTTTCGGGGTCAAGATGCCGATCGTCCCGCTGCATGGCTGGTTGCCGCTGGCGCACGTCGAGGCACCGAGTCCGATCTCGATCCTGCTCTCCGGAATCCTGCTGAAAATGGGTGCCTACGGGCTGATCCGTGCGGCCGCAACCTTGCCGGCAGCAGCACTGGCGCTGCAGGACTGGCTGGCACTGCTGGCCCTGCTCAGTCTGATCTACGGTGCGGTCTTGGCTTGGCGGCAGACTGACCTGAAGGCGATGATCGCCTACTCGTCGATCTCGCACATGGGTGTCGTCCTGCTCGGCATCGCTGCGCTCAACCCGGTCGGACTCAGCGGTGCGCTGACCCAGATGGTCGCGCATGGACTGACCGCCGGGCTGCTGTTCCTGCTCATCGGTCTGCTCTACGAGCGCACGCACAGCCGCGATCTGGCGACTTACGGTTCGCTCAATCGCAGTGCACCGCGCTTCGCCGTGTTGATCGTGTTCACGCTGCTGGCCTCGGTCGGCCTGCCTGGCAGCGCCGGTTTCATCGCCGAACTGCAGGTGCTGATCGGCGCTTATGGCCGCTGGGGAGGCTGGCTGGTCCTGCTGTCAATCGCTATGCTGGTTTCTGCCGCTTACGCCTTGCGCGCCATTCGCTGCCTGTCAACCGGACCCGAACGGCCTGTCGGTGCGGCGTCGGCCGGGGTGGCGCATTTCGCCGATCTCAATCGCACGGAATGTGCGGCTGCCTGGCTGCTGGCCGGCGGCATCGTCTGGATTGGCCTCCTGCCGGCACCACTGTTGCGCCTGATGGCCACTTCGCTGAGCCGGCTGGCCACTCCCTTCGGTGCCTGAGCGAGTTCCGCGCATGCCGTCACCCGTCTCGCCGAAAATTGCCGCCGCCACACCCGGCTTGCAGCGCCTACAGGCCGGCCTACGGCAACTCGCGCACCAGCTGCCGGCACAGGCCCCCTTGCGCGATTTCGTTCATCACAACACCCTGCACGCCTTCCAGCATCTGCCGTTCGCCGAGGCGCTCGGCGAAGCCACCCGCCTGACCGGCGCACGTCCCTGGCTCGACGAGGGCCGCTGCCGGAAACTGTTCCGGGAAGGACGAGTGAACGCGGACGATCTCGCTGCTGCCTTGCGGCAATTGCCCGAAACCCGAGCCGGCGAGTGGCTGCCCGGCGATGCGCTGCCCGGCTTACGTCGCGGCGAGATCCTGCAGGCGGCACTGCTGCAGCCGACGGAAACCATTTCACCGACCCGTCTGCGCTGGCAAATCGAGGAAAAATCGGCATGCGAGCGCCTGCAGGCAGATCTCGACCCGTTCGTGCGGCAGCGGCTGCTGAACGCCGCCGCTCTGGACGGCCACGACGAGACCGCGGCCGTCGCCGACCTCTGGGCAACGGCGTGCGCCTTGCACGGGCCGATTGCCCGGCCCGCCGTCACTTGCACCGAGCCCTCGGCGGCTACTGCCGCGACGATCTGGCAGGAACTGCTCAACCGTCTCGGCAACGAATGGACGCTCGGCGCATTGCTCGCCCATTTGACCGGTGAGGATATCCGACCGGCACTGCAGGTGGCCTTGATTCGCCATCTTGCGGCACACCTTGATCACGGCCTGGCCGCCTGGAAAAACCCGGCACGAGCACAGGGGTTTTTTGTGGCGTGGCGACAGAGCGCAGGCAGCGACTGGACCTGGGAACTCGATGAATTCGCCGGCGCGCGCCAGGACATCGAGCAACTCGCCGACGACCCGCTGCAGGTGATCGCCAACGAACTGCAGCCTTTGGGCATGGACGATGCGCGCTGCAACGCCTATCTGCAGCGACTGGCAATGGAATTGCCGGGCTGGGCCGGCATGTACCACTGGCATGAAGCGCACGCCGGAGCCGGCGATCCGCCAGTCAGCCTGACTGATTTTCTCGCCGTTTGCGTGGTGCTCGAACGCATCCATGCCGAGCAGTGGCTGCGCCGCGTCTGGGGCCTGCGGCTCGGCGAACTCGGCAGCTACTTGATCGATCATCCGGCCGAGCTGGTGGTCAGGCACGCGGCCGGCAGTCGCCAGTTGCCGGACGACCTGCTCGACCAGGTGCGGCCGCATCTGGCGGCCGAGGCGGCGCATGGCGACTGGCCGCATTTCGCCCGCCGCCTGGTGGAGGCGCGCAACCCCGACGCCGCAGCGACCGACACCGAAGCACTGGCCGCCTGGCCACTGTTCGTCCTGGCACAAAGATTGGGACTGACTGGTCGCAGGCTGCGCGAAATCGGTCGATCCGGTGTGGAGGCCTTGCTGGGTTGTGCCGATTCCCTGACTGACAACCAGCGTGGCCTGCTCTGGCTGCTGGCCTACGAACATCACTATCGGCAACAGATCTTTGCGGCGTTGCTCGCCAATCATGGCCGCGCACCGGCACTGGCCGGCAAAACCCAGGCGCAGTGGGTTTTCTGCATGGACGACCGCGAAGAGGGCAGTCGCCGCCATCTCGAAGAGGTCAACCCGGCTTTTGAAACCTTTGGTGCCGCCGGTTTCTTCGGCACCCCGATATTCTGGCAGGGCCTCGACGACAAAGCGCCGACAGCCCTGTGTCCAATCGTCGTACGCCCGGCGAATACCGTACGCGAGACCCTGCCACCTGGCACCGAGGCGGCATACCGTCGGCATCAGCAGCGTCGCCAGCTACGCTTGGCGTGGCGCGAACGCCTGCATCAGGGCAGCCGGCGCGGCTGGCTGCAGGCTGCTCTGCTGAGCATTGCCGCCGCACCCTGGGCCCTGCTCGCGCTACTGGCGCGGACGCTGGCGCCGGGACGTCTGGGGCGACTGCTTGAGCGCGCTCGCGACCGCTTCGACAAGCCGCTGCCAGGCGCACTCGAATTGACCGCTGCGCCCGGCGAAGCCGACCGGGTCGCCAGCAGCGACGCGCCACGAATCGGCTTCAGCGAAGAGGAGCAGGTAACCCGCGTCGGCACTTTCCTGCGCAGCATCGGCCTGACAAGCCACTTCGCGCCGCTGGTGCTGATCGTCGGCCACGGTTCGGACAGCCGTAACAACCCGCATCTCGCCGCCTACGATTGCGGCGCCTGTTCCGGCCGCCACGGCGGACCGAATGCACGCGTCTTTGCAGCCATGGCCAACCGGCCAGCACTGCGTGCACAACTCGCACGGCAGGGACTCGTCATCCCGGAAACGACGTACTTCATTGGCGCCGAGCACAACACCTGCGATGAGAGCTTCGTCTGGTACGACCTCGAGCAACTGCCGGACAGCCATCGCGAGGCCTTTGCCGCACTGCGCCGCGACGCTCAGGAAGCGGCGCGCCGCCACGCTGTCGAGCGTTGCCGTCGTTTCGCGTCGGCGCCACTCGATCCTTCGCCGCAGCAGGCGCAGGCGCACCTGGCAAACCGGCGTCAGGACATCGCGCAGGCGCGGCCCGAACTCGGACATGCGACCGTGGCGGCGGCTTTCATTGGCCGCCGCACGATGAGCCGCGGGGCCTTTTTCGATCGACGGGTGTTCCTGATTTCCTACGATCCGCTGCCGGATGCCGACGGGCGCGTACTCGAAGCAACCCTGCTGGCGGCTGGCCCGGTCGGCGCCGGGATCAGCCTCGAGTATTACTTTTCGACCGTCAATAACGAAGGCTATGGCTGTGGCAGCAAGATCATGCACAACCTGACCGGGCTGTTCGGGATCATGCAGGGGGCCACTTCCGACCTGCGCACCGGCCTGCCGCTGCAGATGGTCGAGATCCATGAACCGATGCGACTGCTGGTGATCGTCGAACAGACGCTGGAAATCATCAGCGCGATCTACCAGCGACAGCCCCCCCTGCAGGAATTGATCGGCAAGGACTGGGTCATTCTCGCCGCCAAACACCCCCAGACGGGAGCCATCCATCTCTTCGCGCCGGCGACCGGCTGGCAACCCTGGAGTCCACAGGCAACAGGCCAGCCGGCGCTGGACGTGCCCGAGGCCGAGCGTTCGTCCGACTGGTTCGCCGGCCAGCGCGAACCCTTGCCGCCAGCCTTGCTGCGGCGCCCGGTGGTGACGGCATGAGCGCACCCGACGGGCTGTTCGACATGTTGGCCCTGGCCAGCCATCTGTTCTGGCTGGTGCCGCTGTTGCCGCTGCTGTCAGCCGCGCTGATCGCCATTCTTTTGCTCTTGCGCCGCGGCGCTGGCGATGCCAGCGAGCCGCTGACGGCTGCCATCGCCAGCACGGCCGCGCTCGCGGCGCTGCTGCTCCTGCTGGTTTTCGATCTGCTGGCCATTGGCGGCACCCTGCCGGAGCATCTGGAGTCCGGCGAATGGCTGCGTATCGGCGCAGTAGCGATTCGCCTGTCCTTCGTGGCCGACGCCTACAGCCTGCCGGCGGCGACGCTGGTTGCCCTGATCGCCTGGATTGCACTACGTTTTTCGGCTACCTATCTGCACCGGGAGGTCGCTTTTCCGCGCTTCTTTCTCGGCATGAGCCTGTTCCTTGCCGGCATCCTGCTGATCGTCCTGGCCGGCAATGCGGTGCTGACCTTCGTCGGCTGGGAACTCGCCGGCTTCAGTTCCTGGCTACTCATCGCTTACGCCTGGGAACGACCGGTCGCGACCGGCAACGCCTTGTTCGTCTTCCTCTGCAACCGTATTGGCGATGCCGGTTTCATGCTCGGGATCGCCCTCGCGACATGGTCGGCGGGCAGCCTCGAGTGGGCCAGACTGACCGGCGACAGCGGCCTGGCCCAAGTCACGGCGCGCCTGCTGGCGTTCGGTTTCGTGCTGGCAGCGCTGGTCAAATCGGCGCAACTGCCGTTTACGCCATGGATCGCGCGTGCGCTCGAAGGCCCGACGCCGTCTTCGGCGATCTTCTACGGGTCGCTGATGGTGCACGCTGGCGTCTATCTGCTCTGTCGTCTGCAGGGCCTGCTCGTACAGGTGCCCGACCTGCTGGCACTGCTGGCGGTCGTCGGTCTGGCGACCGCCGTGTACGGCGGCCTCTGTGCGCTGGTACAGAGCGATGTCAAGTCGGCGCTGGTATTCTCGACCGTGACCCAGGTCGGTCTGATGGTCGGCTGCTGCGGTCTCGGACTGTTCTGGCTGGCCGCCTGCCACGCAGGCCTGCATGCCGCCTGGCGCGCGTATCAGTTTCTGCTCGCGCCGGCGTACATGCATCTGGTAGGTCAGCCGGCACCCCCGGTGCCGCGCTGGCTGGCCAGGCAACGATGGGGGTACACGGCGGCGCTGCAGCGTTTCTGGATCGAGCCCCTGGCCAACAGCCTGCTGACGCGCCCGACGCTGGCGCTTGGCCGGGACGTGCGGGCACTCGACGAGCGTTTCATCGACCCGCTCGTCGGCGCCCCCCGCGACGATGAACGCCCTGACACCGGTGACGCTGCCGACGAACTGATTCGTGGCCACGGCCTGGCCGGTCACGCGCTGTTCAACTTCGCGAACCGCATGCAGCGTCTGGAAAGCGCTCTGCTGCTCAGCGGCGGCGGGGCGATGGAGAAGTCGCTGCAACGCGCCGGACACTACGCGGATGCCATCGAATCGCTGCTCGAACAACCGCGCTATCTGATGTTGATGGTCATGGCGACTTTCGTGGTGATCCTGTGAGTGAAATTCTCTGGGCCACACAGGCTGGCTACCCGCCGCTGGCGACGCTGCAATGGTTGCCGCTGGCCGCCGCCCT
>NZ_JDSS02000024.1:240356-250609 GCF_000584955.1 Candidatus Accumulibacter vicinus
ATCGGCCGTATCTTCGCGGTCGCCGAACTGGTCGTGGCGATCGACCTGTACGCCCGCATTGACGTGTCGACCAGCCTCCTGCAGTTCGCCGAGCGCGTCGATGTGTTCGCTTACCATGCTGCGGTCGACGGGGTGAGCGTGCTGTTCATCCTGCTCACGGCGCTGCTCGGCGTGCTGCTCTCTTTCTACGGCATGGCCCGCCAGCAGATCTCGCCGGTGCAACTCCTGAGCGTGCTGTTGCTGATCGAGTCGTCGCAGATGACCATGCTCACGACCATGAACCTGTTGTGGTTTGCCGGCGCTTCGGCCGTACAACTGGCGCTGGTCGGCTACCTGCTCTGGCGCTGGGCTTCGGCCAGAGAGGAAAATCAGGCCCTGTCACGCTTCCTGCAGTATCAGCTCTTCGGCTGGTGCCTGTTCATGGCCGGCTCCATCGTCCTGGTCTGGAGCCATGCCGACGTCCTTGGCGGCCACTGGAGCTTCGACCTCTTCGAATTGCTGGAAACGCCGCAGATCGCCAAATACCAGTCGGCGGCCTTCTATCTGCTGTTTTATGGCCTGGCGGTACGCACCCCGCTGTTTCCCCTGCATGGCTGGCTCCCCAACTCGGCCGGCTACGGCCTGATCGCCGTGGGTCCGGTGCTGCTGCTCGGGGTCAAGGTCGGCATCTATGGCATGGCGCGCTTCCTGCTACCGCTCACCGCCGAAGCGGTGATGATCTGGCAGCCCTATGTCGTGGCCTTCGCCATGGTCGGCGTCTTCTTTGCCGCGAGCATGGCTTTCCGGCAGGCCAATCTGCGCCGGCTGATGGCTTTTGCGGTGGTCAGCCATACCAGTCTGATCGTGATTGGCTTGTTTACGCTGCATCCGGCCGGCCTGCAGGGCGCACTGCTGCTGGCCGTCAACTTCGGACTGGCGATTACGGTCATGCTGTTGATGGTCGGTTACGTGTACCGCCGTACTGGCACCACCCATCTCGATCGGCTCGGCGGTCTCTTCGACCGCGTTCCCTTCATCGCCGTCGCCTTCCTGATCGGCGGCCTGGCGCTGCTCGGCATGCCCGGGACACCCGGTTTCGACGCTGTGCACCTGGTTCTGGAAGCGTCGATCGAAACCTTTGGCGCCTTGCCGACAATCGCCACTGCGCTCGGCAACGTCGCTGCCGCCGGTTTCCTGCTGTGGGCTTTCCAGCGCGCCTTTCTCGCGCCGCGACCCAGGGATCTGCCGGCAGCCCGCATCGCCCGCACCGGCAAGATGGAGTATTTCGTTGGTGGTGCCACGCTGCTGGTGCTGCTGGCAGCCGGTTTCTACCCCGAACCCTGGCTGCAGTTGACCGACACGGCAACGCAGACGCTGTCGGCCCATTTCTACCATGAGTGAACCGGCGTCCTGGCCACTGCTGAGTACGCTGCTGTCGCTGCCGCTGCTTGGCGCGCTGTTGGCCACGCTGTGGCGGCGCGAGGCCGGTGCGCAGTGGGTCGCCCTGAGCAGCGCGGTGCTGACGCTGCTCTGCTCGCTGCTGATCGTCGCCACCTTCGATAGTCAGGACCCCGACTTCCAGTTGCTGGATTCGGCGAGCTGGATCCCGGGAGTCAACATCCACTACCTGGTCGGCGTCGATGGCCTCTCGCTGCTCTTTCTGCCGGCGACGGCGCTGCTCTTCTGTGGTGCGATCGTCGCCGGCTGGCGACGACGGCATGCGCCGGCTGCAGCCGCAGCCCCCCCCGGCGTGTACTTCGCCCTGCTGCTGCTGCTCGAAGCGGCCACTCTCGGCGTCTTCTGCGCACTCGACAGCATCCTGTTCTTCTGCTTCTGGGAGTTCACGCTGCTGCCGCTGTACTTCCTGGTCAGCCTGTGGGGCCTGGGTGCCAGCCGCCAGGCAGCCGCCGTGCGCTATTTCCTGGTCATGCTCGCGGGCGGCGTACCGCTGCTGTTTGGCCTCCTGGCGCTCGCTTTCGGACATGCCGAACAGGGCGGCGCGCTGCACTTCGATCTGCCAACGCTGCTGGCGACAGCGCTGCCGGAGCGAACCCAGTATCTGGTGTTCCTGCTGCTGCTCGCCGGTTTTGGCGTCAAGGTGCCGCTGCTGCCGCTGCATACCTGGCTGCCCGCACTGGCGATGGGTGCGCCGGCGGCAGTGACGGCCGTGCTGGTCGGACTCAAACTCGGCGTCTACGGGCTGATCCGCTTCGCCATTCCACTGGCGCCACTCGCGGCGCGCGAGCTGCACTGGCTGCTCGCCGGTTTCGGTACCGTGGCCATCCTTTACGGTAGTGTTGCAGCACTGGCACAGAGCAATCTGCGCGCCGTACTGGCATACGCGAGCCTGTCGCATGTCGGGCTGGTCGTGCTGGGACTGGCATCGTTCTCGGTTTCGGCGCTGCAGGGAGCGCTCCTGCAACTGCTGCACTTCAGCGTCGCCGCAAGCGGCGGCTTTCTGGTCCTCGCTTTCCTGCAGCGCCGAAGCGACTCGACCGACCTCAGCCAGCTCGGTGGCGTGATCCACCGCATGCCACTCCTGTCGGGCTTCTTCCTGTTCTTCGGACTGGCCGGCATCGGCCTGCCGGGGACCAGCGGCTTCCCCGGAGAACTGCTGATCATCGTCGAAACGCTGCATAGCCATACCGGTGCCGGCCTCGCAGCGCTGTTCGCCATGGTGCTCGCTGCCGCAGCCTTCCTGTCGCCTTTCCGGCAAGCCTTTCTCGGTCCCTTGCGCAATCCCGACCTCGCCACCGCCGAAGACCTGCTGCCGCGCGAGCTGGCCTTGCTGCTCTTGCCGACCCTGTTGATTCTGGCGGTCGGCGTCTATCCGCGGCCGATCCTCGAACTGCTGCGGCCGAGTGCCGAAGCCTGGGTGGCGGCGCTCGCCGGGCTGTAGGCGGTTTGATCCGTCGCGCGTGCGTTTTGGCCAAAGCGCAGCGGTCGATGCTTGCGTGTTTCAAGAGATACCGCAAAAGACCGCAGAAGTGTCCTTGGATTTCTACCCTTCGACCGTCCAACCCGTCCATTTTCCCGGAATCAGGGCCATTCGGCATCTTTGCCTCAACTGCTCGCGAAACACCATGATTCGATATTAGAATTGTCTCCGCCGAATACCCGCTTGACCTGGAGATTCCGGCAACATGCAAGCTTCGCTTCAGCCCACCACACCAGAGGAGAAAACCGAAATGACCGTCTCAGTAAAAGACTTGCAGGGAAGCACCCCTGAGCTGATCGAAAAGCTCAAGGCCAATGGAATCCTCAACAATGAACAGCTTCTCGCGGCAGCCGCTGCGCCGGCACAGAGAAAAGTCCTCGCCAGCGCTTGCGGTTGTGAGACCCGCGTCATCCTGGAGCTCACCAACCGGGCCGATCTGGCCCGCATCAAGGGCGTCTCCGGAGTCTATTCCGACCTGCTCGAGAAGGCCGGCGTCGATACGGTCAAGGAACTGGCAACCCGCCGCGCCGACAATCTGCATGCCAAGATTGTCGAGACCAACGCCAGCCATCAGATCACCAAGCAAGCACCTTCCTTGGCCATGGTTGAGTCCTGGGTGCAACAGGCGAAGGAACTGCCCAAGACCTTGAGCTACTGAGTTTCACCGAAACACGAATTGGCTTGGGGCCTTCGGCCGTACCGCGGGACCCAGGCCGGCAGCAGCGCCTCCGGCAGCGGCAACAAACCGAAAACCCCTGCTTGACGACAACGACGCGGTGCTTGTCAAGAGGGTCTGCGCAAGGAGTTTCCATCTTGCATGGATATTTTCCGGGGTGCTCCAGCAGGTGGAGACGATCGCATCGCGTTCGGGATTCGGCGTGATGCGTTCGATATAGGATCGGCCGGTCGCGGGGTGGGCTAACCACCAAAATCGAGATGCGGTTGCTCCGGAGTGCCGCAACTGGTTATCGCCGTAGCATGCAATCTGGCACTGTTGCGAAAAACGACTCGATCAGCTCGGCCAGCATTTCCGGCCGATCGTGCTGCACGTTGTGCCCGCAATCGTCAATGCAAGCAACGCTTCCCTTCGCGAAGCAGTTCATTCGTCGTTGCAGTTCGTCGGGAGACTTGCCGAAGCGCTGCTGCACATAGCCTTCATCAGCCGTCACCAGCAGGACGGGAGCAGTCATCGCCCGCCAGCAGGCCATGACTTCCTCGATCCGGTAGAGGTGGGGCGAGGGGACCTTGTGCCAGGGGTCGCAGGCAACGACATACTTCCCGTCGGGCAGCTCGGTTGCGCAATGCGTCGCCAGAAATGCGGCCCGTTCCGGGAGGAGTCGCGGGTTGGACTGCAGCAGTCGCGCAGCAAGCTGATCGCGGCTGGCGTAGGCGCGCAGCTTCGGCGTCCCGCGTGCGTGGTCGAGCCATTCGCGGATGCGGCCGGGTGCTTCGTGGATTGCGTTTGGCTGCAGGCCAAGGAAATCGACCATCAGCAGGCCGGCAATCCGATCTGGCCGGGCGCCGCCGTAGATGCTCGCCACCCCACCGCCCATGCTGTGGCCGATGATGCGTGCCGGCACACCGGGGCTATAGCGATCGAGCAGCGCATCGAGGTCGGCGTAGTAATCGGCGAACCAATAGCGGCGGTTCAGCCATTCGCTTTGCCCGTAGCCACGCCAGTCCGGCGCCACCACATGCCACGCGTGACGGAGCGCATCAACCGTGAACTGAAAGCTGGCCGAAGAATCCATCCAGCCATGCAGCATCAGCAGCAGTGGCGCATCGTCCGGGCCCCAGTGGCGCACGTTGTAGGTGAGGCGATTGATCGCGACCCGCTCGCAACGGGAGGGCGTCAACGTCTGCACCCGTTGATCCAATCGGGTAAGGCGGGAATATTCACGATCTTCGTGCTATGACCTCCCCCCACGACGCGTCGAGGGCGCCCCTCATTCAAGCTCGCGCAACCGTCCGACCGCTTCTTCGACGCGCCGCACGGCGATCACTTCGAGGCCGCCGATCGCCTGCCTGGACTGGTTGGCCTCGGGAATCAGCGCGCGCGTGAAGCCGAGCTTGGCGGCCTCCCGAAGGCGTTCCTGACCACGCGGCGCCGGGCGGATCTCACCGGCCAGGCCCACTTCTCCAAACACCACGAGTTTGGCTGGCAAGGCGCGGTTTTGCAGCGACGAGACGATCGCCAGCAGCACCGCGAGGTCGGCCGCGGGTTCGCCGATCTTGACGCCACCGACGGCATTGACGAAAACGTCCTGATCAAAACAGACGATGCCGGCGTGGCGGTGCAGGACCGCCAGCAGCATCGCCAGTCGCTGCGCGTCGAGCCCGACCGTCAGGCGGCGCGGGTTGCCGTGCGCCTGATCGACCAGCGCCTGGATCTCGACCAGCAGCGGCCGCGTGCCTTCCTGGGTGACCAGCACGCAGGAGCCGGGAACATCGCTGCCGTGTGACGACAGAAAGATCGCCGAAGGGTTGCTCACCCCCTTCAGTCCGCGGTCGGTCATGGCAAAGACACCGATTTCGTTGACCGCCCCGTAGCGGTTCTTGACCGCCCGGATCAGGCGGAAGCTCGAGTGCGTGTCCCCCTCGAAATAGAGGACGGTATCCACGATGTGTTCGAGGACGCGCGGCCCGGCCAGAGCGCCCTCTTTGGTGACGTGGCCGACCAGGATCACCGTGATGCCGGTCTGCTTGGCCAGGCGGGTGAGCTGCGCCGCGCATTCGCGCACCTGCGCGACCGACCCCGGTGCCGAACTGAGCTGCTCCGACCACAGCGTCTGGATCGAATCGATCACCGCCACCTGCGGCTGCGCGGACTGCAGCGTGGCGAGAATCTTCTCGAGATGGATTTCCGCCAGCAGTTTCAGTTTGCCGGTGTCGAGCGCCAGCCGCCGCGCGCGCATCGCCACCTGCTGGCCGGACTCCTCGCCGCTGACATAGAGCACCTGCTGTGTCGCCGACAGGGCCGCCAGCGCCTGCAACAACAGCGTGCTCTTGCCGATTCCCGGATCGCCGCCGATCAGCACGACGCCCCCGCTGACCAGCCCGCCTCCAAGCGCCCGATCGAACTCGCCGATGCCGGTCGGCAGCCGATCCTCTTCGCGCGCTTCGATGTCGGAAAGCGTCTGCAGTCCGGCGGTGCCGCCGAGCGCGGCAAAACGCCGCTGGCTGCCGGTGGCCACCGGCACTTCGACCATCGTCTCGACCAGCGTATTCCAGACCTCGCAAGCGGGGCACTGGCCTTGCCACTTGCCGGTGCTGGCGCCGCACTCGCTGCAGGTGAAAACGGTTTTTGAAGGGTTCCCCGGCCGCGCCATGCTCAGATTTCGACGACCGGGACGCGCCGTGCCAGTGCACAGAACAGCTCGTAGCTGATGGTCTGTGCAGCGGCCGCTACCGCGTCGGCCGGCAGACCCTCGCCCCAGAGGACCACCGGGCTGCCGACGCCGGTGCCTGGCAGATCGGTCAGGTCGCAGGCGAGCATGTCCATCGACACTCGACCGAGCGTTTGCGTCTGCTGACCGGCAACGAGAATCGGCGTGCCGCTGGGCGCATGGCGTGGATAACCATCGGCGTAACCGCAGGCGACGACGCCGACGCGTGTCGGCCGCTGCGCGACAAAGGTGCCGCCGTAACCGACGCGCTCGCCGACGCCGATTTCCTGCACCGCCAGAATCCGGCTGCGCAGCGTCATCACCGGCTTGAGGTCGAGGCTCGCGGCCTCCTGAGCGGCGAACGGGCTGCCGCCATAGAGCATGATCCCGGGCCGTACCCAGGCATACGCGGTCTGCGGGTAACGCAGGATGGCGGCCGAGTTGGCGACCGAGATCGGCAGGCTTGCGGCCTCCGGCCAATCGGCGAGCATGCGGGTAAAGCGTTCGAGCTGCCAGTTGATGCAGCGCTCACCGCCGACCGCGTCGGCTTCGGCAAAGTGCGTCATCAAGGTCACCGGGGCAGGAGCCGCCGCCGTAGCCAGCGCCGTCAGTTCGCGGCGCGCGGCCGGAATCTGCCCGCCGGAGAGACCGAGGCGATGCATGCCGCTGTCGAGCTTGAGGTAGATCGGAAGGGGGACCGGCAGAGCGGCGTGACGCAGCATCTGCAACTGTTCGAGGCGATGAATGACTACACTCAACCGATACGTCGCACAGATTTCCAGATCGGCCGCGGCAAAGAAACCCTCGAGCAGGAGAATCGGCTGACGGATACCGGCCTCGCGCAGGATGATCGCTTCATCGAGGTCGAGCAGGGCGAAACCGTCGGCGACCTCGCCGAGCGCTGTCGCCGCACGCAGCAGGCCATGCCCATAGGCGTTGGCCTTGACCACCGCCCAGGCCCTGGCCGCACCGGCATGCCTTTTCGCAACCAGGTAATTGTGACGCAGCGCCGCCAGATCAATGCGGGCTTCAATCGGGCGCGGCATCAGGCAGACAGCTCGCGCAGCTTGTTCCTGGCGAAGTCGACGAAGGTGAGCACCACCCTGGAGCGGAAGCGTTCTTTAGGATAGACCAGCGACAAGGTACGCTTCAGTCGCGGTCGCAGCGGAACGGCGACGAGCGTTCCGAGTTGCCGTTCCTTCTCGAAACTCGCCCGCGACACGATCGAGTAGCCCAGACCGGTCGCCACCACGCCCTTCAAGGATTCCGGACTCGACAACTCCATCAGCATCCTGAGTTTCTCGGGATCGACGCCACAAGCCCGAAAATAGTCGTCGGTGACTTCGCGGGTGCCCGAACCCGGTTCACGTGCGATGTAGTCGTACCCCAACAGGCTGCGCGCATCGACATCGCTACGCTTGGACAGGGGATGATGGGGCGTGCACACCACCTGCAGTTCATCGTCGCCACAGATTTCGCACTGCAGGCTGGGATGATTGTTGGTGTTCGATTCGATCAGGCCGATGTCAAGGGTATGGGCGGCGATGGCGTTACTGATCGATTCCGAGTTGGCAACGGTCAGCCGCGCACGCACCTGTGGATAACGGACGTTGAATTCGCCAAGGATCGGCGGCAACATGAATTCGGCAATCGTCGTGCTCGCCCCGACCAGCAGGCTGCCGCTCATCTGCCCGGTCATCTCGGCGACACGGACGTCGAGTTCCTTGGTCAGTCCAAGGATGCGCTCCGCGTAATCGAGCACCAGGTCTCCGGCCGGAGTAAGCGAGATTCGCCCGCCACCGCGCTCGAAGAGACGGGTGTTGAAGTGTTCCTCGAGTTGCTTGATCTGAAAGGTCACGGCCGGTTGCGTCATGTACAGCGTCTCGCCAGCCTTGGTAAAGGACAGGTGTCTGGCCACCGCTTGAAATACCTGTAATCGACGATCAGCCACCAGCCATCTCTCCTTTTTCCTTTAAACCAGATTCAAACACAAAACAGCCCGGCGAGCCAGATCTGTGCCGGTCCAATGCGCAGCACCCGGCCACGGGGTTCTGCTAACAAGTTGGCGCCTTTCATGGTATAAGGCCAACACCCAACCCACAGGGCATCATAATATCCAATGCCTTTCGGCTTCTACATCATCATGGCTGCGCAGTTCTTTTCAGCGCTGGCCGACAATGCCCTGCTCATCGTTGCCATCTCGCTCCTGCGCGAAATGCACGCGCCGAGCGAGTACGAACCGCTGCTCAAGACCTTCTTCACCGTCTCCTATGTCCTACTCGCGGCTTTTGTGGGCGGCTTTGCCGACTCGATGCCGAAGTGGCGAGTCATGTTCATCAGCAACGGGATCAAGATCTTCGGCTGCGCGATCATGTACTGGGATGCGCACCCCTTGCTGGCCTACGCCGTCGTCGGTCTCGGGGCGGCCGCTTACTCGCCGGCCAAGTATGGCATCCTCACCGAATACCTGCCGCACCGTCTGCTGGTGGTCGCCAATGGCTGGATCGAGGGGCTGACGGTCGGTGCGATCATCCTCGGCGTCGTCGTCGGCGGCACGCTGATCCAGCCGGAGGTCGCCTACAGCCTGCTCGCCTTCGATTTGCCGGTCATTGATACCGGCGTCGATACCATCGGCGAAATGTCGCTCTGCTTTGTCGCCGTTTTCTACCTGCTCGCGGCACTGTTCAACCTCTATATTCCCGACACCGGCGTCGATCACCGTGTGCTGCACAAGAACCCCTGGTATCTGCTGCGCGAGTTCAATCATTGCCTGGTACTGCTCTGGCGTGACCGCCTGGGCCAGGTGTCGCTGGCAGTGACCACCCTGTTCTGGGGCGCTGGCGCCACCCTCCAGTTCATCGTCATCAAATGGGCCGAAACGGCGCTCCATCTCGGCCTCTCGAAGTCGAGCATGCTGCAGGGCGTGGTTGCCGTCGGTGTGGCGCTGGGTGCCGCTGGCGCGGCGAGAATGATCACCCTGCGCAAGTCCGTGCGCGTGATTCCGCTCGGCATCGCCATGGGGATCATCGTGCTGGTGATGAACTTCGTCCATCACCTGTGGCTCGCCATTCCCCTGCTGGTCCTGATCGGTGCGCTCTCCGGCTTCTTTGTGGTGCCGATGAATGCACTATTGCAGCACCGCGGCCACATCCTGATGGGTGCCGGACACTCGATTGCCGTTCAGAACTTCAACGAGAACCTGTCGATCCTGGCCATGACGGGTCTTTATTTCCTGATGATGCGCGCCAACATCTCGATCTACGTGGTGATTACCCTGTTCGGGATGTTCGTCAGCGGCGCGATGTGGCTCGTCAAGGGCCGCCATGAAGCCAATCAGGAAATCCGGGATGACGTCAGCCAGCTCGACGACAACGCCCTCTGAACTGGCCCGAGCCATTCCCTGCTGATTGATCTATGGGCAGAAACCGCTATACTGCGCATATTTCATGCATAAAAAGTACCGATCATGTCAAAAATCACCATCGACCGTTACGATCTTGCGTTGCTCGATGCGTTACAGCGCAAGGGCAACGCCACCAACGCAACCCTCGGTGAGCAGATCCGTCTTTCCGCGTCACAGATCAGTCGCCGCATCCAGCGGCTCGAGGAAGATGGCATCATCGCCGGCTATGTCGCGCTGCTTGCCCCCACGGCGCTCGGCCTGGGGGTCACCGCTTTTGCCCAGGTGATCCTCGAACGACACAACGATGCGGCCAGCGGGGCCTTTGAAAACGCCATCGCGGCCATGCCGGAAGTCACGGACTGCTTCTCCGTCAGTGGCGACGCGGACTACATGCTGCGTATCGTGGTTCCCGATCTGGCGGTGTTTTCCCAATTGATGATGAAGCGCCTGCTGTGTCTGCCGGGCGTTGCCCGCATCAAGACCAGCATTGCCCTGCAGACAGTCAAGCAGACGCATGTCCTGCCTCTCGATCACCTCACCCAGCCGA
>NZ_JDSS02000024.1:251007-253130 GCF_000584955.1 Candidatus Accumulibacter vicinus
GATTTCTCGCCCCCAACCCTTCGCCCGCAAGTGGGAGAAGGGTTGGGGGCGAGTCGCGGGCGCGGCTTTCAGGGCTCTTACACTAAAGCACCAGCGGGGCGTTGGGTAACTCGTTGGACTTTTCGCCTGTGGCAGCAAAGTGTTCAGCCAGCGCTGCGGTGATCGTGCGCAATGCGAGCAGGGTACCGCCCTCGAAATCCCCGCTTCGGAAAGCACTTTCCATCTGGCGGCAGACACCCTCCCAGAATTCCTGCCCAACGCAGGCGTTGATGCCGCGGTCAGCGACGATTTCCACACGCCGGTCGATCAACTGCAGATAGATCAGCACGCCGCTGTTTTCCTCGGTGTCCCACACCCGTAACTGCGAAAACAGTTCGATCGCCCGCGCCCGTGCCGACTGACCGCGCCACAGGCCGGACAGGGGCAGATTGGCCTCGACCACCACGCGCAACTCGCCACGATGCGTCGATTCCGAGGCAGCAACCACCCGTTCGATTCGCTGCAACAATGCCGCGGGAAGTGCGCGCAACACCCACCAGTGCGGCAGCACCAGATGGCGAAAAATTCTCTGCAATCGCATCACCAGTCCCCCGAAGCACCGCCGCCGCCGAAGCTGCCGCCGCCCCCTGAAAACCCCCCGGAGCTACGCCCACCACCGCCCCAGGAAATGCCGCCGGATGACCAGCCGGTACCGCCACGCATGCCAAGAAACAGGGAAACGATGGCGGCCGCCACACCCAGGACAGCAGCGATCAGCAGCGACGAGATCAGCATCGCAGCGATCACCCCGGCGGCGACACCGACCATGCCAGCCGCCAGAAAACGCCCAAAAATGGCTCGCAGAACGCCGCCAACCACAAAGACCAGGACGAAACCGATCAACAGCAGCATCTCGAAATGATCGTCGACATCGGCACGCCGAGCGCCTTCGACGCGTGCCGCAGGGGGCAGCGCTTCGCCGGTGATCACCTGCATCATCGCGGTGACCCCGGCATCGATGCCACCGTAGAAATCGCCCTTCTTGAAACGCGGGCCGATCGTCTCGCTGATGATTCGCTTCGCGGTCGCATCGTTGAGTGCGCCCTCCAGACCATAGCCCACCTCAATGCGAAGTTTCCGATCATCCTTGGCAATCAGCAGCAGCGCGCCGTCATCGACGCCGCGGCGCCCCAGTTTCCAGGACTCGACGACGCGCAGCGCGTATTGCTCGATGCTTTCCGGCTGGACCGTCGGAACGATCAAAACGGCAATCTGCGATCCCTTGGCATTCTCGAACGCAGCCAGCCTGGCATCGAGCCGTCGGTGCTGCTCGACGTCAAGCGTACTGGTCAGGTCGGTCACCCGCGCCGCCAGCCGGGGAATCGCCTGTTGTTCGTCGGCACGGGCAAAACCTGCACCGACCAGCAGCAACAGGCCCAACAGCCAGACTGCAAGACGGGCCGGAAGGCTTGGCACGGCCGCTCAGTAACTGGCTGCCGGCGCCGGCCTGCCGGCGTCTGTCGGTGCAGCAGCAGGCGACGCCGGCGCTGGTCTGGCGAAATCAACCTTCGGCGCCGTCGAAATCGCCTGCTCGTTCTCGACACTGAAATTCGGCTTCACGGTGTAGCCGAAGATCATCGCCGTGAGATTGTTTGGAAAGGTACGCACCGAAACATTGTAGCCCTCGACCGCTTTGATGTAACGGTTACGCGCCACGGTAATCCGGTTCTCGGTGCCTTCGAGCTGCGCCTGCAGGTCGCGGAAAGCGGCATCGGCCTTCAACTGGGGATAATTTTCGGCAACCACCAGCAAACGTGACAGCGCGCTCTTGAGACCGGCCTGCGCCTGCTGGAACTTGGCAAAGGCCTCGGGATCACTGACCAGTTCCGGCGTCGCCTGGATCGCACCCACCCGCGCGCGCGCCTGCGTGACCTGCGTCAGCACGTCCTTTTCGTGGCTCGCGTAGCCCTGTACCGTAGCCACCAGGTTCGGTACCAGGTCGGCTCGCCGCTGATACTGGTTAAGCACCTCTGACCAGGCCGATTTGATCGCCTCGTCGCCGCTCTGAAAAGTATTGTAACCGCAGCCGGAGAGCAGACCGGCAAGCAGGGTCAGGAGGATCAGAATTCGCAGTCGCATGACAT
>NZ_JDSS02000024.1:253561-254960 GCF_000584955.1 Candidatus Accumulibacter vicinus
CTTGCGCAGCGGCGGCCTGGGCTGCACGCATCAGTCTGCGTGCCCGGCACAGGTCCTCCCAGGCTTTGGCCTTGTCCGGCAGGGTGCGCAACAGGTAAGCCGGATGGTAGGTAACCACCACCGGAATGGCGTGTCCACCGGCTTGCGGCGCAGGATAAGTGAAGGTCTGGCCGCGCAGGCTGGCCAGCGAGCCGACCTCACCGAGCAGCGCATGCGCCGCTGCGCGGCCCAGGAGAACGATCAGTCGTGGCTGGATGAGCGCAATCTGTCGCTGCAGATAGGGTGCGCAGGTTGCGATCTCGGCCGCCTCCGGTGTTCGATTGTTGGGCGGACGACACTTCACGGCGTTGGCGATGTAGACATCCTCGCCCCGCTGCAGGTCGATCGCCGCGAGCATTGCATCGAGTAACTGGCCGGCCGGGCCAACGAAAGGTTCGCCACGCGCGTCTTCTTCAGCTCCCGGCCCCTCGCCAATGAACAGCCAGTCGGCGGCGAGATCGCCGACACCGAGCACCGCTTGCCGCCGCTGCTGGCAAAGCGTACACGCCCGACAGGCGGCGACACTGTGCTGCAACTGCTCCCAGGACATGCCGGCGATAGCCTGCGACCGCGCAGAGGCCATGACAGCGGGTGCGGCGGGCGCTGGCGCGAGTCCGGCGATGGCGGTGATCGGGTTTGCTAACGCGGGACGCCGTTCGTCCGGGAGGGTCGCCGGCGCGGCAAGCGCCACCGCGCGCTGCTCGCGCAACTGCCACTGCGGCGACAGGCCGATCTCGTGCAACAGTTGCGCGCGCGTCAGCGGCCCACCGCTCGGTTTATTGGCGATCATTTCTCCCCCCAGGCAGTACCTGCCGCATTACCAGCGCATCCTCGGTCCCCTTTTCTGCCGGATAATAGCCACGTCGCACGCCGATCTGTCGAAAACCGAAATGCTGATAGATTGCCAGCGCCTGCACGTTCGACGGGCGTACCTCAAGCAAGACGCTGGTCGCCCCCGCCTGCCGGGCAAGGCGCATGGCGTGGCGCAACAGGCAGGTGCCAATCCCCATTCCCTGGCGCTGCTCGGCGACACTGATGTTGAGCAAGTGCGCCTCGTCTACGACCATCATCAGGACATAGTAGCCCACCAACTCGTCAGCGAGACGCCCCCCCCAGACACTGTAGCCGGCGGCGATCGAATCGACGAAATTGGCCCGCGACCAGGGAAACGGATAAATGCGATTTTCGATCTCGATGATCTCGTCAAGGTCGGCAGGGTACATCGGCAACATCGAGAGCCTCGCTGTCAGCACGGCGCTCATGCTTTGCCACCCATCGCCAGGCGCTCGGCGACCGTCAACGCAACCTTGTCACGGACGTACAGCGGCGCCGCTGCAGCCACATCGATCCCCGCACCACG
>NZ_JDSS02000024.1:255337-259424 GCF_000584955.1 Candidatus Accumulibacter vicinus
GCGGGCATCAGTTCGGGCTGCCAGAGGTGCACGCAGCCGGCCAGCCGCGCACGCAGCAATGGATAGGCGCGAAGGCCATTACCACAAGCCAGCCAACCCGCCGAGTCGGGAAGCGGCAACGCCGACGGCTGGCAGACCCCGACCGCACCGAGCGGCACCGCCGCAGAAAACCAGCCGTAATAGACTTCACCCATGCGGGCGTCGAGCAGTACCAGCACCTGTTCCCCCCCGCTGGCCAGCGCCATGGCGTCGAGGGTGCCGATCGGAATGACCGGTAGCCGATGGGCAAAGGCCAGACCCTGGGTGACTCCGCAAGCGATACGCAGACCGGTAAACGAGCCGGGACCGGCCGCGAAAGCGATCCCGTGCAGATCGGCAAAGCCAAGCCCGGCCTCGCCAAGCGTCGCGCGGATCAGTGGCAGCAGCGTTTCCGAATGCGCCACACCGACCGGACAGAAACGCCGCAGCACGACGCCATCGCACCAGAGGGCAATGGAGCCAAGATCGGTCGAGGTCTCGATGGCCAGCAGATTCATGGGCGTATTCTACCCGTCCTGCCCGCCGCCGTCGCCATCGGATGCCAGGACACTCCCTGTCGCCTGGCCGGCTGGCCGCGACCGCGGATCTTTCTCCCGAGGCAGCCCGATTCGACGCCCAACAGCGCTGCCGACATGGCCGGCCAACGCCTTTCCCGCTACAATGAGAGGGCCTTCAAACGACGCGCCGAGAGCACGTCCACCTCATAACCACAGCATAGAAAGTGCCGCAATGAAAGTACTCCTATTGACGCGAGAATACCCTCCCCACGTCTACGGCGGAGCCGGAGTTCACGTTGAGTATCTGTCTGGCGAACTCGCCAAGCTGATGCATGTCGAAGTCCGCTCCTTTGGTGACCAGGATGCGGTCAGCAGTGATGGCGTACGCATCAAGGGCTACCCTTTCGGCAAGGGAAGTTTCGCGCATGTCGACAAGAAACTGAGCGGTGCGCTGGATACCTTCGAAACCAACCTCCAGACGCTGAGCGATCAGGTCGACGCCGACCTGGTGCATGTACACACCTGGTACGCACATTTGGGCGGCATCCTGGCAAAAACCCTCTATGGCATTCCGCTGGTGCATACGGTGCATTCGCTGGAACCGCTGCGCCCATGGAAACGCGAGCAGCTCGGCTGTGGCTATGACATGTCGTCATGGGTCGAACGGACCTCACTGAGCATGGCCGACGCAGTGATCGCCGTCTCACAGGGAACCAAGGCCGACATCCTCGAGCATTTCGACATCGACCCGGCGAAGATCACGGTGATCTACAACGGCATCAATGTCGACCAGTACCACCCGACGGACGAAACCGCTGCCCTCGAAAAGTTCGGCATCGACCCCGACAAGCCGATGGTCCTCTTCGTGGGCCGAATCACACGTCAGAAAGGGATCGTCCACCTGGTCAATGCCATTCATTACATCAATCCCGATGCGCAGGTCGTACTCTGCGCCGGCGCCCCCGATACCCCCGAAGTCCTGGCCGAGATGAAGGCTGCGGTCAAGCATGTGCGCCAGGAGGGTTTCCAGAACGTGGTCTGGATACAGGAGATGGTGAGCAAGGAAGAAGCGATCCAGCTCTATTCGCATGCCACGGTGTTCTGCTGCCCGTCGATCTACGAGCCTTTCGGGATCATCAACCTTGAGGCCATGGCCTGCCGCACTGCGGTCGTGGCGAGTGCCGTCGGGGGCATCAAGGAAGTCGTCGTCGATGGCGTCACCGGCTACCTGGTGCCGCTGGAGCAACTGCATGTAGCCCCTTTCGAGCCGGTCAATCCGGATGTCTTTTCGCGCGATCTGGCGGCCGCGATCAACAAGATTCTCGACCACCCGGAACTCGCCGCATCGATGGCCGCAGCAGGCCAGCAACGGGCGCGCGAAGTCTTTAGCTGGTCGAGCATCGCGCAACAAACGAAACAACTCTACGATTCGCTGGTGAAGTGATGTCGGCGGTTGTCGACGGCCACGGCGACGCCCGGCTCGCGACCGTCGGCCTGCACGCTGTCGGCGCGCACCGGCCGTCACCCTACAGACCCAACGCTTCCGGCCTCGCCGGTTCAGGATTTAGGATTAGGATTTAGGAGCAGCAGGATGATGATTCCCAAAGAATACCCCCGTGTGGTCATCGAAGCGGTCGAACCGCAAGTAGACGGCGGCCGTTTCCCCATCAAGCGCGTCGTCGGCGAGAAAGTCACCGTCAGTGCCGACATTTACAAGGAGGGCCACTTCAAGCTGGCGGCCGTGCTCAAGGCACGCCAGGCCGGGGACCGTGAGTGGCAGGAAAGCCCGATGACGCAGGGTGACAACGACCGCTGGTTCGGCGAGCTTACCGTCACCGCGATCGGTCGCTGGGAGTACACCATCGAGGCCTATGCCGAAACCTATCTGTCGTGGGTCGACGAAATCACCAAGAAAAGCGTGCCGGGTGCTGACCTCAGGAGCGAACTGCTGGAGGGTCTGGTGATCCTCAAGAAGTCGGCCGCCGTGGCACAAGGCGAAGATCTCAGCCGCATGCTGGGCATCATCGCGGCCATCGAAACTGCGCTGGCTGCCGGTGAGCAGCGTGGTGCCATCGACCTCGGCATCGGCAAGGTCATGCGCAGCATGATGGCCAGTTACCCTGATCGCAGCGAGGGCCATCAAATGACGCCCCCCTTGGCGATCATGGTCAATCGGCCGATTGCCCGTTTTGCCGCCTGGTACGAGTTCTTCCCGCGTTCGCAAGGCAATCTGCCGTACCGGCATGGCACACTGCAGGACAGCATCCGTCGTCTGCACGACATCAAGGCGATGGGCTTCGACGTCGTCTATCTGCCGCCAATCCACCCCATTGGCCATAGCTTTCGCAAGGGCAAGAACAACAGTCTGGTAGCCGTACCGGGCGACGTCGGCAGTCCCTGGGCGATCGGCAACAAACACGGCGGCCACATGGCACTGGAACCGCAACTCGGCACCTGGGACGACTGGGAGCAGTTTGTCGCCACCTGCCGTGAGTTGGGAATCGAGATTGCGCTCGACTATGTGATGAACTGTTCACCCGACCATCCCTATGTCACCGAGCATCCGGACTGGTTTTTCCATCGTCCCGATGGATCGATCAAGTACGCCGAAAACCCGCCCAAGAAATATCAGGATGTCTACCCGCTCAATTTCGGAACCAGCGACCGCACCGGACTGTGGCAGGAAATGCTCAAGATTTTTCTGTTCTGGATCGGCAAGGGCGTCACCACCTTCCGGGTCGACAATCCGCACACCAAACCGGTGCCGTTCTGGGAATGGGTGATTGGTGAAGTGCACCGGCAGCACCCGCAAGTCATCTTCCTGGCCGAAGCCTTCACCAAACCGAAGATGATGCGCTTGTTGGCGAAAGTCGGTTTCGCCCAGTCCTACACCTACTTCACCTGGCGCGACCACAAGCATGACCTGACCGAGTACGTCAGCGAACTGACCTGTGGCGAGATGAAGGAGTACTTTACCGGCAACTTTTTTGCCAATACCCCCGACATCCTGCCACCGATCCTGCAGTTCGGCGGCCGCCCGGCATTCATCATGCGCGCCGTGCTGGCCGCGACATTGTCAAGCGTCTACGGCATCTACAGCGGCTACGAGCTGTGCGAGAACGAGGCGATTCCCGGCAAGGAAGAGTACCTCGACTCGGAGAAATACGAGATCAAGATGCGCGACTGGAAAGCCCCGGGCAACATCGTCGACATCATCACCCGGATCAACCAGATCCGCCAGGAATGCCCTGCCCTGCAGACCTATAACAATGTGCTCTTCCTGAATGCCGACAACCCCAACATCCTTGCCTATGCCAAAATGACCGAAGACCGTTCGGACATTGTCATCTGCGTGGTCAATCTCGACCCCTTCCACGCGCACCACTCGATCCTGCATGTGCCACTGGGCTCCTTCGGAATTCCCGAGGACGAGCAGTACCAGGCGCACGACCTGCTCTCCGGCGAGCGCTATCGCTGGCATGGTCCGACAGCTTATGTCGAGCTTGCTCCGACCACCAAGATGGCGCACATCATCAAGGTCCGGCGCTGGT
>NZ_JDSS02000024.1:259449-290257 GCF_000584955.1 Candidatus Accumulibacter vicinus
AAAAAGGCGAAATGGGACCGGGGCAGGCCGGTCCTCCGGCCTGCCCCGGCTGCGATCACTCAATCTTCTCCGGCAAGGGCACGTGTAAACTGCATGTCCTTGCTCGACAGCTGACTGAGTTCGATGCGCACCGGCTTCACCTTCCAGATCTCGTCGCAGTACTCGCGGATCGACCGGTCGGAAGAGAAGAAACCTGAACGTGCAACGTTGAGAATCGACATCCGCGTCCAGCGATCGACATCCAGATAGGCTTCCGAGACTCTGGCCTGACAATCAATGTACGACTGAAAGTCGGCCAATACCATGTACTCATCATGGTTTAGAAGATGATCAACGAGAGGCCGGAAGATTTCCCGGTCTCCCTTGGTAAAGAAGCCACTGGCAATCAGGTCGATTACTTCACGCAGGTGCGGGTTTGCGTCGTAGTAAGCCCGTGGTCGGTAGCCCGTCCTTCTGAGTTCCATGACCTCGGGCGTGCTCATCCCGAACAGGAAGAAGTTGTCGTCGCCGACTTCCTCGCGGATTTCGACATTGGCACCGTCGAGCGTGCCGATGGTCAGCGCACCGTTCATCTGGAACTTCATGTTGCCGGTCCCGGAAGCTTCCTTGCCGGCCAGTGAAATCTGTTCGGACAGATCGGCTGCGGGAAAGATTAACTGGGCATTCTTGACGTTGTAGTTCGGAAAGAAAACCACCTGCAGCTTGCCATGCATCGCCGGATCGCGACCGATCACGTCGGCGACGGCGTTGATCAGCCGGATGATCAGCTTGGCCATGAAGTAACCCGGCGCTGCCTTGCCCCCGAAGATCACGGTGCGGGGCGCGGTGGCGAGGTTGGGATTGTCCTTCAGGCGCTTGTACAAGGAAACCACATGCAGGATGTTGAGGTGCTGCCGCTTGTACTCATGAAAACGCTTGACCTGGATGTCGAACATCGACGCCGGATTGACGTCGACATGGACAAAACGTTTGATCTCGCCGACCAGCCGGTTCTTGTTGCCGCTCTTGATCCGCCGCCAGGATTCGCGAAAGGCGGGATCGTTGGCATACGGTTCGAGTTCGCGCAGCCGTGTCATGTCGGTCACCCAGCCGGCACCGATGGTTTCCTCGATCAGCCCGGACATCGTCGGGTTCGCCAGGAGCACAAAGCGGCGCGGCGTGACGCCGTTGGTCTTGTTGTTGAACTTCTCCGGCCACATCTCGTAGAAGTCCTTGAGGACATCCGACTTGAGCAGTTCGGAATGCAGCCTGGCCACGCCATTTACCGCAAAGCTGCCGACAACGGCGAGATTCGCCATGCGCACGTAGTGCGCACCATCCTCGTCGATCAGCGACATCCTTCTCAGCCGCGCGTCGTCGCCCGGATAGCGAATCCGCACTTCGTCGAGGAAACGCAGGTTGATCTCGCAAATGATCTCGAAATGCCGTGGCAGCACGCGCTTGAACAAGGCCAGTCGCCACTTTTCGAGCGCCTCCGGCAGCAGCGTGTGGTTGGTGTAGGCGAAGGTCTTGCAGGTAATCGCCCAAGCCTGATCCCACTCCATCATATATTCATCGACCAGCAGGCGCATCAGTTCCGCCACGGCGATCGACGGATGCGTATCGTTGAGCTGGACGACAAACTTCTCGTCGAAATGATCGAGATTCTTCTCGCGCTGCAGTTGCAGGCGGATCATGTCCTTCAGTGAGCAAGCCACGAAGAAGTACTGTTGTTCTAGCCTGAGTTCCTGGCCTGCTTCGGTTTCGTCGTTCGGGTACAGCACCTTGGTGATGGTCTCCGAGCGAATCTGGGCATCGACGGCCTCATGGTAGTTGCCGGCATTGAAGGCCGCGAAATCGAAACTCTCCGGCGCCTCGGCGCTCCAAAGCCTGAGCCGGTTCGGGGTGTTCACTCCGTAACCCAGTACCGGCATGTCCCAGGCGGTACCGCGAACCACCTTTGCCGGGACCCATTGCACGCGCAGGCGGCGTTCGCCGTTTGCCTCGAACTGAAATTCGGTATGACCGCCGAGCTTGATGTCGAAAGCGATATTCGGACGGTGGATCAGCCAAGGACTCCCGGCACGTAACCACTTGTCGGTCAGCTCGACCTGCTGCCCATCGCGAATCGCCTGTGTGAAGATACCGAACTCATACAGGATGCCATAACCGATGGCGGGAATTTCGAGGGTTGCCAGCGAGTCGAGGTAACACGCCGCCAAGCGTCCGAGACCGCCGTTGCCGAGCCCCGGCTCCTCTTCCTGGTCGAGCAGCATCTCCAGATCGAGTCCGAATTCCTGGGTGGCCTGCCGGGCCTTGTCGAAGATCCCGAGATTGATCAGATTGTTGCCGAGTTGCGGACCGATCAGGAATTCGGCAGACATGTAACAGACGGTACGGCTGCCCCGATCGCGATAGGTGCGCGCAGTTTGTACCCAGCGTTGCAACAGGCGGTCGCGTACCGCCTGCGCGAGCGCCATGAAGCAGTCACGCCGCGTCGCCACCTGCGGGAAGCGCGCCTGCACATAGACCAGTTTGTCGAGGATGGCTCGCTGCAGCGCATCCACACTGAGTCCGGTACGCCGGTCTTCGCGCCCCACCAGCGGATCGCCGACCGCCTCTAGCGGCGGCGCATTTTCTTTTTCCATTTCAACGTTCATGTCAGCCCCTTTACTCTTCTTGTCCATTGAGGTGTACGAGATCGTGAATCCGCGTCCACCGATCCACGCCCGTGGCGAGTCTATAACATTGCGGGCAGCCGCGCACGCTGCGCCGTCCAAACGCAACCATTCTCGTTCTGAGTAATGCGCTGACGACTGGCCGGAGCATCCGGGAGATCCGGGGGAGCGCCGGGTTGCCGCTCACGCGGAGACTAGAGCCCAGAATTCTCTTCGGTCACCCAGGCCTCGATTTCGAGAAAATCCTTCTGGTTCTGGCGGAGGACCAGAAAGAAGACAAGCGCCAGAAGCAGCGCGAAGAGCAGGACCGAGACCTCGTGCCAGCCCAGGTTTGCGAGCAGTTGAAGCGGCATGGATTCCTCCGTTCATCGATGCGGCGGACCGGCGAAAGCCGAGGCCAAACCGCCTTGACCGGCCTATGACCCGCGTTCGATCGACCTGGTTCCAGCCACAGGGAGTGCAACTGGCGAGCCGGCCCAGCTCGCCGTTTCGGGCAGAAACTTAGAGCACGCGTACGCGAATCACGCGTTCAACCGCCTTGATGGCGTTGATTACCTCTTCGCAAGGCTTTTTCTCGACGTCCACGATGTTGAAGGCCAGTTCGCCGCGGCTCTTGTTCATCATGTCCACGACATTGACCTGGTGGTTGGCAAGAATCGACAGGACATGGCCGAGAACACCGGAAACATTGTCGTTGGAGAAAGTGATCCGCGAGGTGCCCGGACTGCGCTCCATGCTGATCTTCGGAAAGTTCACCGAATTCACGATGTGGCCATTTTCCAGATAGTCGACCAGTTGGTTGGCAGCCATCACCGCACAGTTTTCCTCGGATTCCTCGGTACTCGCGCCGATGTGCGGCATGGCAATGATTCGCGGGTGTCCGAGCAGAGCGGGCTCGGGAAAATCGCAGACGTACTTGCCGAGCCGACCGGCGTCAAGACTGCGCAGGACTGCCGCCGAGTCCACGATCGCATCCCGGGCAAAATTGAGCAGCACGGCACCAGGTTTGATGACCGCCAGGGTGTCGTCGTTGAGCATATGCCGGGTGGCATCGACCGCCGGCACATGCAGCGAGACGTAGTCGGAACGGGCGAGCAGCGATTGCAGGTTTTCCATGCGGCTGACTTCGTTCGACAGGCGCCAGGCTGCATCGATCGACAACACCGGGTCAAAACCGATCACCGCCATGCCCATCGCCAGCGCCATGTCGGCGACCATCGAGCCGATGGCTCCGAGGCCGACGATACCGATCGTCTTGCCACGGATCTCGTGGCCGGCAAAGCGGGATTTGGCTTTCTCGACGAGCGGCGACATCTCCGCCGGATCCTTGAGATCGGCGAGCGACTGTACATAGTTCATGCCGTCGACGATGCCGCGCGCACTCAGCAGCATGCCGGCCATCACCAGTTCCTTGACGGCGTTGGCATTGGCTCCCGGGGTGTTGAACACCACGATCCCCTGCTTGCCGTACTCTGCGACCGGCACATTGTTGACCCCGGCACCGGCGCGGGCGACGGCCAGCAGCGAGGCGGGAACGTCGATACCCTGCAGCTTCTGGCTGCGCAGGAGAAAAGCGTCGGGGTGAGCGATGTCGCTACCGACTTCATAGGATTGACGCGGGAATCGATCAAGACCCTTGATCGAAATCTTGTTGTAGGTTCTGACCTTGTACATGGCAATGTGACCCGGATAGGTGATCGGTGAAATGACGGGAATCAGGCGGCGACCTGCTGATAGGCCCAGGCCAGCCATGGCATCAGCGCCTGCAGGTCGGCAGTTTCGACGGTTGACCCACACCAGATGCGAATCCCTGCCGGCGCGTCCTTGTACGAACCGATGTCGAAAGCAACGCCTTCGCTGTCGAGCAGCTTGACGAGCTTCTTCACCTGCTCAGCGTCGAGTTGCACGCTCAGGCAGACGCTGGTGTTCGAGCGCGTTGCCGGATCCTTGGCCAGGAAGGCGATCCAGTCGTTGGCGGCGACAAACCCGGCGATCACCGCCAGGTTGGCCTCGCTGCGCGCGATCGCCGCCGGGACGCCGCCAATCGCTTCGATCCATTGCAAGGCGTCGAGATAGTCGGCAACGCAGAGCATCGAAGGGGTGTTGATCGTTTCCCCGCGGAAGATGCCTTCGCTGAGCTTGCCGCCGGAGGTCAGGCGGAACACCTTGGGCAGCGGCCACGGCGGGCTGTAGCTTTCCAGACGAGCAACCGCGCGTGGGCCGAGGATCAGCATGCCGTGTGCGCCCTCACCGCCCAAGACCTTCTGCCAGGAGAAGGTCACCACGTCGAGCTTGTCCCAGGGCAGGTCCATGGCGAAAACCGCCGAAGTGGCATCGCAGATCGTCAGACCGGCGCGCTCATCCGGAATCCAGTCACCATTGGGCACCTTGACGCCGGCAGTCGTGCCGTTCCAGGTAAACACTACGTCATGATCGAAATTCACCTGCGCGAGATCGACGATGTCTCCATAATCGGCTTTCAGGACGCGCGCGTCGGAAAGTTTCAGTTGCTTGACCACGTCCGTCGCCCAACCCGCGCCAAAGGATTCCCAGACCAGAACGTCGACACCGCGCTGACCCAGCAGGGACCACATCGCCATTTCCACCGCACCTGTGTCCGACCCCGGCACGACGCCGACGCGATAGCCTTCCGGCAAACCGAGGATGCGAGCGGTTTCCGAGCATGCCAGCGCGAGGGCTTTCTTGCCCAGCGCCGAGCGGTGCGAGCGGCCCAGGGTGTTGAGTGACAGGGCGCTGACATCATAGCCCGGGCGCTTGCTGCAGGGACCTGATGAGAAATTGGGGTTTTTGGGTTTCGCTGTGGGTTGCATGATTGCCTCTATCTAGGGAAAAGAAACCGGGGGGCTGGCGCCTCCCCGAAGGTCCACCAGCCCGCATCGGACAAGCCTGGAATTGTAACAGAGGGGCACGTCGCAGGCAGCAGGCAGCCGCTTGTCCGCTTGTCGACGGATCGGCCAGCGCCGATAATCTGCTTGGGCCGGGCCAAACCGTGTATAGTGCCGGCCGGAAACGAGCTGCGTTTCATCCGGTCGGCAGTTTGGTTTTCTCGCGGTTTCTCCCCTCGGCAAGTGCCGAGTACCCCGTATCATCCCACCCCCAAAATCGTGGTATCCGCCTGGACCGGCTCTGATGGCGCCATGCCGCAGCAGGTCGTTTGCAGGAGATTTTCTTGTCCCAATCGTTTGCCCTACTCGGCCTTGCGGCCGAACTCACGCGTGTTGTCGCCGAACAGGGCTACACCGAACCGACGCCAGTACAGGCACAAGCCATTCCGGTCATTCTCGCTGGACGTGATGTTCTCGCCGGCGCCCAGACCGGCACCGGCAAGACCGCCGGCTTCACGCTGCCGCTGCTGCAGCGGCTGTCGGCAGCTTCTCCCGCTGCTGCGCATCACCCCCGGCGCGTACGGGCGCTGATCCTGACCCCCACCCGCGAACTTGCAGCGCAGGTCGAAGAGAGCGTGCGCACCTACGGACAGTACCTGCCGCTCCAGTCCACCCTGGTTTACGGCGGCGTGAACATCAACCCGCAGATCGAAGCCTTGCGCCGCGGCGTCGATATCCTCGTCGCCACGCCGGGTCGCCTGCTCGATCACCTGCAGCAGAAGACCGCCAACCTGGCACATGTCGAGATCCTGGTGCTTGACGAAGCGGACCGCATGCTGGACATGGGCTTCATTCGCGACATTCGGCGCATCCTCGCGCTGCTGCCGGCGCGGCGCCAGAACCTGCTGTTCTCGGCCACCTTTTCCAACGAGATTCGCCAGCTCGCCGACGGCCTGCTGCACGCGCCGGCGATGATCGAAGTTGCACGCCGCAACGCCGAGTCCGAACTGGTTGCCCAGCGCATCCACCCGGTCGATGCCTGGCGCAAGCGCGAACTGCTGACCCATCTGGTGTCGTCGGGCGACTGGCGACAGGTGCTGGTGTTCACGCGCATGAAGAGCGGCGCCAACCGGCTGGCGGAGCAATTGTGCAAGGAAGGCATCGAGGCCACCGCGATCCACGGCAACAAGAGCCAGCCGGCGCGGACGCGGGCACTGGCCGGCTTCAAAGCCGGCACGGTGCGTGTCCTGGTGGCGACGGACATTGCCGCGCGCGGTCTGGACATCGAAGAGTTGCCACATGTGGTCAACTTCGAGCTTCCCAATGTTCCCGAGGACTATGTCCACCGCATCGGTCGGACCGGGCGTGCGGGGAGCACCGGCGAAGCCATTTCACTGGTTTCGATTGAGGAAAACGCGCTGCTCGCCGACATCGAGAAACTGCTGACGCGTCGCATCGATCGCCAGATCGTGCCGGGATTTGAACCCGGTCAGCCGCCGCCCCAGCTGCTGACCGCAGCGCAAGCTGTCGAACGAGGCGGTCGCGATGGCCAGGGCAAGGCCGGTACGCAGCGGACAAAGACCTCGGCGATGCCACCGGCACGCCCGAGCGCGTCAACGCCGGCGCGCGCCAGTCAGGCGCTGCTGCCGAATGCACCGCGGGCGCCGCAGAGCGCCAGAGCCGGTGCTGCAATGCCGGCGCTGTTTCGCAGTCCTACGCGACGCGGCAGTTGAGCAGCGGGCCCGCGCCACCAGCCATGCGCCATTGATCGACCAGAACGCTATCGGGTACGCGCGCGCCCTCCGGGATGATTGTTGCGGCGCTCCAGGGATCAGCAGACCCATTCCCCTCTACCGAGTCAGCGCCATGAACAATTCGGGCAGCCGCTCCGGCAAACGATCAACGCGGTCGATCACCGAAAACCTCCGCCCGAAGATGTCGCTGACGTAGTCGTCGGCCTTGCGGTCGAGACTGATGCAGTAGGTGAAGATGCCTTGCTGGTCGAGTTCACCGACCGACTTGCGGGCGTCTTCGATCAGCAGGCGCGGATCATGGACGTCGACGTCGGCAGGCTGGCCATCGGTCAGGACCAGCAGCAGTTTCTTTTCGGTTTTTTGTGCGCCGAGGTAGTGCGCGGCGTGACGCATCGCCGCACCCATGCGTGTCGAATAGCCGGCCTGCATCGCGGCGAGGCGGCTCTTGACGGGATCGCCCCAGCTTTCACTGAAGCCCTTGAGGTGCAGGTAGCGGACGTCGTGACGGGTGTCGGAGTGGAAACCGGCAATGGCGAAGGGGTCGCCGAGCTGCTCGATCGACCAGCCGAGCAGCGATACTGCTTCCTGACTCAGTTCGAGAATGCTCTGTTGGCCACCGTTCGTGCCGACCTTGACCCGGTCGGCCAGCGACTTCGAGAGGTCGAGCAGGAGCAGCACCGCCAGATTGCGGCCGCTGCTGCGGTGACTCATGTTGATGCGCGGGTCCGGATGGGCGCCGCCCTTGAAATCGATCAGCGAACGAATGGCCATGTCGAGATCGAGTTCGCTGCCGTCTTCCTGATAGCGGATGCGGACTCGTTCCTGGGGTCTCAGCAGATCCAGCAGGCGCTTCAGGCGCCGAGCCAGCGCTGCGTGTTTTTCGAGCAGGCGATCGATGTCACGGGCGTCAGCGCTCGGGTGCAGCGATTCGTAGAGGCTCACCCAGTCCGGCCGGTAGCTCTGGCTCTGGTAGTCCCACTCCGGGTAGTGGCGCGGCGGCAGACGGTCGACCTCGGTAGCGGAGATCGTTGAACGCGGCTCGTCGAACATTTCCTCGTCGTCGCTCAACTCGTGGAAGCGCCAGAGATGACGATTGTCGTCACGATAGCTGACCTCGCTATCGGTAAAAAAGACGCTGGCCAGCTGGTCGCTCTGACATCGGGTACGTGCGACGTAGGAGAGTGCGAGCCGGGCGATTTCTTCGCTGCTCGAATCGCCCGGCTGCAGCGTTTCCTGGAAGCGCCGCACGAACTCCAGCAGGATCACGTCCTGGTAGCCGTGCTCTGGGTCGAGCATGGCACGTGACAGCATCGCCAGACGATGGCGGAGGCAGGAATGAGTCTTCGGGTTGCAGGCACCCTCCACCGGCCTCGGATGCAGCGCCAGGAAACTGCCACGCAGGCCAGGATAGACGCGCAGGATCAGCGTTTCGATGCGACAGTCTTCGAAGAACTCGATCGCCATGCGCTGCATGGGGCTGAAGTTGTCGGCAAACATCGGCTGGCTCCAGCGCCGATGCGCTGCGATATGGGCCAGTGTGACGCGATAGCGGTCGATGCCGGAAACACCGCTGGCGTCGTCGAGGACGTCGGGCAGACGGATTCCCGACGGGTCGTCGTAGGGAACCGTCGGCCGTGTCTGGTCGATGTCGCTGGCGTAGGGAACCAGTTGTGCGCTGTCTTGCCACAGCGCACGCAGGTAGAGATCGAGCCGGCGTTCGTTGTCCAGCAGGAGCGTGCCGTGCCGCTCGCGCTGGAGCACGGCGCGGCTGTCGGCCGACTGCAGGCTGAAGTAGGCACGCTGCCGTTCGGGATGGTTGTGGTAGTTGCGGATGCCGTAGTCAAGCCAGTTCCTGAGCCCGGCGATGGTCAGCACATTGAGCAGCCGCGGCGCCTGCGCAAAAAACTCCGGGAGCCCTGGGCTGGCGAAGGTCTGGTGGATACCATGGATTGAACCGGTGGTGCGCTCCATGAAATCCAGCGTCAGGTCCAGGTAATGTTGCATCTGCTCGCGCGCACCCAGCCGTCGGGCAACCGCCGCCAGGCTCTGCAGGAAAGGGGGGATGGCCTTGCCATTCGGGGATTTCCAGAGTCTGTGCACGGTCCGGGTGAGCGGCGGCAAGGCGTCTTCACCGAGGATGGCGGCAATTGCTGGCCACTTCTCGAGGAATGCCAGCACCGGTTCGACGCCACGCCCCATGCGACTCAGAAAACGTGCGTAGTCGAGGTAGGCGCTGACACCCTCGGCGGTGAGCACGCGCAACGCCTCGACCAGACAGTCCTCGAAGACCTCATTGACCTGTGGAAAGCGGCAGTCGAGTTGCTCGCGGTACAGGCGCAGGCGTTCGCTCCAGGCAGCACCCGCCTGCTCGTCTGCGCTCGAGCTCGCTGGCATGCTTTTACGTTCCATTGCGATCAGGCAAAGGTCGCGTCGATCGCGTGATCCAGGGTGTCGCAGATATCATGGTCGTCGGTGATCGGTCGCACCAGAGCCATTCGACAGGCGTCACGGGGCGCGACTCCGCCCTTGATCAGGGTTGCAGCGTAGACCAGCAGACGCGTCGAGACCCCTTCATCGAGACCATGACCTTTGAGCCGGCGGGCGGCGGCGCCGATGTTCACCAGTTGCTCGGCAATGCGGTGATCGATGCCGCTTTCACTGCAGAGGATGGCGGTCTCCAGATCGGCATCGGGGTAGTCGAACTCGAAAGCCGCAAAACGCTGCTTGGTCGACTGCTTGAGGTCCTTCATCAGGCTCTGATAGCCAGGGTTGTACGAGATGACCAGTTGAAAATCGGGATGCGCGTGGATCAACTCGCCCTTCTTGTCGAGCGGCAGAGTACGCCGGTGGTCGGTCAAGGGGTGGATCACCACCGTCGTGTCCTGACGCGCCTCGACAATTTCGTCGAGGTAACAGATCGCGCCGATGCGCGCGGCGGTGGTCAGCGGCCCGTCGAGCCAGCGTGTGCCGTTGGCTTCGAGCAGGTAACGTCCGACCAGGTCCGAGGCGGTCATGTCTTCGTTACAGGCGACGGTGATCAGGGGCTTGCCGAGCTTCCAGGCCATGTATTCGATGAAGCGGGACTTGCCGCAGCCGGTCGGTCCCTTGACCATCACCGGCAGGCGCGCCGCGTAAGCGGCTTCGTACAGAGACACCTCGTTTCCTTGCGGCTGGTAGAAAGGTTCCTCGATTACCCTGAATTGCTCCTTGTCGGTCATTTCCTGTCCCTCGTGTACGTGTACACCACTCATCCGATCGGTGTCAGGCAACCGTCAGCCTACCATCGGCCCACGCCTTCTGGCCACCGACCCCCGGCTCAGCGATGAACGCCGAGCTTCTCGCGCCAACCCGGATAGAGTCTGTCGGCGTCACCCGGAAAGGACTCGAAGGCGCGTGCGAACTCCTGGTGCTCCCTCGCCCACTCGATCGGATCGGCGCCAGCCTTCCAGCACTCGTAAGCCTGCCGCAGAGAAAGCGCGCCGGCCGCCGGGCTGTCAATATGGCCATAGGAACCGCCACCGGCGGTGTTGATGACGTTGCCGTGGCCGAGATTCTCGAAGAATCCCGGCAACCGCAGTGCATTCATGCCGCCGGAGATGATCGAGGTGGTCGGCTTCATGCCGTACCACTTCTGGTAATAGACCGGGCCCTGGCACTCGTCACGCTCCAGCATGTAACAGATGTTCTTGTCCGAGCTCTCACCTTCCATCTTGCCGAAACCCATGGTACCAACATGGATGCCGGATGCCCCTTGCAGACGCGCAATCTTGCCCAGCACCAATGCCGTGTAGCCGCGCTTGGCGGATGGCGAGGTGATCATGCCGTGACCGGCACGGTGATAGTGCAGATATTGGTTGGGGTACTGCCGGCGGGCGGTGGTGATCATGCCTGGGCCGCCCACGAAACCGTCGACCAGGAAGGCGACTTTGTCGGCATCGGGGCCGAAGGTTTCCAGGATGAAGTCGGCGCGATGGAGCATTTCGTAATGGTCATCGGCGCTGATATTGGCGGAGAAAATCTTGGCCTGCCCGGTTTCATCCATCGCACGCTTCATGGCGTCATAGACCAGGGGGTACACTTTCCTCGCCGGGCAGAACACCTGATTGCCCTGCGGCTCATCATTCTTGATGAAGTCGCCGCCCAGCCAGAACTGGTAGGCAGCCTTGGCGAACGGCTCCGGACGCAGCCCCAGCTTGGGCTTGATGATCGTGCCGGCGATGTAGCCGCCATCCTTGAGCGGACGGCCAAGGATCCGCCACAGATCCGAGATGTCCTTGGCCGGGCCGTCGAAGAGCTGAATGGCGCGCTCGGGAATGAATATGTCATGGATCTTGCCGTACTCGATGTCGCCCATGCCCTGGTTGTTGCCGATGATCAGCGTCAGAATCGATACCATCATCATGCGGCCGTCGGTCATGTTGCGGTCGAACAGATCCAGCGGATAGGCGATGCGCATGTCTTCGGTGGCTTCGTCGATGGAATAGACCAGAGCATCGACGCCCTTGGTGAAATCATCGGTAGTACTGGTCTCGACATTTGTGCCCGTGGAAGATTCTGCGGCAAAGTGAGCAGCCGATTCAAGATAACCATAGCCGGCTTTCGGCTTCATTTTGTACGCCACCAGAATGTGCTTGCCCCCCTTGATCAGGTCTTCTTCCTTCAGGCTGAGGTCGGCGTAACGATTCGATTGGTCCATGCTTGTCTCCGTGTTGAATAATGTGCGACAAGTGTAGGCGGCCAAATCGATTATTAAAAGTTAAACTTTTTTCTATTTATCGTTAGTTTTTGCTTTTCAATGGCACACTCACTGGAGAACAGAAGCAGTCTCTGCCCGATACCCGCCCAGCAGTACGGCACCCTGCCCCCCAATGCTTCGTAACGGACAGTGGCGAAGCCTTTCATTTTGGCGGATAATTTGTCCATGCGACCGAACCCCCCGCCCCGAACCAGCGAAATATCGTGCCTACTGCGTTTCCCCCCCTGACCAGCGTCGTCCGCACCCTTGCCGTGGGCACAGCCCAGCAAGCCAGCTCCGGCCATCCTGACATGCTGATGGACTGGCCGATGTCGCAGCACTCTTCCCGCGTCGCCACCTGCGCCAGAACCCGGCCGATCCCCTGGCCGGATCGCGATCGTTTCGCGCTCTCGAAGGGTCACGGATCAATACTGAATATGTTGGACGCGACGGTGCCGTGGTCGGCACCGATCGCTTTGGAGTGTCGGCACCTGCCGGCCAGTGGTTTGACTTTCTCGATTTCACGGTGACCTACCCGCTTAGCACTGTGAGATCACTGTTGTAATTTCTCAAGGAGATCGTTTCATGACAATCAAAGTAGGGATCAATGGCTTTGGCCGTATTGGTAGAATGGTTTTTCGCGCTGCCGTACAGAACTTCCCGGACATCGAAGTGGTCGGCATCAACGACCTGCTCGACCCCGACTATCTGGCGTACATGCTCAAGTATGACTCGGTGCATCGTCGCTTCCAGGGCAGCATTGCGGTCGAAGGCAACACCCTGGTCGTCAATGGCAAGAAGATTCGCCTGACTGCCGTCAAGGACCCGGCCGAGCTGAAGTGGGATGAAGTGGGCGCCGACATCGTTGTCGACTCGACCGGCCTCTTCCTGACCACCGAATCGTGCCAGAAGCATATCGCCGCCGGCGCCCGGAAGGTCATTCAGAGCGCCCCCAGCAAGGACGACACACCGATGTTCGTGTTCGGCGTCAACGACCAGACCTATGCCGGCCAGACGATCATCTCGAACGCTTCGTGCACCACCAACTGCCTGGCGCCCGTCGCCAAGGTATTGCATGACAACTGGGGAATCAAGCGCGGTCTGATGACCACCGTGCACGCCGCCACGGCTACCCAGAAAACCGTCGATGGCCCGTCCAACAAGGACTGGCGCGGCGGCCGTGGCATCCTCGAGAACATCATTCCGTCCTCGACCGGTGCGGCCAAGGCCGTCGGCAAGGTCATTCCCGAGCTGAACAAGAAACTCACCGGCATGGCCTTCCGCGTTCCGACGTCCGATGTTTCAGTCGTCGACCTGACCGTCGAGCTGAACAGGGACGCCACCTACGAAGAAATCTGTGCAGCCATGAAGGCGGCTTCCGAAGGTCCGATGAAGGGTATTCTCGGCTACACGAACGAGAAGGTGGTGGCCACCGATTTCCGTGGCGAGAGTTGCACATCGGTGTTTGATGCCGAAGCCGGGATGGCCCTCGACGGCACTTTCGTCAAGGTCGTCTCGTGGTATGACAACGAATGGGGCTATTCCTGCAAGGTGCTGGAAATGGTCCGCGTAATGGCCCGCTAACCGACCATCAGGGGCGCTTTCGGGCGCCCCTCTCGCAAGGAAACCCCATGTTGTCACGCGATACCAAGATCGTTGCCACCCTCGGTCCGGCGTCATCCGATGACGAAGTACTGGAGCGTATGATCCTTGCTGGCGTCGATGTTGTGCGCCTGAACTTCTCGCATGGCAAACCGGAAGACCATGTTGCCCGTGCACAAATGGTTCGTGAGGTGGCCGCCCGAGTCGGCCGCCCGGTCGGGATTCTCGCCGACCTTCAGGGACCCAAGATCCGCGTCGGAAAATTTGCCGACGGCAAGACCAGGCTCGAGAACGGCGCACGCTTCATCCTCGACGCCCAATGCGAACTGGGCAATGCCGAGCGTGTTGGCCTCGACTACAAGGCACTGACGCGTGACGTTTCAGCCGGTAGCGTTTTGCTGCTCGACGATGGTCGCATCGTCCTCGACGTCAAGCGCGTCGTCGGTTCGGAGATCTTCACTGTCGTTCGCCACGGTGGCGAGCTATCCGACAACAAGGGGATCAACCGCCAGGGAGGGGGTCTTTCGGCACCTGCACTGACCGCCAAGGACATGGAAGACATCCGCACCGCGGCAAGCATCGAAGTCGATTTCCTGGCCGTCTCCTTTCCCAAGAGTGCGGCCGACATGTACATGGCAAAACAACTGATCCACGCAGCGGGTGGGCAGGCACAGACCATCGCCAAGATCGAACGGGTCGAGGCTGTTGCCGCTCTCGAAGAGATCATCGCCGCCTCGGATGGCATCATGGTCGCGCGCGGGGACCTCGCTGTCGAAGTCGGAGATGCCGCCGTTCCGGCACTGCAGAAGCGCATGATTCGCCTGGCACGCGAGAAGAACAAGCTGGCGATCACGGCAACGCAGATGATGGAGTCGATGATTTCCTCGCCAGCACCAACGCGTGCCGAAGTCTCCGACGTGGCCAACGCAGTGCTCGACGGAACCGACGCAGTGATGCTTTCGGCCGAAACCGCATCCGGCAAGTATCCGGTCGAAACCGTCGAGGCCATGGCCCGCATCTGCCTGGAAGCCGAAAAGTCTGCCGCAGTGACGCTCGACCACGAGTTCCTCAATCAGGTCTTCACGCGCATCGATCAGACGATTTCTCTGGCTGCACTCTGGACGGCACACCACCTCAAGGTCAAGGCCATCGCCGCACTCACCGAAACTGGCGCGACGGCCCTGTGGATGAGCCGCCTGAACTGCGGGGTTCCGGTCTATGCACTGACCCCGCAAGCCGATGCAGTGACCAGGATGAGCCTCTACCGGTCGGTATTTCCCTTGTTCATGAAACAACGGCCGGCGACCCGCGATGAACTGCTCTATGACGCCGAGCAGTTGCTGAGGAATGAGGGAATCGTGGAAAATGGAGACTTGATCGTACTCAGCGCCGGCGATCCGATGGGGACCAGCGGCGGTACCAATACGCTGAAGATCGTCCGTGTCGGCGATCCACAGCCTTACATGATCTGACCCCCACAAGACCGGCTCGGGGTGTCCCGCCGGCAGGCGGTCGCTTGACGATCGAGAGTTCTTGGGGGATTGGCGGATGCTGCCCGCCATCGACTCGCCGGCTCATTCCCTTGTCATGGCACTCAATCAATGGATCAACAACGTGACCGAAGCCCTCTTTGAATCGACGATCACCAGTCTGCCGCTCCTCGGCCGCGGCAAGGTGCGCGACATTTACGCCATCGATACCGAGAAGCTGCTGATCGTGACCAGCGATCGCCTTTCGGCCTTTGATGTCATCCTGCCGGACCCGGTGCCCGACAAAGGCAAGGTGCTGACGCGGCTGGCCGGCTTCTGGTTCGCCAGACTCGCCGGCATCATCCCCAACCAGCTGACCGGCATTGACCCTGAAACGGTGGTGACCGCCGATGAGCGAGCGCAGGTCCGGGGCCGTGCGCTGGTCGTGAAACGCTTGCAACCGCTGCCGATCGAAGCGGTGGTGCGCGGCTATCTGATCGGCTCCGGATGGCAGGATTATCAGGCCAGCGGTTGTGTTTGCGGCATCCGGCTACCGACCGGTCTTCGGCTTGCGAGCCGGCTGCCGCAACCGATCTTCACTCCGGCAACCAAAGCAGCCGTCGGCAATCACGACGAAAACGTTTCGTTCGAGCGCGCCCAGTCCGACTGTGCGCTGGCGCTTGCCGATCTGCTGGCGACAACCGGTCAGAGCGCTGAAACAATCGTCACACAGGCGCGCGACGCAGCCATTGCGCTGTACCTCAGCGCCACCGAATACGCAGCGGCACGCGGGATCATCATTGCCGATACCAAATTCGAGTTTGGCGTTGATGCTGCCGGCACGCTACATCTGATCGATGAGGTACTGACCCCCGACTCGTCACGCTTCTGGCCGGCCAACGCCTACCACGACGGCAGCAATCCGCCGTCCTACGACAAGCAGTACGTCCGCGACTATCTTGAGACCCTGGCCTGGAACAAGCAGGCGCCGGGCCCCCGCCTGCCGCCAGCGGTGCTTGCCGCCACCCGCGCCAGATACGTCGAGGCCTGCGAGCGCCTCACCGGCGAAGCGTTTGTCGATTGACCCAAGCCCGGAGACCAGCACCACGACACATCCGTCTACGCTTCACCTCAGCAAGGAGAACGCATGTCTCTGGAGCCCAGCCCCCCTGACTGTAGTCACATCCTGCCGCAAGTCCGCAGCGTCTCCGTCGGCCAGCCGTTCGCCTGGCTGGGGGCGGGCTGGGCCGACCTCTGCGCCAACCCGATCGCCAGCCTTGCCTATGGTCTGTTGTTTGCGATCGCCGGCGACGTGATCACGATTTTCGCGTGGCACAAAGGGCGACTGTTCATCATCGCGACTTCCGGCTTCTTTCTGGTCGGCCCTTTTCTCGCCGGAGGGTTGTACGAGATCAGCCGCCGCCGCGCGGCGGGCCAGACTTCGACTTTCTTCGGTTCGTTCGCCGGCGGCCGGCGCAACGCGCCCGAACTCGCCATGATGGGTCTGCTTCTGGCGATGATCGGACTGACCTGGGAACGCATCACGACCTGGCTGTTCGCCTTGCTGGCGCCAACGATTACCCCGGATCTGCTCGAGCTGCTGGCAGAGATCCATCTGTCGCCCGACCATCGCGATCTGCTGTTGATCTGGATCATGATCGGCGGAGCGCTGGCCTTGTTCGTTTTTTCCATCACCGTCGTCTCGGTACCGATGCTGCTCGATCGCCAGATCCCCTGCGGCATTGCCATTCGAACCAGTCTGCGCACCGTCGATGCCAATCTGCTGCTGATGATCCTCTGGGGTACGATTGTGGTCATACTGACCGGGCTCGGTTTTCTCACCCTCTTTTTCGGACTGATTGTTTTCATGCCGCTGCTCGGCCATGCTTCGTGGCATGCGTATCGCGACCTTGTAAAATATTAGCCATGCTGAGCGCCGCAAATCGCGTTTCCCCTTACCGAACCACGGAATCCTGGATGACTGACCCCACCCTGCAAGACAACCCGCTGCTCGACTTTTCCGGCCTGCCTCGCTTCGATGTGCTGACACCGGCCGATGTACAACCCGCGATCAGTACGCTGCTCGGTCGCTGCCGGACGCTGATCGAGCGACTGACTGCCGACGACCTGGTCGCCACGTGGACGGATTTCGCCGCACCGCTCTTTGACGGTTTGGAAGAACTGTCACGGGCCTGGGGAATGGTCGCGCATGTCCACTCGGTCAACGACATCCCTGCCTGGCGTGACGCCTACAACGGCATGCTGCCCGAGGTTTCACGTTTTTATGCCGAAGTCGGGCAGAACCTCCAGCTCTTCAACAAGTACAAAGCGATCGCCGCAAGCGACGAATACGCGCGCCTGTCGGTGGCGCAGCGGCGAATCATCGACCATGAAATTCGCGATTTTCGTCTCAGCGGTGCGGAACTGTCGGCAAAAAACAAGCCGCGCTTCCAGGCGATTGCCGAGGAGCTCGCACAGCTCTCGGCAAAGTTTTCGGAGAATCTTCTCGACGCCACCAATGCCTTTGCCGAAGTGTTGAGCGACGAGACCGAACTTGCCGGACTGCCTGACGACGCTCGACAAGCCGCCCGAGAAGCCGCTGAACGCGACGGCAGGAGCGGCTGGAAGTTCACCCTGCACATGCCCTCCTACCTGCCGGTCATGCAATACGCCGACAACCGCCGCCTGCGCGCCGTGATGTACCGCGCCTACGCTACACGTGCTGCCGAATTCGGTGCCGCTGAACTCGACAACACGCCGCTGATTCGACGCATCCTCGAGCTCCGCCGCGAGCAGGCGCAACTGCTCGGCTACCAGAACTACGCCGAGGTTTCACTGGTGCCGAAAATGGCCGAATCGGTGTCCCAGGTGCTCGACTTCCTGCGCGATCTGGCGGTCAAGGCCAGGCCTTTTGCCGAACAGGACGTTGCCGACCTGCGCGCTTTTGCCCGCAGCGAACTTGATCTCGATTGCATGGAAGCCTGGGACGTTGCCTACGTTTCCGAGAAGCTGCTGCAAGCGCGTTATGCTTTCTCGGAACAGGAAGTGAAGCAGTATTTTACCGAGAACCAGGTCCTCGCCGGTCTGATCACGGTCATCGAAACGCTGTTCAGCGTTCGCATCAAACCCGACAATGCACCGCGATGGCACGCAGACGTGCGCTTCTACCGCATCGAGACACCCGCAGGTGAACTGATCGGTCAGTTCTACCTCGACCTCTACGCACGCGAGACCAAACGCGGTGGCGCTTGGATGGACGAGGCAATCAGCCGCCGCAAGCGGCCAGAGATGTCGCCAACGCTGACCGGTGATGGCATCCAGAGGCCCGTCGCCTACCTCAACTGCAACTTTCCCCGACCAGTCTGCGACCAGGATGGAAAACTGCGGCCGGCGACCTTCACGCACGACGATGTGACCACCCTCTTTCACGAGACCGGTCATGGCCTGCACCATCTGTTGACGCGCGTTGACGAGATCGGCGTCGCGGGTATCCATGGCGTCGAATGGGATGCGGTCGAGTTGCCATCGCAGTTCATGGAGAACTATTGCTGGGAATGGAGCGTTCTGCAGGAAATGAGCGCCCATATCGACACCGGCGAGCCATTGCCACGCGCGCTGTTCGACAAGATGCTGGCAGCAAAGAACTTCCAGAGCGGCATGCAGACCCTGCGGCAGGTCGAATTTTCGCTGTTCGACCTGTTGCTGCACAGCGACTTCGATCCGGCTGCTGGTCGCAGCGTGCTTGAACTGCTGGACGAGGTGCGCCGCGAAGTAGCCGTTTTCGTCCCACCCGAATGGCATCGTTTCCCGAACAGTTTCGCGCACATCTTCGCCGGTGGTTACGGTGCCGGCTACTACAGCTACAAGTGGGCCGAAGTGCTTTCGGCCGATTGCTACGGCGCTTTCGAAGAGACCGGCAACCCCTTTGACCAGGCCACCGGACAGCGTTTCCTCAACGAAATCCTGTCGACCGGCGGCAGCCGTTCGGCGATCGACAACTTCCGCGCTTTCCGCGGCCGCGAACCGCAGGTCGACGCCCTGCTGCGGCACCGTGGCATGACCGCGGCGTAAAAGACCTCGAGGATCAGGAACATGCTCACCACCACCGCCCGGCGCCTTGGCCGCGCCACCGCCATCGTGCTGCTGATCACCGGCACGGCCAGCGCCGAGACGACCTATCGCTGGATCGATCCGAAAAGCGGCGGCACCATCATCTCTGACCTGCCACCGCCGCCGGGAGCCCGTCAGGTCATGAAATATTCAAGCACGACCGGAGTGGATGAACAGCAGTTGCCCTATGCGGTTCGCCAGGCAAGCGAGAAATTCCCGGTCATCTTGTATACCAACACGGGTTGCGTCACCTGCAAGCAAGCACGCAGTCTGCTCAATGGTCGCGGCGTTCCTTTCACTGAAAAGATGCTCACCAGCGAAGAAGAAATCGCCGAACTCGGTCGTCAACTCGGCGGAGAATCCCTGTTACCGAGCATCAGCGTCGGCCGGCAAAGCGCGCGCGGGTTTGCCCCTGCCACCTGGAACGAGTTGCTCGACGCCGCCGGTTATCCGGCCAATACTCCCCAGCGCGCCAAGCCATCCAGAGGTGCCGCTGTGGAATGAAGCAAAAACGGCCCGGGAGTGCGGTGACTCCCGAGCCGTTTGCCGATCCGGATACTACTTAGCCCTTAGTGACCCGAGGCCGAGGAAGAGCCAAACCCGGTTTCCGAACGAACCTTCTGCGCCGGATAAAGCGAACGCTCGAGCTGAGCCTGCTTGCTATTGTCCAGCTTGGAAACCACATAGATCACCACGAACGCCGCGGTCATCGAGAAGATGGCCGGTGAAGAGTACGGGAACCACGCGCTGCCTTTGGGATTCTTCAGGACGGCTTCCCACACCGATGCCGACATGATGGTCAGGACAACCGAGCTGACCAGGCCGACGATGCCACCGGTCACGGCACCTTTGGTCGTGCAGTCCTTCCAGAGCACCGACATGAAGAGGATCGGGAAGTTCGCCGAACACGCGATGACGAAGGCCAGCATCACCATATAGGCCACATTTTCCTTCTCGAACGCGATCCCGAGACCAACCGCAACGACCCCGAGGCAGACCGTGGTCATCTTGGAAACCCGCAGTTCGTGCGCCGAGTCGGCCTTGCCCTTCTTGAACACCGTCGCGTAGAGGTCGTGCGACACCGCCGAAGCGCCCGACAGTGTCAGGCCGGAAACCACCGCCAGGATGGTCGCGAAAGCCACCGCCGAGATGAAGCCGAGGAAGACGTTGCCACCGACGGCATTCGACAGGTGGATGGCCGCCATGTTGCCGCCGCCCCGCAGGCCATCCCAGACCAGCTTGCCGTCCGGTCCGACCGCTTGCACACCATCGACCATCTTCGGCACGTAGTAGGATGCCGGGTCCTGCGTCAGCATGACGATGGCGCCAAAGCCGATGATGAAGGTCAGGATGTAGAAGTAGCCGATCCAGGTGGTCGCCCAACCGACCGACTTGCGTGCCTCCTTGGCACTCGGAACGGTAAAGAAACGCATCAGGATGTGCGGCAGACCCGCCGTTCCGAACATCAACGCCATGCCGACCGAAATCGCGGAGACCGGATCCTTGATCAGCACCCCCGGAGACATGATCGCGTCGTGCTTGGTGTGTACTTCGACGGCCTTGGCAAACAGCGCCTCGGGGTTGAAGTTGAACTGCCAGAGCACGGCCAGCGCCATGAAGGTGGCACCGGAGAGCAGCATGATGGCCTTGATGATCTGCACCCAGGTGGTGGCCGTCATGCCGCCAAAGAGTACGTAACACATCATCAGAAGACCGACGATCATCACCGCGTAGACGTACTCGAGGCCGAACAGCACCTTGATCAGCTGACCGGCACCGACCATCTGGGCGATCATGTAGAAAGCCACGACGACCAGCGTGCCGACCGCGGCAAAGGTCCGCGTCGGCGTTTGTGCGAAGCGATAGGAAGCCACATCGGCAAAGGTGAACTTGCCCAGGTTGCGCAGCCGCTCGGCCATCAGGAAGGTGATCACCGGCCAGCCGACCAGCCAGCCGATCGAAAAGATCAGCCCGTCAAAGCCGTTGGCGAAGACCAGACCGGAGATGCCGAGGAACGATGCTGCGGACATGTAGTCGCCGGCAATCGCCAGACCGTTCTGAAAGCCGGTAATGCCGCCGCCGGCGGTATAGAAGTCGGCCGCCGTCTTCGTTTTCATCGCGGCCCAGCGGGTGATCCCCAGGGTAATCACGACGAAGACGACGAACATCGCAATCGCTACCCAGTTGGTGGCCTGCTTCGTGGTATTGCCAAGGTCGGCACCCGCCGCGAAAACGCCGCCGGCAGCAAGCAGGCCCAAGGTCAGGCCGAAAATGTTGCGTGTGGATTGGCTGCTCATCTCTTGTTCGCCTCCCTGAGGATCTCGGCATTGAGATCGTCAAATTCGGTGTTGGCACGGCGAACATAGATGTTGGTCAGGACGATCGTGAAGATGATCACGCCTACCCCCAGCGGAATTCCGATCGACGTGACCATCCCGGCACCCAGCTTGCCAGCCAGCCATTCCTTGTTGAAAGCAATCAACAGGATGTAGCCGTAGTAGGCAATGATCATCAAGACCGACAGGATATAGCCGAATGAATTGCGCTTATGTACCAGATCGTGATACTTCGGATTGGCCTCAATCCGTGCAACGACGTCTTCGCTCACTATTGTCTCCTCCTCAAAAAGTTCCCACAATCGAGTCACTTATCATGACTTCCAGCGAATCATAATGATCAATACTTACTTCCTGCTTACGCCAGCAACCCCGAAACCACGAGAGCTTGTTAAAATCCGTCCCCATCCACTTGACCCGGCCCACCTGAATAAGAATGACTGACGCAAGCCTGCTCCCTGAACTGATCGCGAACTCGGCAAATCGCCAACCGGACGCCGTCGCGCTGACCTACGGCAAACAGTCGATGAGCTACTTAAAGCTCCAGCAAGCCATCGCCGGTTTCGTCAGCGGTCTCATCGCCCTCGGCCTGCAACGCGGCGAACGGGTGGCGATCTACCTCGAGAAGCGGCTGGAAACCGTCGTTGCCAGTTTTGGCGCCACTGCCGCCGGCTGCGTCTTCGTACCGCTGAACCCCCTGCTCAAGGCCGACCAGGTGGCCTACATCATGCGCGACTGCAATGTGCGGGCGCTCGTCACCTCGCCCGAACGCCTGTCGCTGCTGACTGCAGCGCTCTCTGCATGCCATGATCTGCGGCACGTCATCCTGGTCAACGCCGACTCCCTGCCGGCGAGTACCGGCCCACTCGCCTACCTGGGCTGGAACGATCTGCTGCAGGCAACTGCTGACGCCGGCCACCGGGTCATCGATACCGACATGGCGGCCATCCTCTACACCTCGGGGAGTACAGGCAAACCGAAAGGGGTGGTTCTCTCGCACCGCAATATGGTCGCCGGCGCCAGGAGCGTCGCGAGCTATCTCGAAAACAACGCTGCCGACACGCTGCTGGCTGCCCTGCCACTCTCTTTCGATGCCGGCTTCAGCCAGTTGACGACGGCATTCCACGCCGGTGCGCGCGTCGTGCTGCTCAATTACCTCCTGCCCCAGGATGTGCTCAAGGCACTGGCCAACGAAAGAGTGACCGGACTGACTGCAGTGCCACCGCTTTACATCCAGCTCTCGCAACTCGCCTGGCCAGCGACCATCAACGAACACCTGCGTTATTTCGCCAATACCGGTGGGCGCATGCCACGCGAAACGCTGGCCGCCTTGCGTGCGCGCCTGCCAGCGAGCAAGCCCTATCTGATGTATGGATTGACGGAAGCCTTCCGCTCGACCTATCTGCCGCCGGACGAGGTGGACCGACGCCCGGATTCAATCGGCAAGGCCATCCCAAATGCCGAAATTCTCGTCCTGCGCGAAGATGGCTCGTCCTGCGCAGCCAACGAACCAGGCGAACTCGTCCATCGTGGGGCGCTGGTGGGCATGGGTTACTGGAACGACCACGAAAAGACCACTGAGCGCTACAAACCGCTTCCCACGAACACGCCGGGTCGCGATGCCGGCCTGGTGCTGCCCGAAATCGCCGTGTTCTCGGGTGACACCGTGCGCAGGGATGAAGAGGGTTTTCTCTATTTCATCGGTCGCCGCGACGAAATGATGAAAACGTCAGGCTACCGGGTCAGCCCCACCGAGGTCGAGGAAGTGATCTACGCCACTCGCCTGGTCGGCGAATGCATTGCCTTTGGCGTCGATCACGAAACGCTCGGGCAGGCCATCCAGGTGATTGCCACGCCCGCCGCTGGCGACAGCCTCGATACCACCGCCCTGCTCGCCGACTGCCGTAACCGCATGCCCGCGTACATGGTGCCGGCGAGCATCATCGTGCGGCCAGGCCCCTTGCCGCGCAACCCCAACGGCAAGATCGACCGCAAGGCGCTGGCCAGCGAGTTTCTCGCGATGGAGGTGGCGGCAGGTGAATAAACGGACATCCCCGGTGCATGCAGTGCTCAATCCGTTTCCGGTACGGGATGGCGAGCTCGTCGTCGGCGGCCTGCCGCTGTCGCGACTCGCCGCGCGTGTCGGGCAAACGCCTTTTTACGTTTACGACCGGCACTTGCTCACGCAACGAGTCGGCGAACTGCGGGCTGCACTACCGGCGACCCTGAAACTGCACTATGCGATGAAGGCCAACCCGATGCCGGCGTTAGTCTGCCATATGGCCGGCCTGGTCGATGGCATCGACGTGGCATCGGCCGGTGAACTACAGGTCGCGCTCAACGCCGGGGCCAATCCGCGCGACATCAGCTTTGCCGGTCCGGGCAAACGACGCAGCGAGTTGCAACAGGCGGTCGCGGCCGGCATCCTGATCAATATCGAATCGTTTCGTGAGGTTGAGGAACTGGCCGCGATTGGCGATGCGACGGGTTACACGGCACGCATTGCCGTGCGCGTCAATCCCGACTTCGAACTCAAGAGCTCGGGAATGAAGATGGGCGGCGGCGCCAAGCAATTTGGTGTGGACGCCGAACAAGTCCCCGAACTCCTGGCCGAGGTTGGCCGCAGCGGTCTGGCCTTTGAAGGCTTCCACCTCTTTGCCGGCTCACAGAACCTCAGACCGGAAGCCATCGTCGAAGCGCAGGGCAAGAGCTATGAGCTGGCGTTGCGCCTGGCGCAGTCTGCACCGTCACCGGTCCGTTTCCTCAACCTCGGCGGCGGGTTTGGCATCCCCTACTTCCCGGGTGAGCAGCCGCTCGACCTGGCGCCGATCGGTGCCAATCTCGCCGAAATCGTCAAACGCGCCGGCCATGAATTGCCGGCAGCCGAGCTGGTCATCGAACTGGGGCGTTATCTGGTGGGGGAGGCCGGCATCTACGTTGCCCGCATCGTCGATCGCAAGGTTTCGCGCGGTCATACCTTTCTTGTCTGCGACGGCGGACTGCACCACCATCTCTCCGCATCGGGCAATTTCGGCCAGGTGATCCGCAAGAACTACCCCGTCGCCATTGGCAACCGGATGACGCCGACCGAACTTGAAACGGTATCGGTGGTGGGTCCGTTGTGCACGCCACTCGACCTGCTGGCTGACCGGATGGCGCTGGCCACAGCACAAGCCGGAGATCTGGTCGTGATCTTCCAGTCAGGCGCCTATGGGATTACGGCCAGCCCGCAGGCCTTTCTCGGACATCCCGCCAGTGTCGAGTTGCTGGTCTGAGCACCGGCCAGGGACGCTCGGCAATCGGTCAATCAAGATGTTAGAATCGACCGGTTAAGTGACACCCAACCGCGGCAAGGCAAACCATAACCATGCGCTCGAACTCTCCCAAGCCTTTACGGGCGCCCTTTCCTGTCTTGATGGCCGGCTTGCTCCTGGCCTGCACAGTCGCCCCGGCGATTGCCGACGAGATCTCTGAGGCGCAGCGTCTATTGAAACAGGGGCAGCCGGCAGAGGCCCTCGCCAAGGTTGATGCCTATATTGCAAGCCGGCCGAGAGAAGCACAGGGACGATTCCTGAAGGGACTGATCCTCGTGGAAATGGGCCGTCCGAGCGAAGCCTTTGTCGTGTTCAGCGAGCTCAACGAGGACCATCCGGAACTGCCGGAGCCCTACAACAACCTGGCGGTTCTGTATGCCCGCGAGAAGCAGTACGACAAAGCTCGTACTGCACTCGAGATGGCGATCCGGACGGATCCGGGCTATGCGATCGCCCGCGAAAACCTCGGTGACGTCTACGCCAGGCTTGCCAGCGAGTCTTATGGCCAGGCGCTGCAACTTGATCCTGCCAACAAACTGACGAAGTCCAAGCTGTCCAGACTGCGGGAACTCAACCTCAGCGCGTCAGGCAGCGATACCGGCAGACCGGGCACGACGTTGCAACCCTCCGCCGAATCATCCAGAACGACCGGTGCCGCGCCAAGCAGAGGGTCTGCTGCGCCGCTGCCTACCGCAACCAAGCCCGTGACCAAGGTGACGCCGATCGCCACGGCAGAAATACTGCCGGAGAGGCCGGCACAAAAACCTGCGGAGGCCAAAGTCGAGCCTCCCACGCCCCCCTCGACTGCAGTCATTGCCGAGCGAAGTGCTGCGCGCCAGGACTCGAAACGAGGGGTCGAGGCCGGGGGCTGGGATTTGCTGTTCAGCCCATACACGGTCCATTACAATCCCGACAAGGACCACAAACCGGTGGTCATGCTGGGCCTCAACAAAGCACTGGAAAGGCGCTGGTTTGCCGGTGGAGTCGTGTTCACCAACTCCTTCGGGCAGCCAAGCACCTACCTCTACGCCGGGCAGCGCTACGTCGATCCCTTCGGCTTCGAGAACTGGTACCTGCAGTGGACAGCGGGTCTCCTTTACGGTTATGTCGGTGAGTACGAGGACAAGGTACCGCTGAACTACAAGGGCTTCTCACCGGGATTCGTGCCCAGCATAGGCTACCGGTTCAACAAGTACGTTTACGGTGAACTCGACATTCTGGGCGCTGCGGCACTGATGTTCACCGTGGTCGCCCCGCTGCCGAAGGACTGGCCCTGAGCTATCGCCGATGCTGCGCCTGTAACACAAGGCCTCAAGTTTGCCAGCCCGACGCTTTAGGCGCCCCCCAGACTGCCTTGTGACCGCGTTCGCTTCCCAACCTTGAGTCTTGCCATGCTGTCGCCCCTGTTCCGCCGCCTGCTGATCGCGCTTCTGGTATTGCTGCTGATTGCGGCCGGTATCTGGTGGGCAAACCGCCCCAAACCGGTTGCCGTGGTGCTCAAGGAAATCGAGCTCGGCCTGGTTGAATCGACGATCGCCAATACCCGCGCCGGAACGATTGAAGCCTGTCAGCGCACCCGGCTATCGACGATTACCGGTGGCCGCATCGAGACTTTGGCGGTCAAGGAGGGAGACCGCGTCAACAAGGGCCAACTGCTGATGAAGCTGTGGAACGACGACCAGCAGGCGCAGAGCGCATTGGCCATCGCGCAGGTCGCGACTGCCCGCCACCGCATCAACGAGGCCTGCGCCGTAGCCACCAACGCCGAACGCGAAGCTGAACGGCAATCGGCACTGCACGCCCAAGGTTTTGTCTCGGGCGCCAGGGAGGACAGCGCGCGTACCGAAGCGCTCGCCCGGCGTGCCGGCTGCGAGGCCGCCCGCGCCGACTTGGCACAAGCCGAAACCAGGGTCAACCTGACGCGCGTCGAGCAGCGGCGGACGGTACTCTATGCGCCATTTGCCGGTACCATCGCCAAGATTGTCGGCGAGGTCGGTGAGTTCTCGACGCCATCGCCTCCCGGCGTGCCGACACCACCAGCGATTGACCTGATCGACGATTCCTGCCTGTACGTCAAGGCCCCGATGGACGAAGTCGATGCACCCAGGATCAGCGCGGGGCAACCGGTTCGCATCAGTCTCGACGCGCTGCCGCGTCAGTCCTTTCCAGGCCGGGTCAGGCGCGTCGCACCGTATGTCTCAGCCGTTGAAAAACAGGCACGTACCGTCGATATCGAGGCTACCCTCGATGATCCGAGCGCACCCGGCAAGCTGCTGGTCGGCTATAGCGCCGATGTCGAAGTGATTTTGGCGGTTCGCGATCAGGCCGTGCGCGTTCCCACCCCGGCGCTGTTCGAAGGCAGCCGGGTTCTGGTCGCGGACGCAGATGGCACGCTCCATGAACGCCGGATAAGGACCGGCCTCGCCAACTGGGAGTTCACCGAGGTCATCGAAGGCTTGGCGACCGGCGAACGTGTGGTGACCTCGCTCGAGCGTGCAGGCGTCAAGGCCGGTGCGCATTACTCGGTCGAAACCAGGCCGGCAGCAACCGGCAAGTAATTGATGAGCGCGGCGCTGATCGAACTCTCCGGAATCGAGCGGGTTTTTCACCTCGGCGACAGCGAAGTGCACGCCTTGCGCCATCTCGACGTCCGCATCTCGGCTGGCGAATACGTGGCCGTGATGGGTCCATCCGGCTCGGGCAAATCGACGCTGCTCAACCTGCTCGGCCTGCTCGACCGCCCGAATGCCGGGACTTATCGTCTCGCGGGCTGCGATGTCACCACACTCTCCGCCAAAGAACAGGCACGCGTGCGCAGCGAGCGCATCGGCTTCGTCTTTCAGAGCTTTCATCTGGTGCCACGCCTCACCGCCGCTGAAAACATCGCGCTGCCGATGACACTGGCGGGCATCGCCCCTCTGCGGCGTGCCGAGCGCGTCGCCCGCGCGCTGCAAGACTACGGCCTGGAGAACCGCGCCAGCCATCGTCCGGATCAGCTCTCGGGTGGACAGCGCCAGCGCGTCGCAATTGCCCGTGCGACGATCATGCAGCCGGCGTTGATCCTCGCTGACGAACCGACCGGCAACCTCGATCGCAGCACCGGCGAAGAAGTGATCCGTCTGCTCGAAGGACTCAACGACCAGGGCGTCACGCTGATCGTCGTCACCCACGATGGTCGCCTCGGCGCGCGCGCGCGGCGCCAATTGTTGATGGCGGATGGCGTCCTGGAACAGGATCGATGGCGCAGCCCCCAGGAGTTGACTGACGCATGCGTGCTCCCGACCTGATCCGTTTCGCCCGCGACGCGGCCACCGGTAACCCGCTGCGCACCTTTCTCCTGGTGCTGGCAATGGCCATCGGCGTCGCCGCCGTGGTGGTGTTGACGGCACTCGGCGATGGCGCACGCCGCTACGTGTTGAACCAATTCTCGTCGATCGGCAGCAATCTGGTGATCGTACTGCCCGGCCGCTCGCAAACCGGCGGCTTCAACCCCGGTAATGCCATCACCAGCACGCCACGCGACCTGACGATCGACGATGCCCAGGCACTGCGGCGCGCCAGTGCCGTGCACCGCGTCGCGCCGCTGGCGGTCGGCACTTCCGAGATCAGCGTCGGCGGCAAGCTGCGCGAAGTGATGGTTGCCGGAACCACTCCCGAATTCATCGAGGTGCGCCGCCTGACGCTCGCGCAAGGGCGCTTCCTGCCACAGGGCGACTGGCGGCGGGGCGTATCCGAAGCCATCATCGGAGCCAAGATACGCGATGAAATGTTCGCTCGCGAGGAAGCGCTCGGCCAGATGGTACGCATCGGTGACCGGCGTTTCCGGGTCGTCGGCGTTCTCGCGTCGACCGGCCAGGGGCTAGGCATGAATACCGACGAGTTGGTGATCGTACCGGTGTCGCTGGCGCAAGCAATGTTCAACAGCAACACCCTGTTCCGCATCCTCGTCGAGGCCAGCAGCCGGGACAGCATCGACCTGGCCAAGGCGCAGTTGGCTGAAATCATCCAACTCCGCCACGAGGGCGAACAGGACGTCACGATCATCACCCAGGACGCCGTCCTCGCCACCTTCGACCGCCTGCTCGGAACCATGACCATCGCCGTTGCCGGCATTGCAGCGATCAGCCTGGCGGTTGCCGGCATCCTGGTGATGAACGTGATGCTCGTCTCGGTCACCCAGCGCACCACGGAAATCGGCCTGCTCAAGGCACTCGGTGCCACTGGCGCAACGATCCGCAACGCCTTTCTGACCGAGGCGGCGATGTTGTCGGTGACAGGCGCCCTGCTCGGCTGCGTGCTTGGGCTGGCCATGGCGGCGATCATCCGCCAGCTCTATCCCGAATTTCCTGCCTTTCCGCCAGACTGGGCGGTACTGGCCGGACTCGGCACCGCGCTTGCCACCGGCATCCTGTTTGGTGTGCTGCCAGCGCGGCGGGCAGCGCGGCTCGATCCCGTCCAGTCGCTGTCGAAACGCTGAGCTGCAGCAGGCATGATTCGCCCTGGTGACGGACTGCGACTCGCCTTGCGTGCCATCACTGCACACCGCCTGCGCAGCTTTCTGACCCTCCTCGGGATCGCCGTCGGGATCGCCGCCGTAATCCTGCTGACCTCGATCGGAGAAGGGATCCATCGTTTTGTTCTGGCCGAATTCACGCAGTTCGGCACCAATGTGATCAGCGTGGCGCCGGGCAGGGTCAAGACCTCAGGCCCCGCCCCGACCGGCATCCCGACCTCGGTGCGGCCGCTGACGCTGGAGGATGCCCGAGCCCTCGGACGTCTGCCGCATATCACGGGCATGACCGCAACTGTATGGGGCAACACCGAGGTCAATGCCAACGGCCGCCTGCGCCGCACCACCGTCAACGGGGTCAGCGCCGAAATGCTCAAGGTGTTCAGCATCCGGGTCAGCAGCGGCCAGTTCCTGCCGGCCGAGGATGCCGATCACGCGCGCGCCTTCATCGTTCTCGGTGCGAAGCTCAAGGAAGAATTGTTTGGAACCGACAACCCCCTGGGTGCACGGGTACGCGTTGGCGGCCTGACCTTTCGTGTCATCGGTATCCTCGAGGCCAAAGGGCAATTTCTCGGCATCGATCTCGACGACGCCGCCTACATCCCGACGGCCCGCGCGCTCGAACTCTACAACCGCGATGGTCTGATGAAGATCGACCTGTCATACGAGGAAGGGGTGCCGGCCGCCGGCGTCAGCGCACTGGTCAAGGCAACACTGACGGCACGTCACGGACGCGAGGATTTCACCATTACGACACAGGAAGACATGCTGCGGACGCTGTCGAACATCCTCGATGTCCTGACCGTGGCGGTTGGTGCACTAGGCAGCATTTCGCTGCTCGTCGGCGGCGTGGGCATCGTCACCATCATGACCATCGCGGTCTCCGAACGTACCGGCGAAATCGGCCTGCTGGTCGCTCTCGGGGCACCACGTCGCACCATCCTCGGCCTGTTTCTTGGCGAGGCCGTCGTGCTCTCCGCGCTCGGCGGGCTGTTCGGACTGCTCCTCGGCGTCGGGGTCGCACAGTTGCTGCACCTGCTGCTGCCAGCGCTGCCGGTGCATACGCCACTCAGTTTCATCATCCTCGCCGAAAACATCGCGATCGCGATTGGCCTGCTCGCCGGCGTGTTGCCGGCCCGGCGCGCAGCGCGGCTGAACGCTGTCGATGCGTTGCGTGCGGAATGAATCCAGACTCTCCGGGACAATGTTCCGCGGGCAAAGCAACCGATTGATTCCCCGTCCATTGCCTGAGAGGGCAAAGTCAACCTGCACCCGGACCAGCGCTTTTTCCATACAAGGCGCTAGAATTGCGGATTTTCAACGCTTGGCGGTGACTTGATGGAGAAAACCCCGCGACCGTCACCCTCAGCTTCTGCCAGAGCCGACGAATCCCCTGCGCCGCCACCCGCGCGTCTGTTGCGGCTGTCGCGGTATCTGGCGCTGGCTTACCTCGTGTTGATCATCTACGCGAGCCT
>NZ_JDSS02000024.1:290267-292061 GCF_000584955.1 Candidatus Accumulibacter vicinus
CTTCGCCAACTGGCGCAACCTCGGCGTCTCGCCGCTGGAGTTCATTGACGCAGCCTGGCCGCGTTACTGGACAGTTTTCGACCTGATGGTCAACGTCGTTGCCTACGTGCCGCTGGGCTTTCTGGTGGCGCTGGCGCTACGCCGACTGCCCGGCGGGCGCTGGACCGCAACCCTCGTCGCGCTCCTGCTCGGCAGCCTGCTGAGTCTGGCCATGGAATTCCTGCAGAACTGGTTGCCTGCACGCGTGTCTTCGAACCTCGACCTGGTTTGCAACACCGTCGGTACTGCCATCGGCGCAGTGATCGCATTCTCCAGAGGCCGGCAAATCTTCCGGCGCATCGGCGAGATCCAGCAGACCCTGCTGGCGCCGCTGGAGCACCTCGAACTCGGTCTGGTGCTGCTCGGCACCTGGCTGTTGACGCAGCTCTCTCCGGAAACCCTGCTGTTCACCACCGGCGATCTGCGCAGCGTGCTCGAACTGACGCCAGCGGTTCCCTACGCGGCGCACTCGTTCTTCATTCTCGAAGCCGGCGTCATCGCGCTTAACACCATCGTCATCGGCCTTTTTGCACGCACGCTGCTGGCCGACCAGGCCGCGCCGCATCTCGCGCTGCTGCTCTTCTTCGTACTCGCCCTGGCCATCAGAACGTTTGCCGCCGCGGTCCTGGTGGCTCCACAGGAGGCGTTTGCCTGGCTGACGCCGGGTGCCGAGCTCGGGCTGCTGATCGGTGGCGTGCTGCTCTCGCTGCTGCTGCTGCTGCCGGCGCCCATCCGTATCGCGTTGGCTGGCGTGGCGCTGATGGCCGGCAGCGCGCTGGTCAATCTGACGCCGGCCAACCCCTACTCGGAAGCGGCGCTGGCAACCTGGCGACAAGGACACTTCCTCAACTTCAACGGCCTCACGCGCTGGGTCGCCAGTTTCTGGCCTTTCGTCGCCCTGCCCTATCTGACGTTGGTCGGCCGCCACTTGTAGACCGCTCAAACGTCGCCCGGCTGGCGGCGAGCACGCAACTGGCGTTCCCAGGCAGCGAGTTGCGGCGCTCGTTGCTCGATGTTGGCCGCCAGATGCATTTCGAGTCGTTCAAGCAGCGCCAGATCCTCGGGGCCAACCGCCTGCGGGCAGATGCACTGCAGATGCAACACCAGATCGCCGACCGCAGCACCCTGTCTGTGTGGAAAACCCAGGCCCGGCAGGCGCTGTTCAAGCGAGCGCTGCGGCGGCAGTTCGAAGCAGGTCGTGCCGCGCAGGGTCGGCACCTCGACACGGCCACCGCCAAGCAGGCGGAAAATGCTCACGGGCAGTTGACAATGCAGATCATGGCCATCGAGGACGAACAGCGGATGTGCGGCCAGGCTGATTTCAAGGTAGAGGTCGCCCGCGATGGCGTTGCCGGGCACCGGTGGCGCCTGTCGGGCCAGGCGCAGTCGCTCGCCGTCGCGCAGCCCCGCTGGCACGCGCACGGCCAGCGTTCGCCATTCCTGGCGCCAGCCACTGCCCGCGCAATCGCTGCAGTCCGTCTCGCGCAGATAACCGCGCCCGGCGCATCCTTCGCACAAGCTCGTACCGCCACCTTTGCGAGCGACCCGACCGCAACCGTTGCAACGCGGACAAGGCAGCGAGTGCTTGTGCTGCAACCGACCGCTGCCACGGCAGTTCGCACAGCGAATGTGATGCAGCAGTTCGATGTTTTTCAGGCAACCCGCCGCCGCTTCTTCGAGTGTCAGCATCAGGGATTGCGTCAGATTCTCGGCAACCGGAGCGGCGGCGACCGGGCGGCCCTCCCTGGCCGCTGC
>NZ_JDSS02000024.1:292071-305401 GCF_000584955.1 Candidatus Accumulibacter vicinus
GCGCGCTGTCCTGGATGTTCCGCAGTTCCAAACTACCGTGGTCCGGGTTGCTTCAAGCGAGCCGCGCAGGATGCGGGTCTCCATCAGCGCCAGGCCTTTCATCGCCGACAGGATGCCGCCGATATCGGACAGGGCGTCCAGCCGCCTGACGATCTCACGCCGGCGGCTCATCGCCCGCCTCCCGCAACCCTGCTCATGCAAAGGCCATCTGCCTTGTCCACTCGCTGCAAAGCTTGCGAAAAGATCGGCTGCGGGCGAACGCCTGCTGCAGGTCCATGCGCGCCGAAAAAGCCGGCTGGTCGGTCGTTTCCCCGTAACTGCCGCCGCACATGTGCGCCGTGATCCACCCCTTGGCGTTGCGCGGACCTTCGGCATCAATCGCTTCAGCAGGCTTGAATGCGAAACCGCGTTGGCCATCGAGCGATTCAGCCGCGGCGATGAACCAGGCTTCGTATTCCCTGTTGGCGAGCACGACCGACACCCGGCGGTGCGGAACGTATGCAGTTGCTCGCTCGAGAATCTGTTTTCCCAACTCAGCCGGACAGTCATCATCGGCGTCGAGCAGCACGAGAATCCAGCCTTGTTCGCCACACTTGGCGGCTGCCAGCAGCAAGTGCCGGCGGAACTCATCTTGCCGATTCAGGAATCGATCCCGATGAACGCGAATCGGCGGTAGCGCCTGCAAATGGACATCCGGAGTGCGCCAGGTGTTGATCCGTCGCAGCAGAATTGGCAGCGCGACCACCTCGCCGGCGCCCTCGACGATCGCGGCGACTGCAATCACGGCTCGACCTCGCCAAACAGATCGGCCTGTTCCTGTGCCTGGGCCGCAAGCACCGCCCGATCAGGCGCCAGTTGATTCAGGCGCAGGAGTTCTCCGGCCGAAAAAAGCTGGTCGCGCATGGCCATGCGCGCGGCTTCGTCCAACGGTGCAATCCGCGTCTCGCCGCCCTCGGAAACCACTGCCAGCAAGGCGTCGGCACTCAAGGACAGATCGTCGAGCAGGTCCGGGCTGTGACTGGTAACGATGACCTGGGTGTCTTTCGAGGCGCGCGCCAGCGCCTCGCGCAAGGCCGCACTGGCGGCCGGGTGGAGCGCCGTTTCGGGTTCCTCGATACCCACCAGCGATGGCGCGTAATCCCGGTTTCCCTGGAACAGCGCCGTCAACACACCGAGCGCTCGCAGCGTACCGTCGGACATGTTCTGCGCCGGAAATCGCCACGGATGTTTTGCCCCAGCCATGTCCTGGCGGAACTCCAGGGTTTCCATCGGCCCGATCGGCTTGCGCTCGACGCCGTGAACCATCGGCGCGACCGTCTGAAGATATTCCTGGATGATCTCCAACCTGTCAGCAGCGACCCGTTCCAGATGTCCGATCACGCTCGCGATGTTTTCCCCCACGGGCTTGAGCAAGCGCCCCTCCTGCGGCTTCTGCAGCTCGCGCATCAACTTCGGATTCAGGTTGTAGAAACCCATCGCTGTCAGGGCATCGAACACCGGGCGAAAGACCGCCATGCCCGACGCGGCCACCAGCGCCAGACGATCGGCGGTTACCGCTGGAAAGGTCGTCTCGCTGCTCGCCTTGAGGTTGCCGCGTTCGATACGGAAAAACGGACCCTTGCCGACACTGCCCAGTACGCACTCCTCGCTTTGTACCTCGTAGCCGCGGCCCGCCAGCGCGCCGATATTGAAAGCGTAGTGGCCGGCTTGCCCGTTGCTCAACGCGAACTCCAGCCGGATGCCGAAGTTCGTCGGGTGACCACTGGAGCGCCGCCGTACCTCGTTCAATCCGCCACGTTCGTTCAGTGCATTGTCGAGAGAACCGGCCAGAGCGTCCCGTACGAGGTGCAGGGCGTCCAGGAAATTGCTCTTGCCCGATCCATTGGCCCCCACCAGATAGGTGAGCGGGTTGAGGCGGACGTTGCAGTAGCCAATGCTCTTGTAGTTGCGCAGGACCACACGCGTGAGAAAAACCGGATCAATCATTCCTGCTCCTTCTTGGTTCATGTGACCAAGCCCAACTCGGTTTGCCAAGCTGCCACTCTGGACTGTTCGAGCATGGCTGCGCACAAAACTCGATGCACTTCGTGGAACGGCTCCGTGGCTACAAGCTCGTCCTGCACAGTCAGCAGATGTGCCCGGATTTCCGCCTGCGTGTGTTCTGCCTGACCACGAGCTATCCGACGCCTCTCGCGGCCAATCAGCACGCTCTGCTGCTTCGCGTACTCGGCCTTGAACTCGCGGGTCCACCGGCTTGCCAGGTTCAGCAACTTGTCAAGGTTGGTCACCCTTGCCGTGTCCGCGGCATCGGTAGCCGCGCAGGTGATCGACTGCGTTTGCAGCACATAGTCGAGATGCAAGGCGCCGTGTCCCGGACGCAGGTACGGGTGGAACCAGTCATCAAAAACCCCTTGCGTGTGCACCGGTTGATCACCTTTGTTTGACGTTGAATTGCACTCGCCGCAAATCGGCAGGAGGTTGTCTGCGCACACGCTCAACAGCGGAAAGGCACTCACGGCGATCCAGTGGTCCACTTCAGGCGTCTGACCGAGTGGCCCGCCGCATAGAACACACACTTCTCTGGCGTGGGCGACAGGGTTCAGTTGGTGTGCAGCTCGAAACGCCCGTAGAAACCCTGCATAGGTCATTCCGCCGCTGCTCACCGGCGTACCGTTTGCCGCGTAGGGCAAGCCGCTGCGTAGGCCTTTCCGGTAGAAGGCTTCCATCAGTTCCCTGAAGGCCTGCCAGGCGGCGTCCGGGATTTTCGGCTTGCTCCGTGGCCAGGCCGGCGGGTTCGGCTGGAACTGGAAAGCAAGCGCCGCGACTGCCTGTCCCCAGGTGCGCAAGGTGGCCTTCTCGGCGAGGGACATCCCCGCAATCACCAGTGCCCTGTCCAGGAGTGTTCGACCGCCATCGGCCTTCTGCAAGAAGTGCCACAGCCAATCCGCTTCAATCTGCGTCGGCACACGTCCGGGCCGCAGGTTGGCCTGCGTAATCTCGCCAGCGCTCACTGCCGGATCGCACAGCCAGGCCAGCAACTGCTCTTGCAGGCGGCGACAGGCATGCAGCGCAGCGCCGCAAAAGGGCTGCACGATTGGCCTAAGCATTGCCGTCGCCGCGCCAGGTATTCAGCAGGGTGCGCAACTCGCTGCGGTAGAAACCCGAGCCCATTCGTGCGATCAGCTGTTCCAGTTGTTGAATGTCGGCAGGCGTGCCCGTCGCCTGCCGCAGCCTGCCCTCGATGAACTCTTGCGCCCGCTTGCCGATGCTGTCGTCGGCCTCGAAGACGGTCATCATCAAGGCGCTCGGGTCGGTGGCGAAGGTCTGTTGGTCCACCGAGCGTACGCTTGATCCGTCCGGCGTTTTCTCGACCATCACGATCTCGTCGTTGAACACGTCGGAGAGCACGATGGCCGAGTGTGTGGAGATCAACACATCGTTGGCGGTATTGCCAATCGCGTCATCGATGATGTTGATGATCTCGCGTTTCCACTTGTCGTTGAAATGCGTTTCCGGTTCGTCGAGCAGCAGCAGCGCATCCTGTTGGCCTTTCAGCAGATGGAACAGGGCCATTCTCCCCAACAGCATCTGCTCGCCATCCGACAGTTCCTCGTAGCGCAACACGCCAGCATCCTGGTCTTGCGCGCTCGGGCTGGTATCGGAACCAACTTTCGCTTGTCGCCGCAAGCGCAGCTCGACATCGTCAAACAGTCCGGCCTGATGCAGATCCGCCAGTCTGGCAAACCGCTCAAAAGCCGTTGCGTCATGCCCGCCAAGCAGCGACCACAGTGCTTCGCCTTGCATCGTGCTGATGCTCAAGCCGTCGTTGGGCATCAACGTTGGCGCATCCTGGCCGCCGAATGGCCCTTTGAGGTCAAAGTACAGTGTACGACGCGATTCGGTGGGGTGTGGCTCGCCAATCACCTCGACGGCACACAACAGCCAGTCGTGCGCCGTCTCGCGCAAGACCCGGCTCCAGGACCTGGCTTGCAGACGACAACGGAAGGCCACCGACACCAGGTGATGCCAGCCGCCGCGCTCCAGCAGGGCTTGCAGTGGCGAAATGCTGTAGGCGCCACCAATCAGAGCATCCCCTTCAGCGCTTCGTGGATAGTCCGCCGTTGCCACGAATGCCTCCGGCAGCGCTACGGCCAGCAGGGCGCACTTGAGCAAGATCGGATTCAACAGGATGGGGCGTCGGAACAGGGCAGACGGCAAGGTTGTCACCGAGGTGGCCTCATCCTGCCCAAGCGCTGAGACTTCCTCTTGCTCGCCAGTCGGAAGCATGGCTTCCTGGGCATCTGTCCAGCCGACCGGCCGTTCGCTGGCGGGATCGTAGATATCCTCGGCGGTGCCCGAGTCGAAGCCCGAGGCATCGTGGTGGCTGTGCCAGATCGAGCGCCACGGCCGCAGATCGCCGGTGGTATAGGCCAGGACGGCCTTTGGCAAGGCAACGCCGGCACTCTGCGGCCAGAAACCCTGCCTGATCAACGGCGTAAAGCCATCTGGAGCAGGGTCCGGGCTGGAGCGCATCAGGTTGATGGCATCTTCGAAGCGCTCGGCTGAAGTGTCATCGGGCCAATGGAAACCTTCGGATACCCACAGGCTGGCCTCGCTCCTGGTACCGGGGCAGTCGACCACCAACGTGTAATGATCCGGCCTGCCACGGCGGCCCAACTCGTAGATCAGATTGACCGGGAACGGCGGCAGCCGCTCGTCGGCCAACGCCAGGAATACCTCGGCCACCGCGCGCAGCAGGTTGGACTTGCCGCTGCCGTTCACGCCGACGACAAACCGGATGGCGCACTCGCGCTGCAACGGCGATCCGCTGGCGAAACCCACCGCCAGGTCCTTGATCGGCGGGTAATGGCGCAGGTGCAGATAGCGCAGCCTCATTCACCCACCTCTCCAGCAGGAGAGAGAGCACGACGCAAAGCCTCGATATCCGCGAACTGCGTATGTTCGTCGTCGCGTAGCGGCCGGAAGGCTTGCAGGTACTGGCGCTCCAGCGTGAGGGGGTTGATGTGGGGCAGCGTGATCCTGGCAATCAGCCCGAGAGCGGCCAACTGGCTCAGCGTGCGGCGAATGCGGTCGGGTGAGTACGAGAAACCTGTCAATTGCTCGGTGAGTGCGTCGTCAGCGCAGAACGTGGTAAACGCGTCCGGGTCGTCGGCCAGCAGTGGCTGGGCTGTGTAGGCGACGAACGTTGAGAACACACGCTGCTGAAACTCGCTTAGTTCGTCGAAAAGCCAGCGGCGGGTTGGTGCTTGCTTTGTGACAGTGCCGGTCTGCAACGGGGAGCGATCAGCAATGGGTCTTACCACCTTGGCACAGCGATCGCGTAGCAGTTCATCGCGCGCTCTTGCGGCATTCAAGATTTCGGCACGATGCTGCTCGCGCCAACCCGAGGTAAGCTCACCGAGCAACGCCTGTTGTGTCACCAGAGCACGAAGCTCTTCGAAGGGCGTTACTTTGCTCAGCATCTCCGTGCGCAGAGCTTCGATTTGCGTCACCAGTTGGGCAAACTTCTCTTGCAGAGGCAATGGTGGCAGCGGAACGGTGATGCGTCCCAGGTCTGTTGGGCTGACATTAGCCATGCTGACCGCTTGCTTGGCGGCACTCACCAGTCGGTACTTGCCGTAGGCGCTGTTTAGCGTGGCCCAAAGGTATTCGGGCAGCATTCCATGTTTCAGGCGAAATCGAACCAAGTAAGACGCAAAGCTAAAGTTCTCTTTCGCGCCACGCCAGATCGCACACTTGCCCACCAACTCTTTCGAGTTCGTGCGGTTGAAAAGGAGATCACCATTTCTTAGGATTGTGTTGTCAGAGTCCCTTTTGGACAGCCCTGCATACTTCAAGTCGGACAGAACTAGCCATCCGCTGGTCGTGATGCTGTTCATCCTGAGCACAGCGTGAGAGCCTTCTTCTTCCATTGCTTCCGACACCCCGTACTGGGAGTCGTCGACGTACTCAGAGATGCGTACGGAGTCGCGCAATCCATCGGAGGTGTACCAGGCGCCGAAGTGTTCCCAGTACATTGTTCTCACCAACTGATCGATCTTTCCGCTGATTGAGCGCTTGGCTTTGACCATCTCCTCTGCCTGCCGCAGCACATCGACGATTCGCTGTTGTTCGGGAAGGGTAGGGAGTGGGATCTTGAATGACGCCAGCGCGGCCCCTTCAATTCCAGCTTGACTGACCCATCGTTTTGCCCGGGTTTTCGAGTAACTCATTGACCAGAGGAAATGCAGGTAAACTCCGAGGAATGCTGGGTTGATCAACGAAGTATCCGCACGTAGACGCGTCATGTGATTTGAGAAGACGTATTCCCCCTCTTGGTCGAACACAGCGGTTTTCCCGACCCACTCTTCGCTGTTTGTGTTATTGAAAACAACATCATTGACCGCAAGCCGGTACCTCTCCAGTTCTTTGGTACTGGCAGAGACGTGCTTTATGCCCTCAAGGGTAATTTTTCCTTCTGGGGTGATGTTGTGGGTCCGGATCTGTGGTGTCATGCCATCATCGTCTTCGCCTGGCGTCTGTGCGAAGCCAGGCTGTAGATCGAAGACCACTCTTCCAACCGTAGTTTCAACCCAACCTTCCGGCAAGCTCATTCCCGCCCCTCCACCATCGCCAGCAGCTTGTCGAGGCCGCTGATGATTTGCTGCTCGGTGTTGCGCAGTTCACCAATCAACTCGCTGACGCTCTTGTCGCTCTTGAGTTGAGTGAAGTCGAAGGGTTTGTACTGACCCGCGGACAGGTTCCACTCACGGGCCTCAATGCAGTCCGGGTCGAGCAGGCCATCCTTGAGTGCGCCTTTTTCGTCGTAAAGCTTGGCGGCCAGCATGGCCTCGACGTACTGCGAACGGACATGGCCGTTGGCGTCGTGCGAGCCTTGGAGGGTGCCATCCTCCGACTGCCATTCCTCATTGCGCGCCCATTCGCGCACGGGCACGACCCAATGTCTCGCGGCACTCAGTGGTGTGGTCTGGTCAATCGCCAGGCTGCGCAAGGTCACGTCAAAGCCGTCCAGCTTGGCGACCTCGCGAGCGATAGTCTCCAATGCAGCAGCCAAGTCAGCTACCGGCTCATGTTCACCAAACTGCACCTTGGGCGCTTCGGTGATCGCTCGTTCGTGCCGGGACAAGCCGATGTTCCGGGCTTCCCTGACCAGTTCTTTCCACAGCGGTAGCGCGGGACCATCTTCGGCCTCGAAAAAACGCTCCACCTCGCGCGCCGCGCGGTTGAAATCCTGTTGCGGGACCTTGATGGCCTTTTGCCACTCGGCCAGGGCCATCTCGGCGTTCATGGCGGTGCCGGGGCTGCTCCACTTCTGCCACACCGACCGGGTGGGCGCGGCGAAATAGCGAACCACCAGGTCGTCGAGCGCCTTGCTGGCGGCCTCGCGCACCTGCGTTTCGGCTGCCCTGGGGTCGGCGGGCAACTCGGGAAACAACTCGTGCAGATTCCACACCTGGCCGTCCCACATGCTGGTGTCGGCCAGCGACGAAAACGCCTGACCTGCCGGCGTGAGCTTGTCGCCGGTATCGCACAGCAACGCTTGCCGCCAGCGCTCGGGCCGAAAGCTTGGTTGCAGCAAGGTCTTCGCAAAACGCTCGGCACCGCTGCGGCCTTCGGCCAGCCAGACCTTGAACTTGACGAGGGCATCCCAGAGGTCGTTGCGCTGGCCTGGACGGGGATTGCGCTTGGCATCGCGCGAGAAACCGTCCTCCTCGACTTCGTAGAACCACACGTACTCGGTTCTCGGGTTCTGGCCGGTGAAGCTTTGCTTCTCGTCGCGGCGCGTCTCCTTCCTGAAAAGCAGAATCGAGGTCTTGACGCCGGTGTAGGGTTGAAACACGCCCCCCGGCAGCGAGATGACGCCTTCGACGACGTGCTCGGTGAGCAACTCACGCCGCAGGCGCACGTGCGCGTCGGTGTTGCCGAACAGCACGCCCTCGGGAATGATGACCGCGCAGCGGCCACCGATTTGCAGCAGGTCGAGCATCAGCCACAGGAACAGCAACTCGCTCTTGTTGGTGAGGGCGTCGTCCTTCTTCTTTCCCTTGTCGGCGGCACGGGGGAAAAGCTTGCTGTCCCGCTCCAGGTCATTACTGTCTACCGTGCCGGTAAACGGGGGATTGGCCAGCACGAAGTCGTAGGACTCGGGCGTCAGCAGTTCGGCCAATTCCGGCTTGCCATCGCGTTTGCTCAGAGAGTCGCCTTGCAGCAGGTGCGGGTCGGTCACGTCATGCAGCACTAGGTTCATCCAGCCAATGCGCGCCATGGTCCGGTCGTTGTCGAGACCGACGAAGTTGCCGCCGTGGTGTATGGCTTCGTACTGGGTTCTGCTGGCGCCGGCGGCGTCGGTGCGATGCGGTGCGCCATCCCATTCCAGCACCAGATTGTCGGGTGCCGAATACTTGCGCATCAGGTACTGCTGGGCGCTGAACAGGAAGCCGCCGGTGCCTGCCGCCGGGTCGATGATGCGCTGACCGGGCTCGGGGTCGAGCAGTTCGACCATGAAGCGGATCAAATGGCGCGGGGTGCGGAACTGGCCGTTCTTGCCTGCCGTAGCCATTTCGCTGAGCAGGTACTCAAAGGTGTCGCCCATGATGTCCTGCGCGGCGGAACTGCCGCCGGCACGGGCGAAAAGCTGGTCGATGGTATCAATGGCATCAGACAGCACCTTGCCCTTGTTCGGATCGAGCTGGAAGTAGGCATCGGCCATGCGGTTGTTGAGGCTCGCCAGCTCGGTGCCTTCGGCGCTGTCGCTGGAGAAGTGCTTGTCCAGTTCGCGCAACCAGGGAAACACTACTTCGATCAGGTGCGAGGGATTGGTCTTCTCCTGGCGAATGTAGCTCCACTTGCAGCTCTCATTGCCGGCGTAGATCGACGGGAATTCCCTCTGTTGGCGCTTGAGGTCGATGTCTTCCAGCCGTTTGAGAAACAGCAGATAGGTGATCTGTTCGACCGCCACCAGAGGGTTGGTGAGGCCGGCGGACCAGAACCGGTTCCACAGTTCATCGACTTTTTTCTTGATTTGTGGAGCTAGCATCTAAGGTTTTCCTGTTTGGTTCAGGCCGCTTCCGCGTCCAACCGGTTGGCGAAGTCGACGAGTTCTTCAATATCCTGCGCGGGAAAGATCGCCTCGACGCGTCCGATGCGCGACAGCGGCGGCTCGCTGAGCGCGGCGCGGGTGATGCTGCCATGCCGCATCACCGCGGCCTTTACCGCACGCAGGAAATTGAGTTGATTGGCGCGCAGGTAGCCGTGTTGGGCAATGAAGGCATCGAACGCGGCATTGACGCGTTCCTCGCGATTCGGCAAGTGCGCGTCCTGGCAGAGGATGTGGCGCAAGAAATCGGCGAGTGATGCGGCCGGCGCCTCAAAGGTCTTGCGCAAGGTGTCTTCGGTGACAAACAGATCGGCCTGGTTGAGCGTCTGGCTGACGCGCTCGAGTTCGCCCTCCGAAAGGATTTCGCCTTTCTTGAGCCTGGCCAGTTCCGGCAACTGGTCTGCCAGACGACGGACCAGCGCTTCGACCTGCTCCCGGTAGCTTGCGGCAAAGGCCCCCTCCCCGGTGGGACCGTAGATGATCCAGGATCGCTCGGTGATGGTGTCGGGCAGGTCGATTTCGACCGTCATGCTGGGCAGCGCAATTCGGTAGCGCATCAAGGGCGCAAAGGTGCCTTGCAGCGTCGCCAGCCGGGCGAGATCCAGGTGCTGCCAGAAGCCTGCCGAGCGAACCCAGGCACGTTGTTCCTGCACGCGTTGTATCGCAGGAATGTTGTCGGCGAGGCTGGCAATGGCTTCCAGGATGCGTGCCTTCACCTTGGCTTGTTCTCCCCGATCGGACTTCAACCAGGCAACGCCAAGTCGTTCGCACCAGATACGGAACTGGAGTTCATCGAGCCCGCAGAGCGGGGCGAGGCGCAGGAGCGGTGCGATGGTCTTGCTCAGGTGCTCCTGCATCGCCTGGCTGGGGGCTGGCCACTGCTGCAGCAGTGCGTCGAGTTCGTCCCAGTGGGGGCGCACGTCGATACTCTGCCGTGGCAGCGCGGCCAACATCGCCTGCAGTTCATCGACGACAGGCTGTGTGTTTTCCCGCTGGGCGTGCAGCAAGTGCCATTTTTCGAGTCGCAAGCGGAAAAGCCTGACCGGTAGCGGCTCGGAAGGGTGATCCACTTCGCCATCGGGCTTGAGCTTGAACCAGGCAAAGTTCTTCCAGTGGTCGATGATCAGAAAGTCCTGCTTGACCTCGCCAGTGGTCCTGTCGGTGTACGGGCGGGTGCCGCGTCCGATCATTTGCCAGAACTTGACCTTGCTGAAAATCGGTTTGGCAAAGACGAGGTTGCGAATGGGCGGCACGTCAATGCCCGTATCGAGCATGTCGACCGAGATCGCGACCCGCGGCATGCTTCTGTACTTGAAGTCGTCAAGCGTGGCATCGGCACGTTCCATATGGCTGTCGATAATCTCGGCCATGCCCTGGCGCTGCAGCTCGGGGTAAAGCCGGTTGAAGCTTTCGTAAAAGCGCTTGGCGTGTGCGTGGCTGACGGCGAAGATGATTGCCTTGTGCGGCAGGCCACGAATATCCTTGCGGCTCTTGTCCATGAATTCGCGCACCATGGCATCATTGGTGCCCTGGTTGACGACGCCTTTCTCGATATCGCTGCCTTCGAAGTTGAGTTCGTCGAGTTCCACGCCCTGGTCGCGAGCCATCTGCTGCAAGGGTTCGGGCAGTGCGTCGCCCTGAATGCCCTTGAGCTGGTAGTTGGTCTGGGCGTCCAGAACCCGGTAGTTGACGAGGTTTCCGTCCTCGATGGCCTGCTCGTAGCTGTAGTAGTAGCTCGGTGCGCCGTCGCCACAATCGAACAGTTCGAAAGTGTTGTGGTCGATGTAGTCGGTCGGCGTCGCGGTGAGGCCCAGCTGGATGGCGTCAAAGTGATCGAAGATGGCCTTGTAGCGCTGGTAGATCGAGCGATGGCTCTCGTCAGCGATGAGCAGATCGTAATACCCGACTGACAGGCGATCGTACACCCGCATCATGCTGGGGTAGGTCGAAAACTGGATGCGTGCTCCAGAGGTTTCGCCGTTCTCGATGCGCGCGAGACTCTCGTTCGGAAGATACGACTTGAACTCCGACATGGCTTGGCGAACGAGTTCGCGCCGGTCGGCGAGGAACAGCACACGCTGCGCTCGTCTGGCACGCAGCAAGGTGTCGACCAGGGCTATGGTTGTGCGGGTCTTGCCGGTGCCAGTGGCCATGACCAGCAGGAATCGGCGTTTGGCGGCATCAATGCCTTCGGTGACGCGGCGGATCGCCTCGTTCTGGTAGTCCCGACCGGCGATGCTGGGGTTGATCGCGACGTCTTGGAGCGGCTGTGCGTGCCGCTGCTGGTGCCTAAGCCTCTCCAGGTCGTCGCGCGTATAAAAGCCGCCGATCTTTCTCGGCGGGTAGCGGTCAAGATCCCAGAACTGGATTTCCTTGCCATTGGTAAGAAAAACGAACGGATTGATTCCGAACCGGGTCTTGATCGCAGACGCGTAATCGGCCGCCTGGCGTTTGCCCACAAGTTCATCGCGAGACGTTCGCTTGGCCTCGACAACGGCCAGAGGCTGACCATCGGAACCCAGCAGAACGTAATCGGCAAACTGCCCATGGCGATACGCACTATCGGGTTGCTCGACATGCAGGATCATTTCTTCAACGAGTGTTCGTCGGCTCTTCGACCAACCGGCGCGCGCCAGCTGGGCGTCGATCAGTTCAGTGCGGGTTGAAGCTTCGCTGCGCTCGGCTGATGCCACTCCTTACTCTCCCGGTTCAGCACGTTGAGGCTATTAGTGTATCGGACAGCGCCTCCAGTCGTCTGGCAATCTCACGCCGGCGGCTCATCGCCCGCCTCCCGCAACCAGCCGGCGACGGCCTCCCGCCACGCATCCCGGCCCGCAGCCAGCCCGGGCGCCCCAACCGCCGCCTGGTGCAGCAGTCTCGCCAGCCGCTCCTGGACCGCTGCACCCGCCAGGGCGTCGAATACTCTCTCGTGGTAGGCGACCAGCCAGGCCAGCTGCTGTTCCGGCGACAGGGGTGCGAGGCGTTCCCCCTGCTTGAAGATCTCCCGCAGCAGCCGGCCGCGCCGGATTTTGGCGTCGACGCCAGCCTCCAATCGCGAGAAATGCGCAACGCCAGCGTCTCGATCGCCGGATCATGTTCGAGGGGATCACGCAGCCGCTTGGGAACCGACAGCACCCACTGGCGGACCGGCAACCGCGGAAAAACGGGGTCGGCCAGATGGGCAGCGGTTTCGACCATTCGCCGGGGGTTGCCAGCGGGACAGACACCACGACCTTTGCATGACCAGGCGATGAGAAAATCGTGGCTCGCCGGGGAACTCGCGGAAGCCTTCTGGCCCGGCCCGCTGACCCTGATCCTCAAGCGCGCGGCGGCGGTACCGAAGGTGGTCACCGGCGGTCAGGACAGTGTCGGCCTGCGGGTGCCGGCGCACCCCCTGGCACTGGACCTGCTGCGCGCCTATGCCCGTGCCGGCGGCGGGCTGTCCGGCATGTGCGGCATCGCCGCCCCGTCGGCCAATCGCTTCGGTCGCATCAGCCCGACCGCAGCCGCGCATGTACGCGAGGAACTCGGCGACGCCGTACCCCTGATCCTCGACGGCGGTCGCTGCCCGGTCGGCATCGAGTCGACGATTCTCGATCTGACACCCGGTGAGTCGCTGCCGCCGCGTCTGCTGCGCCCAGGGCGGATCACGCACGAACAGATCGCGATGGTCATCGGCGTCATGCCGCAGATCGTCACCCGTCCGCCGGACGGCGGCATCCCGCGGGTTTCCGGTTCGCTGGCCGCGCATTACGCGCCAACGACGCCACTGCGCCTGGTGCCCCCCGCGCGCCTTGTTGAGGTCATCGACCTTCTGCAGAGCACGGGTCGGCGCTGTGCCGTACTCTGTCACAGTCGGTTGCCCGCCACGCCGGCAGCATACGCCTGCCGCCGCTTGCCGGCCAATCCCCGCGCTTACGCCAGTGCGCTCTACGCCGCCCTGCGTGAACTGGATCAGGCCGACGCCGAACTGATCATCGTCGAGGAGATTCCGGCAACGCCCGCCTGGGCGGCGGTTGCCGACCGTCTGCAGCGGGCGGCAGCCGGTGCCGGCGCATCAGGCGCCTGATCCGTTATACAGCCGGGATCGGCTGGACTGGCCCAAAATCATCCGGGAGTTCCCGTTGTGGTTCAAAACCCAGGTTGGCGGCGCCTTCTTCCCCCCGCCAAGCCAGTGGCAACGCCCGTTCTCCTATCCGCACACTGACCATG
>NZ_JDSS02000024.1:305478-305926 GCF_000584955.1 Candidatus Accumulibacter vicinus
AGTTATACAGCGGAATCGGCAAATTGAAGGTAGAACCGGACTGGCCCAGCAAAATCCGGGACCAGACTGTCATCGCGCTTTTTCCATACAAGGCGCTAGAATTGCGGATTTTCAACGCTTGGCGGTGACTGGATGGAGCAAACTCGGCGACCGTCACCCTCAGCTCCTGCCAGGGCCGACGAATTCCCTGCGCCGCCACCCGCACGTTTGTTGAGGCTGTCGAGGTATCTGGCGCTGGCTTACCTCGTGTTGATCATCTACGCGAGCCTGTATCCATTCGCCAACTGGCGCGATTTCGGCGTCTCGCCACTGGAGTTCATTGACGCAGCCTGGCCGCGTTACTGGACAGTTTTCGACCTGATGGTCAAAGTTCTTGCCTACCTGCCGTGCCGCTGGGCTTTCTTCTGGTGGCGCTGGCGCTACGCCGACTGCCCGGCGGGCGCTGGAC
>NZ_JDSS02000024.1:305936-310872 GCF_000584955.1 Candidatus Accumulibacter vicinus
AGTTCGTAGGCCGCCTGGATGCGCAAGAACTCTTTGCCGGCTGCCGACGAGTGGTTACGATCCGGGTGCCACTGCATGACCAGCCGACGATACGCGCGCTTGACTTCGTCAAGCGATGCATTGCGGTGTACACCAAGAATGACGTACGGGTCCTCGCAGATATTCATAAATGGCCAGAATGGGCATCGGTGAGACGTCCGCGGCAGGGAATCGCGACCACAGACACCAAGGCTACGGGCATTTTATGCGATATCGTTGCTCGCAATCCGCAGATCTGCAGATTGATGTGTGCTACCGGCAACGGTGACAGCAGAATCGAGGTTAGAATCGGGCGCCGCAGCCAGCAATCCACCCGAAGGAGCCAGTCTTATGAGCCATTTCAAGCATCATGTATTTTTCTGCTGCAACCAGCGCGGCGAGGACGAGACCTGCTGCAACAATGCCGGTGCCACCACCGCCCAGACCTACGCCAAGGACCGCATCGGCGAACTGCGCCTCAAGGGCGCCGGCAAGATCCGCATCAACAAGGCCGGCTGCATGGATCGTTGCGACCAGGGACCGGTACTGGTCGTCTATCCGGAAGGGGTGTGGTACAGCTACGTCGACTGCGAAGACATCGAGGAGATCATCCAGGAGCATCTGGTACACGGACGGGTCGTCGACCGTCTGCGCATCTGAACGGAAACAGCGCGACAGCAGTGAAGGAAAAACGATGAGACCGCAGGCAGAACAACTGCTGATCGATGGACCGGTCGGCAAGATCGACATCACCGTCGAGAATCCCGGCGCACCGCGCGGCATCGCGCTGATCGCCCACCCGCACCCGCTGTTCGGCGGCGGCAATACCAACAAGGTGGTGCAGACGCTGGCACGCACCTTCATCCACCTCGACTACGTGGCGCTGCGTCCCAATTTCCGTGGCATCGGCCTGAGCGAGGGAAAACACGACGAGGGCAACGGCGAAAGCCAGGATCTGCTGGCCGTGCTCGCGGAAGCCAAGTGTCGTTACGGCAATCTGCCGGTCGCGCTCGCCGGTTTCTCCTTCGGCGCCTATGTCGCAACCCGCGTCGCCGAAGCGCTGCTCGCAGCCGGCCATCCGGCACAGCGGCTGGTGCTCGTCGGCACCGCCTCGGGTTTCGTCGAAGGCGCTCGCACTTACCACACCAAGGCCGTGCCGAGAGACACCATCGTCATTCATGGTTCCGAAGACACCACCGTGCCGCTGGCCAACGTCATCGCCTGGGCCAAGCCACTCGACCTGCCGGTCATCGTCGTTCCCGGCGCCGACCACTTCTTTCACCGCCGCCTGCACCTGATCCGCGAAATCGTCAGCCACGCATGGCGGCACTGAGCGGCAAGGGTACCCACCAGGCGATCCGCCGAATGACCCCACACGCCGGACACCCCTGCATCGAAAACGGCTTCTCCAGCCGGCACTGCGCGAGCAGCGCGTCGTCCCGGAAAAGTTCACGCGTTTCCCCGTCCGCGGCGACTCGCCCTTCGTCTGAAGCGCGGCCAGTACCGCGTGTCTGGGCAGATATACTGGCCCGAAGGACAAATTCACCCTGGTTTTCGCCTGGTGCAACGGTGACGCGACGTGTCGGCGGGCTGATGTCACGCTTACATCTGGTCGCGCAACGGCCGCTCAGCGCGAACGCGCGAAGTCGAAATCGGCGCTGTTGCGTTCGTCGACGAAGAGGCTGACCGGCTCCGGCGGTTGGCCGTTGCGGCAGATGACGACCACATTGGCAAGCTGCTGTTGCTTCTGCAGAACTTCGACGGCACAGCGGCCGTAGATGCTCTCGATGGTTGCCAGCAGGTTGCGCGAGTAGGGCGTGGCGAGGGCACTGTCAAGAATCAGGTTGGCAATCAACACGCCATCGGCTTCGAGCACCCGGCGCGTCGCCTGCCAGAATTCACGGGTGACGAGGTGGCCGGGGATCGACGTATGCGAGCCATAGACGTCGACCAGTACCGCCGCAAAGCGCTGCTCGGTACGAATCACGAAGCGGCGGGCATCATCAGCGATGAACTCTCCGTTTGCCGCCTCGTGGAGGAAATAGGTCTCGGCAATGGTACGCACCGCCGGATCGATATCAACATAAGTGTAATGGTTGCTTGCCTCACGGTGCGACAGCGTGAAACCACCGGCGCCGAGAACCAGGATGCGGCGGTTTCGGAAGCCCAGATCGTCGAGCAGAAAGCTGCGGATATGCCGGATATAGCGAGCATAGCGCGGCGGTTCGGCCTCGTCGATCAATGAAGCGAATGAGCTATTGTTCTTCAGGGCGCGCCCGTTGATCGCGCCATCGTACTCGACCGGCATCACCAGATAGCTGGCGTAGGCCGTCTCGATCTGCGGGCGCAGCCAGGTGTTGGCGATCAGCACCAGCGCAACGACGGCGAGTCCGGCCACGGCCGTTGCCCAACTGCGACCACGCAGCAGCGCGTGGCCGACGACCAGCAATAGCGCGCAGAGCGCGATGGCTGCGGAAACGCCGAGCCATTGCATGACCAGCAGCGACAGCGACAACGAACCCAGGAAGGAGCCGAGTGTCGAGTAGTACAGCGCCTGGCCGCTGGCCTCGCCGACACGTTGGTGCTGCAGCAGGTTGCTGAGGATCGGTACGGTCTGCCCGAGCAACCAGGCGACCGGGCAGAGTACGCCGGTGACGAGCGCAAGATAGGCGATTTCGGGTGGCCGCAGCGCAGCGAAGATCAGGTCGACGCCGACTCCCGCCAGACCGACCCCGATCAGCAGCGCTGCAATCAGGAAGTTCCTGGCGACCACTTCGAGATAGTCCTCGGCGATTTTCGCGCCGGCATGGTAGCCGAGCGCCAGTGCGAGCAGAAAGAAAGCGATGGTCGGCGCGGTGACGACGATCGAACTGCCCAGGTGCGGGATGATCTGGCGCAGTGCGATGACCTCGGCACCAAGCGAGCAGAATCCTTCGATGAAGATAATGGCAAAGAGTTGCAAACGTGGCATGGGGGCGTGTCGCCAAGCGGAATGAGGCGGGCACTATACCGCAGCAGCGCCAGTTGCCGGCCACCACCTCGCAGTCTTGATGCGCAATGAGCAAGCTGACGAATCATCGGAAGGATTTCCAATGCCAATCACCAGTGACCGGCTGACCTCGTCCGCTGACTGCCGCCGGAGGCCCGCCCCGCCCGCCAGCCCGCTCAACCATTGAGGACAATTAGAAGAAGCGTTTGTCCGAGGCGCCTTTTTCCGAACTGACCTGGCCCTCGCCGAGAAACCTGGGCAGGACTTCGGTCGGCAGTTGCAGGCGGTTGAGCAGCGTCTCGCGGCTGATGTGCAACAAATTCTGGATGGCGTTGAGGTCGTCCGGAATCGCCGGATGATTCCAGCCATCGGTCGAGTGGCGGGCGAGGTTGACCGCCAGTTGCACGTTCTGAACCCTGGACAGACCAGCATTGCCGCTGTCCATCAGGGTCGTCAGCAGCTCGGGCAGGCGCCAGGCTCGGCAGAGTGCCAATTGCAGATCGGCCAGCGCAATCCCGAGCACTTCCCGCTGGACATCGGTGTCGTTCAGCCGGCGGTCGGCCTGCAGTCGGGAGCGAATCTCGATCGCCCGATCCGGGGCAAAACACCACAGCAGACTCTCTGCGAGGCCGTGCAGCAGCGCAGCAAGGGCGACTTCCTCGACATTCATGTCATGTCGCGCAAAAGCCCAGTCATGTGCATAGCGCGCTGCGCGCTGCATTCGCAGGATCACCTGCAGGACGCCCAGCAGGGCTTGCCGCTGACCGCGCAGCATCGTTTCGAGGGTGAGCGGCTGTTCGAACTTCCGGAAGAATGGGTCGATGCCAAGCATCATCACCGCACTGGCAATGTTCGTGATGTCGCTGTGCAGGCGGCCGTGGCTGACCTCCTGAATGTAGGCCAGCACGCGAATCGCCAACAGCGGATCCTGCAGCACGATGTCAGTGATGTCGCGACCACTGATCTGGTCGACTTGCTGTCGCGCTTCGTCGAGGTGGCGCGCCGTCTGGCGCAGGATGGGCAATTCGGCTCTGCTGATGAAGGCCAGCCAGCCTGCAAGATCCTGTGGCGAGGGATGATCGGGCATCGGCTGGGCCTTTTCAGAAGCGCTCATCGGCGCGCAGATAGCGCCAGTGCCCGACAGCCAGCTTGCCGAGCGAAACGCCGCCGATGCGCACGCGTTTGATCTCGGTGACGCGCAAGCCAATCTGTTCGCACATGCCCTGAATCTGCCGCTTTCTGCTTTCGTGCAGAACGAAACGCAGTTTTTGCTCGTTCAACCACGAAATCTGTGCGCGCAACAGTTTGACCTTGTCCAGTGACAGTCCATGCCTGAGCCGCTCCAGGCCAGCCGACGACAACTCGCCTGCGATGTGGACATGGTATTCTTTCTCGAGTCTTGCATCACCCCCCGTCAGGCGGCGCGCGACGCTGCCTTCCTGAGTGAACACCAGCAGGCCGCCCTCGTCGGCATCGAGTTTGCCGGCCAACGCCAGGCCGCGCAGATGCCTGGCCTGGAAGCGGAAGGTGGTGCTGTCTTCTGCCCAGTGGTTGTCGGGACGAATCAGGGCAACGGCATCATCGCGTTCGCCTGCGGACCCGGCAGCGACCGGGTGGATCGGCTTGTTGAACAGGAGGGTAACGCTTTCGCTGGGGTGCTTGCTGGCGGCATCCTCGATCTCGATCCTGGCCTTGGGGTTGACGCGTGCACCGAGGCGGGTGATGACCTCGCCATCTACGCTGACCCAGCCGTTCTCGATCCATTCATCGGCTTCGCGGCGGGAACACGCGGCGATTTCGCTGACCCGTTTTGCCAGCCGTGGCGACTCCTTTGCCAAACCGTGCGGCGTGCTGGGGGTCACTGCCGGCGTGGCAGCAGCCGCCTCCGCCGGTCGTTTCTGCGCTGCTTGTCCGGCAACGACTGGCGGG
>NZ_JDSS02000024.1:311301-337807 GCF_000584955.1 Candidatus Accumulibacter vicinus
CGGGCAATGCCACGTTGTGGATAGGTCTTCTTCGCCTGCTGGCCGGGCCGGGCCGGGCTGGCTGCCTGGTGGTCGGTGGCTATGCTGCGCGGTTCCGAGGCGGGCACTGCGCTTTCCTGCCTCGTCGGGAGGACGGCTGCAAGCTGCTCGATCGGGCTGGCCGCAGTCCTCGGGAATTCGCTGCGGAAACGCGCCGGTCGGTTGGTCTGCTGACCGGGCCTGGCACCCGGCGCAGCCGGTGCTGTTGCTTGGCCGTCGGCACGCCGCGCGGTGTTGTGCTTTGCTGTCTTGGAGCCGCCGCGAATCGGTTTGCGTGTGGCTGTCCGGAGGTCACCGACGACAGCAGCAGGCTTTTTGTTGGGCAGCTTCAGAGTGGAGCGGGGCATGGCGTGGCTTTCCGTTGGTTTGGCTGCTTAGTTTATCACCTCCTACAACCCGGCCCCAGATCGTGAAGCGGGAGGACCGCTCATGATCGCCGTTGCCAGCGCAGCAAGCGGCAAGCTGCGATCAACTGCGCCCACGATGACCGAATCTCAGGAACTGTCAGTCAACAAACCCTTCAGACAGGGTGCCGCAGCCGACAGTTTCTGTTACGCTGCGGGTGCAAGAACTGAGGGTCTCAATCACCATCCTGGATGCGAGTGCCGTCATGCCACCATTACCGCAAAGTGCCATCGGCAACCTGGCCGACCTTCAGGAAGGACAGATCGCACTCTCGGGATTTGTCCTTCAGCATGATAACGGCTTGTACGTCCGGCGCGCGCGACTCGAATCGGCGACCGCTTTTGCCGACTTCGTCAACCGCGTGGTCGCCTCAGGACTTTACTTTCGGGGACTGGATTACCCACAGTTCCTGGCCCTGCTTTACGACGGCCCCATCGGTCGTCACGACGATGCCGACGAGGAAGTTTTCCTGGCTGCCGACATCACGGCTTTCCGGGCGGAGCGCCAGGCGCTCTACAAACCCTGCAAGATGACACCTGGCGAGGCGTCCTATCTGTTCGAACCGCTGTATTGCGATGCGGAGAGTGATCCGGCCCCGGTCGATCAGGGCAATCACCCTGCGCATTCCGCCAAGGGGCAGCAGCCGTCCGAGACACGCATCTACCTCGACATCGATGAATTCATCGCCGCGGCATGGGCGAAGGGGGTGCGTTTCGGTATCGACATCGCGGCAGTTCGTGAAGGCATCGAACTTGACAGGCCGGAGCAGCGGGTGGTCGCTCTCAACCGGCCATACGTCCCCGGCAAGGATGCCGAAATCATCGAGTTGCTCCCTGGGCTGCACCGCAATAATGCACCGCGGCGGCTGCTTGGTGATCGGGTCGATCTGCGACAGTTCGAGACGCGTTACCCACAGGTCACTGCCGGCCTGCCTCTGGCGAAAAAAATCCCGCGCCAGGCTGGTGTGGATGGGCGTGACATTGCTGGCCTTGCGCTGCCGGCATCACCGCCCAAGGATTTCGATCTGCAGGCGCTGGCCGGTCCCGGCACCCATGTCGTCCGGGAAAAGGACGGCGAATACCTGCGGGCATCGGTCTGCGGCTTTCTCAATATCGATCTGCACAACAATCAGTTCTCTGTGACCGACAAGATCATCAGCCATGAAGGCGTGAGTTTACGCACCACCGGCGACCTCTTGCTGACCGGCGAGGAGTACGAACAACATGGCGAGATCCAGGAGAAGCGCATTGTCCGGTGCCGCAGCATCACCGCTCATGCGGATGTCTTCGGCAACATCATTTCCAGCGGTGGTCTGGTCTGCCTGAAACAGAATCTGATCGGCGGGCGCGCCAGCAATGATCAAGGGGACATCATCGTCGAAGGACGAGCCTCCGGATCGACGCTGATTGCGCAGCATGGCTGCATCAGGGTGCAGGACGTGGACAACTGTGTGATCCTGGGTCGTCAGGTGGTCGTCGGGCAGGCGAGAAACTGCGATATCGTTGCCGACGAATTGACTGTCGAGGTCTCCGAAGCCAGTGCTCTGGCCGGCAGGAGCATCCATCTCGGTCTGGCCCGTTCCCACAGGGAACTCGAAAACGTATTGTTGGTGCTGTTGCCCGACCTGTCGTCTTGTGAGGCGCGGATCGCCACCCTGCAACAGAAGCGTGCCCTGCTGGAGAAAGCGAGGGCGGATTCTCGCGCCAGAATCGATGCCTTGCGTGGCGAAAAGGATGTGACCCGCTACCTGTTGATCGGCGGCAAGCTGCGCCGCCATGAACTGACTCTGAACGCGGAACAGCAACTGAATTGGCGCCGGCTCTCGGAACGGGTCGCACCGGCCCTGCGGACGCTCTCGCAACTATCCAGCCTGATCAAGGAACAGGACGCGGAGTGGCATGCACTGGAGACACAAATCAACGAGGTTGTCGCTGCCAGAGAGCAGTCCTGTAACGGTTTGGCGTGCACCGTCGATCGTATTGAAGGGGAGACGAGAATCAATGCCGTGTTGGTTCGATTGGCCGATCCACCGCTCAGCGATCTGCCACACAAGGACTTGAAAGCGCGCCTACGGAGAACCGATGCGGCCACCAAACGGCTTTTCAGCGGCTCGACCGGAGGCTTTTCCTGGGTCTACAGTTGATCACCCACTCATGATGAGGCGACCTGCCTGCCGCATCGGAACGCCTAGCCCTCGGCGATTCGCCTGCCGATGTGTTCAAGGGATTCCTCGATCTGATCGATCAGGATCAGGCAAAGATCGCCTGCCTGCACTTCGGCCAGCGCACTGTCGATGGCCAGGAACTCACCACGAATTTCCCTGACCTCGGAGGTTCGCCGGGCGTTTTTCAGACCTTCCCGCAGGAGCGCCAGCACTTCTCCGTCCGCCCGACCACGCTGGCACTGGTCCTGATACAGCAGGACCCGATCGAAAGCATCCCCAAGGATCTCGGTCTGCTGGCGAATGTCCTCGTCGCGCCGGTCGCCAGCGCCGCTGATGACCACCGAACGCTTGCTGCCCGGCGGTGATGGCAGATTGTCGATGGCCCTGACCAGCGCCTGAATGGCGTCCGGATTGTGGCCATAGTCGGCAATCAGCGTTGCCCCGCGATAGCTGAAGAAATTGAAGCGCCCCGGTGCCGTTCTTGCGTCGTTGATGAAGCTGCCGAGGCCACGCTGAACCGTTGACCAATCGAGCCCCAGAGCCCAGGCGGCGGCAGTCGCTGCCATTGCGTTCTCGACCTGGAAGCCGATGGTGCCGTTTTGCGTGAGCGGGATCTCGGCCAGTGCGATGCGGTGTTCGTTACCGCCGCCGGAAGCGACGATCGAATCGCCGTCGCGATAGACAACGCGCTTGCGTTGCGCGCGGTGCATCGCCATCAGCGGATGATTTCGGTCACAGGCGAAAAAGGTGACGCTGCCCGGACATGAGTCGGCCATCCGGGCGACCATGGGATCGGCGGCATTGAGCACCGCGACGCCGGTCCCCGGTCTGACATTCTGGACGATCACACGCTTGACGACCGACAGGTCCTCGACGGTACTGATATACGACAGCCCAAGGTGATCGCCGAGACCGATGTTGGTGACCACGGCGACATCGCAACGGTCGAACCCGAGTCCCTCCCGCAGCACCCCGCCGCGTGCCGTTTCAAGGACGGCAGCGTCGACGTCGGGGTGGAGCAGGATATTCCTGGCGCTCTTGGGGCCGCTGCAGTCGCCGGTATCGATACGCCGGCCCTGCACATAGACGCCGTCGGTGGTGGTCATGCCGACGCGCAGACCTTGCTGGCCCAGGATGTGGGCGATCAAACGGACGGTAGTGGTCTTGCCATTCGTTCCCGCGACGGCCACCAGAGGAATGCGCGCATCGTCGCCGGCGGCAAACATGTTGGCGATGATTGCTTCGCCGACCGGCCGGCCCTTGCCGAACGAAGGCTGCAGATGCATGCGCAATCCCGGCGCAGCGTTGATTTCGACGATGCCACCGCCCTGGGCTTCGAGGGGGCGCAGGACGCTGTCACAGACAACGTCGACCCCGGCGATATCGAGACCGATGGTCTGCGCGGCGGCAATCGCCTGCGCAGCAAACTCGGGATGAACATCGGCGGTGACGTCGGTTGCCGTACCACCGGTCGAGAGATTCGCGTTGTTGCGCAGGACGATGCGCTGGCCTCTGAAGGGAACCGATTCCGGAGTCAGTCGCGCATCGGCCAGGCGGGCCAGAGCCACCTCATCGAGGCGGATTTTGGTCAGTGAGGTGGCGTGCCCTTCGCCGCGGCGCGGGTCACTGTTTACCCGTTCGACCAACTGGCGAATGTTGTGTACCCCATCACCGATGACCAGCGGGGGATCGCGTCGGGCCGCGGCGACCAACCGGTCGCCCACGACCAGCAAGCGGTAATCATGGCCCGGAAGATAACGCTCGACGAGGACTTCGTCGCTGACCTCAACAGCGATCGCGTAGGCGGCTTCAATCTGTTCACGGGTGTTGAGATTGACTGCAACACCCTTGCCCTGGTTACCGTCCTGCGGCTTGACGACGACCGGAGCGCCAATCTCGCAGGCGGCCGCCCAGGCGTCCTCGGCGCTCAGCACCGGCCGGCCGACGGGAACCGGGACACCGGCCGCGTGCAGCAGGACCTTGCTGAGTTCCTTGTCCTGGGCAATCGATTCGGCAACGGCACTGGTGCGGTCCGTTTCTGCCGCCTGAATGCGTCGTTGCCGGCTACCCCAGCCAAATTGCACCATGCTGCCTTCGGTCAGGCGGCGGTAGGGGATGTTGCGTGCCATTGCGGCATAAACGATCGCTCCGGTGCTGGGGCCCAGGCGGACGTCCTCGTCGAGTTCGCGCAAGCGATCAAGCGCTTCGGTGAGTTCGAAAGGCGTGGCCGTGACTGCTGCCTTGCAGAGATCCTGCGCGAGTTCGAAGGCCAGTCGGCCAACGGCCTCTTCGCTATATTCGACGACGACCTGGTAGATGCCTGGTTCCAGGGTCTGCGCACTGCGGCTGAAGGTCACCGGACAGCCGGCCTGTGCCTGCAGGCCAAGCGCAGCGAACTCCAGGGCCTGCGCCATCGATATTGCCTCATCATGGCCTGCCGGCCTGAGCATCGCCAGCTCGGGGAAGCGTTCGCGCAGACGGGTCTCGAAACCCGGCATCTGGTCGATGCTGCGCTCCTCTTCATCGCAGTAGACAATCGCCTCAATCGCCGTGTGCCGGCTCCAGAGGTTGGGACCGCGCAGCGCGCGGATACGCGATACTTCCATGAACAGTGTCCTCTTTCTGGTTCAGTCCGCAGGCAGGTAGGCAATGCCCGGTCTGCTGCGGGTGATTTCCGGCTCAGGCAAGGGAGAAGGTTTCCAGCCCGGTACGGATGATTTCCGATCCGATGCCCAGTGCCCAGGCGGTGCCGCTGGCGGCCAGGACGTTCTCGATCTGGAAGTCGACACGTCCGCCGTCGGTCAGCGGAATGTTCTGCAGGCTGACGATTGCGGTTTCATCCTGGCCATTGGCCAGAATGACCTGACGATTGCGAACGAACACCGCCCGCTTGCCTTGCGCCCGGTGTTCGACGAGGCTGGGCAGGTCGGGATCGATGGCGAAGAAGATCACCTCTCCGTCGCAGAGCGGCGCCATGTCGACCAGCATCGGCTGCCTGGCGTTGAGGACCGCGGCGCCCGCCGGCAGTACCAGATCGACCTGCGTGCGCAGAACGGTGAATACCTGCTCGGGGGTTTCGATGTCGTAGCGGCCGCGATGTTCGGCGACTTCGACGTTGGTGATCACACCGACCTGACAGCGGTCGTAGGCGAGCCCTTCGCCGAGGATGCTGTCGCTGCCGTTTTCGAAGACGGCCGCTTCGACCGAGCGATTCATCAGGATGCGGTGCGCAGCTCCCCAGGTTGCGCTGTCGCCCTGGTCGATACAGCGCCGGTCGATGAACAGGCCGTCACTGCAGGCCAGACCGGTCTGTTTTCCGGACAGGCAGAGCAGGCGCGCAATCAGGCGGGCAACGGTCGTCTTGCCGAAGCTGCCGGTGATGCCGACCACCGGGATACGGCCATCGTCGCCGTTGGGGAACAACTCATCGACGATGGCGCGACCGACCGGGCGTGGCTGACCAATGGCCGGTTTGAGGTGCATCAGCAGGCCGGGGCCGGCGTTGACCTCGACAATCGCCCCCCGCTGTTCATCGAGCGGTCGTGCAATGTCTTCGCAGACCAGGTCCACGCCGGCGATGTCGAGTCCGACGATGCGGGCGGCGAGCGAGGCCGTGGCCGCGGTTTCCGGGTGAACGAGGTCGGTGACGTCGTCGGTATGGTTGCCGCTACGCACGATCAGAACCTCGCGACCCGCCGGCGGGATGGCATCCGGGGTAAATCCCTGGCGCGACACTTCGAGCCGGGCCACCGGATTGTCGGCGAGGTCGATGATGTCGAGGACGAATTCCTCGGCAGCACCGCGGCGCGGGTCGGAGTTGATCTGGCTGTCGATCAGTTCGTTGATCGTTGATCGGCCATCACCGATGACCTTGGCGGCCTCGCCGCGGGCGGCGGCGGCGAGTTTGCCGCCGACGATCAGCAGGCGATGCTCCGAGCCACGCACGTAGCGTTCGACGATGACACCGCTGCCTTCCACGACCGCTGCGGCATACGCAGCCTCGACTTCTTCCCGGGCCATCAGATTGGTGAACACGCCGCGCGCGTGGTTGCCGTCCGACGGCTTGACGACCACCGGAAAACCGATCTCTGTGGCGGCTTCGCAGGCATCCTCGGGACTATCGACCAGGCGTCCTTCGGGGACCGGCACGCCGCAGGATTTGATCAGGGTCTTGGTGAGATCCTTGTCGCGCGAGATGCCCTCGGCAATCGCGCTGGTGCGGTCGGTTTCGGCGGTCCAGATGCGTCGGCTGCGGGCGCCGTAACCGAGTTGCACGAGATTGCCGGTGGCCAGCAGGCGGATCGCCGGAATGCGGCGGTCCTTGGCGGTCGCCGCTTCGACGATGCAACCGGTGCTCGGCCCAAGCAACTTGCGCTCGGCCAGGTCGGCGAGGTGTGCGACCGTGCCGGCGACATCGAAGGGGGTGTCCTTGATCGCCGCCAGCAGCAGATCGCGCCCTGCATAGAGACAGGAGCGGGTGACATCCTCGTGCCAGGCGCGCACCACCACCTTGTATACGCCGCGCGTCGAGGTCTCGCGTGCCTTGCCGAAGCCGCCGGGCATGCCGGCCAGGTTCTGCAGTTCGAGAGTGACGTGTTCGAGGATGTGCGCCGGCCAGGTGCCTTCCTGGACGCGCCGCAGAAAGCCGCCGCGCTCGCCGTAGCTGCAGCGATGCTCGATCAGTGAGGGCAGGAGGGCCGTCAGACGATCATAGAAGCCCGGGATGGTGTTCGACGGGAAGTCTTCGAGTTCGCCGATGTCAACGACCGCCTCGATGACCGGACGGTAGGTCCAGATGTTCGGACCACGCAGGTAGCGGATCTCGAGAAACTTGATGTCCTTCGTTTTCATGTCGTCAGTCCAGGCACGGGGAGGTTGGCGCGCGTCGGCGCGAGAAAGGCGCAAGGCAGGCGGACAGCCAAGCCGGAATTATTGTCGAAATAACGTGGCTCGCGTCAATCGGCTGACGGCGCAGCAAAACGATTGCCGTGACGTGCCTCACAGGAAGCGGTCGAGAATGCGCCGGCTATGTTGATCAAGCGCAGAACGGTCAGGAATCAGGAAGTGAATGCCATGGCTGTCGGTGATCAGCAGTGCCGGCGGGGTGAGGCGGCGAATGTCCTCCTCACCCTTGAGGATTAGCGTTGCCGCACCACGATCGGTTTCAACCTGCCAGGTGCTCGGCGTCGCAAAACTCGCAACGCTGACGATGCGTGTGATCACGGGCATGAACTCGCGCTGGGCAAGCTCGGTTTCTACCAGCTTGCGCGGCTCTTCTGGCAGGTCGCCGAGTTCATTGATCCAGGCCAGTTCATGGCCGTAAGGGTCGACCAGGGCAATGCCGTCAGCGGGGGCGCTGATCGGAAAGGCTCGCACCGGCACCACCCCGGCATGGATTTCACCGTCTGCACCAATGAATTCGAGCTTGCCAAAGCAATTACGGCGTAACTGATAGTCATGCGTTTCGGTCATTCGCGTTCTTCCTCATCCTTGGCGTTGATCTCCAGCCTGCGCAGTTCGTCTTCGGTGTCGACGTTGCGCGCCTGTGCCTGATAGAGGCGGTAGTAGTGGCCTTCGCAAGCCATCAGCTGGTCGTGGCTGCCGACCTCGACGACGCTGCCACGGTCGAGAACGACCAGTCGATTGGCGTCGCGCAGGGTGGACAAGCGATGCGCGATGGCAATCGTCGTGCGTCCGCGCACGAGGTTGTCGAGTGCTTTCTGAATCTCCTTCTCGGTGGTGGTATCCACTGATGAAGTGGCTTCGTCGAGAATCAGGATGCGCGGGTCGATCAGCAGCGCGCGCGCGATCGAAATGCGCTGCCTTTCGCCGCCAGAAAGCGCCTGCCCGCGTTCGCCGACGAGCGAGTCGTAACCGTGCGGCAGGCGGAGGATGAATTCATGCGCGTGTGCAGCGCGAGCGGCCGCGACGATCTCGGCGCGTGTCGCCGCAGGTTTGCCGTAGGCGATGTTTTCGGCAATCGTGCCGAAAAACAGGAACGGTTCCTGCAACACCAGGCCGATATGTTTGCGGTACTCGGCAACCGGTAGCGAACGGATGTCGACACCGTCGATCAGAATGGCACCTTCGCTGACGTCGTAAAAACGGCAGATCAGGTTGACCAGCGTGCTCTTGCCGGAGCCACTGTGTCCGACCAGGCCAACCATCTCGCCAGGTTCGATGACGATGTTGATGTCGCGGGTCACGCTGCGCGTCCCGTAGCGAAAGCCGACGCTGCGCAATTCGATGCGTCCCGAGACTTGCGGCAGGTGCACCGGATGCGTCGGCTCGGGAACGCTGGAGACATGGTCAAGAATGTCGAAAATGCGCTTGGCGCCGGCCGCGGCCTTCTGGGTCACCGAAACGATGCGGCTCATCGAATCGAGACGCAGGTAGAAGCGACTGATGTAGGCGAGGAAGGCGGTGAGTACACCGACGGTGATCTGATCCTTGGCGATCTGCCAGATGCCGAAAGCCCAGACGATCAAGAGGCCGATTTCGGTGAGCAGGGTAACCGTTGGCGAAAACAGCGACCACACCTTGTTGACCCGGTCATTGACTTCCAGGTTGTGCACATTGGCTGACCGAAAACGTGCCGCTTCACGACTTTCCTGGGCAAAGGCCTTGACCACCCGGATGCCGGGAATGGTGTCGGCGAGCACGTTGGTGACTTCCGCCCAGATGCGGTCGACGCGCTCGAAGCCGGTCCGCAGCTTTTCGCGGACAACGTGGATCAGCCAGCCGATGATCGGTAGTGGCAACAGCGTCACCGCCGCCAGCCAGGGATCGATCGATACCAGAATGACCGTGGTCATGGCGATCATCAGCACATCGGTGGCGAAATCCAGAAGGTGCAGCGAAATGAAGATGTTGATGCGGTCGGTTTCCGAACCGATGCGCGCCATCAGGTCGCCGGTGCGCTTGCCGCCGAAGTATTCCTGCGAAAGTTTCAGCAGATGTTCGTAGGTGGTGGTGCGCAGGTCGGCACCGATCCGTTCCGAGACCAGCGCCAGGATATAGGTGCGTCCCCAGCCGAGCACCCAGGCGAGCAGTGACGACCCGAGCAGACCCGAGAGATAAAATGCAACCAGAGCGGAGTCGATCGGCTGGCCGTTCTGGTAGGGGATCAGCACCTTGTCCATCAGGGGCATCGTCAGGTACGGTGCCACCAGCGTTGCCGCAGTGGTCAGCAGGGACAGCACGAAGGCGGTCAGCAGTTGTCCACGGTAGGGCCTGGCGAAACGTGTCAGGCGCAACAGTGTCCAGGTTGAAGGCGGTTCATGGATTTCCTTGCTGCACGCCGGGCACTCTTCCTGCCCCTCAAGCAGCGGGGTTTCGCACTTCGGACAGAGCGCTACGGACGAGGGAGGCGGCATGATTCCGGTGACCCGGAAGCTGAGCTGACGAGTGAAGTGCTCGATCAGCCGACCGGCGGCGATGTCAGCGCCTAGCGTGTAGCGCCAGTGCGCCAACAGCGAATCTTCGTCGCAGAGTTCGAGGGTACCCACTCCGGAATGATCGCGCCGAGACAGCGACAGTCCCGCCCGGTAGGGCCAGCTCTGCCACCGGGAGTCTCCGGGCGGCATCACCAGCAGGCGCTCGCTGGTCACCACTACCAGCCCGCGCGCGAAACGCAGGCGGGTGTCGAGGTCGATTTCAAGCCAGGCCAGGACGCGCTCACCGTCGGCGAGCTGTGTATCGAGCGACGTTGCCCAGGCAGCGGGTAACGTCGCTGGCGCACTGGCGGCCAGAACGAGGGCCTCAAGGGGCGATGGCGAAGCGACAGAACTCATGGGTTGGCCGGTTTCCAGGCTTGAAAGGCTTGAAAGATGCTTGATGTATCGGATGAGCGGACGGGCGGCGCACGCTCCGTCGATGGTCATCTTGTCCGTTGGCGACCATCAGGCAAACAACTCGGCCAGGGCTTCGCCAGGCTCGGCAGCACGCATGCAGGCTTCGCCAACGAGAAAGGCGTTGACACCATGGTCGCGCATCCGCTGCACATCTCGGGGGGAGAGAATGCCGCTTTCGGTGACGACGAGACGGTCGGCCGGGAGGTAGGGCAAGAGCCCGAGGGTGGTTTGCAGGCTGACTTCGAAGCTGTGCAGGTTGCGGTTGTTAATGCCGATCAGCAAGGTGCGAAGCTGCAGGGCGAGATCCAGCTCCTGGCCATTGTGCACTTCGACGAGTACCGCCATGCCGAGACTGTCGGCGATGGCTTCAAGTTCGCGCATCGTCGGCAGATCAAGCGCCGCGACAATGAGCAGGATCGCATCGGCACCCATCGCCCTCGCTTCGTAAACCTGATAGGCATCAACCAGAAAATCCTTGCGTAAAACCGGCAATCCACAGGCTGCGCGCGCCGCCTGCAAGTATGCGGGAGCCCCCTGGAAAAACTGACGATCAGTCAGCACCGACAGACATGCCGCACCATGCTGCTGATAACTGACCGCAATCCGGGCGGGATGAAAATCGGCACGCAGGACGCCTCTGGATGGGCTGGCCTTCTTGATCTCGGCGATTACCGCCGGCTTGCCGGCGGCAATGCGGTCCCGGATGGCACCGAGGAAATCGCGCGTGGCGGTTTGCATTTCGGCCGTGGCACGCATGACCGCGAGCGGGGTGTCAGCCCTGGCGGCGGCCACTTCGTCCCGTTTGACGGCCAGAATCCGCTTGAGAATATCGCTCATGGCAAAATCGCCGTGTCTTCTTCGCGGCTGCTTTCGCGCAGTTCATCGATCTTGGGCAGTGTCATGTTTTTCCTCGCCGACACGCAGGCGATCAGGTCGAAAAGCGTTGCGTGCAAGCCACGAAGTCGTCGAGCCTGGCGCGTGCAGCACCGGACTCAATGGCTTCGAAGGCTTGGTCGACGCCATCGGCAAGCGTGCCGGCGAGGCCGCTGACGTAGATGCTGGCGCCGGCATTGAGGGCAACAATGTCACGCGCGGCGCCAGCGCGCCCCTCAAGCGCGGCCAGCAGCATGCCCTTGGACTCCTCAACGTTGGCCACGCGCAGAACCCTCGGATCGTGCACAGGCAGGTTGAACTGCTCGGGATGAAGCGTGTATTCATCGACACGGCCGTTCTGCAGTTCGCCGACCAGGGTTTCACCGGAGATCGAGATTTCGTCGAGACCTTCGCGGCCGAAAACGACGAAAGCGTGCGAACTGCCGAGGCGCTGCAGGACACGTGCCTGGATGCCGACCAGGTCGGGATGAAAGACGCCCAGGACTTGATTGGCGGCGTTGGCCGGGTTGGTCAGCGGGCCAAGGATGTTGAACAGCGTGCGCACGCCCAGTTCGCGGCGGACCGGTGCCGCGTATTTCATGGCGCTGTGGTGGTTGGGAGCAAACATGAAGCCGATACCGACCTCGTCGACGCTCTGTCCGACCTGTGCTGGCGTAAGATTGATATTGACGCCGAGGGCTTCGAGAACATCGGCGCTGCCCGACTGCGACGAGACCGATCGACCGCCATGCTTGGCGACACGTGCGCCGGCCGCTGCCGCAACGAACATTGCGGCGGTCGAGATGTTGAAGGTCTGAGCACCGTCGCCACCGGTCCCGCAGGTATCGACCAGGCGGCTGCGGTCACTGACTTGCACCTTGGTCGACAGCTCGCGCATGACCTGCGCCGCCGCCGAGATTTCGCCGATCGTTTCCTTCTTGACGCGCAGGCCAACGATAATCGCCGCAATCATCACCGGGGTGACTTCACCACTCATGATCTGTCGCATCAGCGAAACCATTTCGTCGTGAAAGATTTCGCGGTGTTCAATGACCCGCGTCAGTGCGTCCTGGGGTTTCATTTGGCGTACTCCTCAAGGAAGTTCTTCAAGAGATCGTGGCCGCGCTCGGTCAGGATCGATTCCGGATGGAACTGAACCCCCTCGACGGCCAGCGTTTTGTGACGCAGACCCATGATCTCGCCGTCGTCGGTCCAGGCGGTGATTTCCAGGCAGGCCGGCAGAGTATCGCGTTCAACAGCCAGCGAATGATAGCGCGTGCAGGTCAGCGGACTGGGCAGGCCACGAAAGACGCCCTGGCCGCTGTGCTTGACCGGCGATACCTTGCCATGCATCAACTTGCGGGCGTGCACGACACGGCCACCGAAAGCCTCACCGATCGCCTGATGGCCAAGGCATACGCCGAGCAGAGGGATCCTGCCTGCAAACTCACGAATCACCGCCAGAGAGATGCCGGCCTGTGCAGGCATGCACGGGCCAGGGGAGATCACCAGCAGGGCCGGATTGAGACGCGTGATTTCGGCAATCGAGATGGCATCGTTGCGAAAGACTCTGACATGCTGCCCTAGCTCGCCAAAATACTGGACGAGGTTATAGGTAAATGAGTCATAGTTATCGATCATCAGCAGCATATCGCGGCTATCCTTTTGTTCTATTCTATATGGCTATGGTTCCAGATAAGCGGCTTTGATAACGGCTCAGATACCTGCTATTTCTTTTGATATCCCCGCGCCGATGGTCCGGAACCGAATGCACGCAAGCTGCTGTAATTACTGCTGCACAATCATGTTCTTGGTAAGCGGATCGCCGATGATGTCCTTCACCTTACCGTCGCTGCCCCACATCAACTGGTACTCGCCGAAACTCGACATCCACATGCGCCACATCGGCGCGTCAAGTACGGGATTTTCCTGCGTGAGCGGATAACCGACGGACATGATCACTTGCTCGCGCGTCATTCCTTTCATCACCTTGCCGGCCTTGATGGCGGCCTGGATGTTGGCAGGGAAGGTCGCCAGTTTGACATTGGGATCCCGCTGTACGATCCAGCGCGCCATGTACTGCTCTAGCGACAGTTGTTCGCGTGTGTAGTCTTGGCCGATGCGCATGGGCTTACCGCCAATGGTGACAGCAGCCCGTTGGCGTCCGTACGAAGTTATCGACGCTTGGGTGCCCAGGGGAATCATCGGCCAGCCGACATAGTTCAACTCGTTGATCCAGTCGCTGCCCGCCTCGTGGCGTATGTTGCAACAGGTATAACCGGAGAGCAGCGGCGGCGCGCTTTTGGATTCGGATGTGTCCGACCCACCGGTCTGACAACCCGCCAGCACAACCGCCGCCAGCATCGCGGCGACCTGGACACTTCTCTTGCTTGCTTGCACGTGCAACCTCCTTTCATCATGAATCGCAACGTTGCGGCTAACGCCGCGAATCCACTCACTTCCCCATCACGACCCGACAACCCGCGGAGGCGATACCATACTGCACTGCCGCTTGCACGGGTTGAGCGCTTAGCCCGAACCCAGCCCCTCTGATCCGGCCGTAACCCAGCATTCATGCAGATTACGGTCATTTTCTTGCGCGGGTATGTAGCCATGTAACGGGAGCAGAATGCATTGCGTCAGAAAATCGCGGGCTGACCCTGAGGTATCCCCCAATTCCGGGATCAATTTGTGTTGCACCACGTTCCGGCGAGCCAAGAGCAGGAAAGGTGTGCTATCGTTCGTCATGGCAGCCGTGATCAGGCTTTCGACACTCCGATCATGCCAGAAAGGGCCGTCTGCCACCTCGCTTCCCAAGCGCTGGCGCCAAGCAATTCCAGCCGCATCGGTGGGTTTGCAACAAGCCCATTTCTTTCGTATATTCTGGGCTCGGCCCACCCGAGGCCTCTTCGACATTCGAGCAATGCAGAGCCCGGCTTTTCTTATCTACCTCGCGTCCTTGTTGTCGCTGGGACTGCCTCTGGCACCGCGGATCGCTTTGGCGTCTGAGGATGGCATGGTACAGGTGGCCCTGGTCATCGGCAACAGCAACTACAAAAAATCTCCCCTCTCCAATCCTGTCAACGACGCCCGGGACATGGCGGCCAAGTTGCTCGGCCTCGGGTTCACCGTCATCAAGCGGGAAAACCTGACCACAAAGGACATCGGCCCGACTCTGCGGGAATTCAAATCCAAACTCACCCCCGGTGCCGTGGCCCTGTTTTTTTACGCTGGCCACGGTCTTCAGGTAAAAGGCGTGAATTACCTGCCGGTGGTGGATGCAGATATCGCGGGTGAGGAAGACGTGCCAAGCCAAAGCATGGCTGTCAGCCTGGTGCTGGAGACCATGGAAGAAGCCAAGACCCGGCTCAATTTGATGTTTCTTGATGCCTGCCGCAACAATCCCTTCGCCCGCCGTTTCCGTTCCGCCGCAGGCGGTCTGGCCAAGGTGAATGTCCCCTCGGGTACTCTGCTTTCCTTCGCTACCCGTCCCGGCAGCGTGGCCTCCGATGGCAATGGACGCAACGGCCTCTATACCCTACATCTGCTGAACCAGATGGACAAACCCGGCGTGGCCATTGAGCAAGCCCTGAAACGGGTAATCGGGGGTGTCAAGTCCGACTCTGCCGGGGAGCAGGAGCCCTGGATGGAGGGTGCCATCGAGGGTGATTTCTGTTTCGGCGGCTGTAGTGCCACGCCCATTCCAGTAGGCACCAGCGCGGCGGACCACCCGGCGGCGATAGAACTGACCTTTTGGGACAGTGTCAAGAACAGCCGCTCCGCGTCGGACTACCAAGCCTACCTCACCCAATATCCCAAGGGCCGCTTCGCTGCCCTGGCCAAGGCGCGGCTCAAGGATTTATCCAAGCCCGAATCAACGCCCCCGACGACTCCTGCGCCGGTAGCCGTGAACACCTATCAGCCTCCGTTACGCCCGCCCGCCTCGGCCGCCCTCCTGCCAACGCCCATCGCTGGCCCACGACCCAGTGGTGGTGTTTGTCCCGGTTGCACGTGCAGCGACCTTCAAGCTCGCTTGTCCATGGGCGTGGAACCCCTGACCGATGTGCAAATGAGCCATTATCGTCAGAACTGCCGATGAACGTAGCCATCCATGAGGGAGACGCACCTTGCCCACGCTGAGCTTCTTGATTCTCTGTCTGCTGGCCTCACTCGGCTTCCTGGCCGGTTGCGCGGCGCCCCTGTCGCCGAAAGTCAAAACCCCCATGGAGCTGGAGCCAGCCGTTAAGGCCCTGGCCACTGACCTCTTCGGTCAGGTGCGGGCCAGCCAGAATTTCGTCGGCCGCATGGGCAAGAAGGCGTTCGTGGTGGATCCCTTTATTGATGCCTACACGGCGGAAGTCAATGAAACCAGTCGCCAGATCGAACAGGTGTTGATGCGTGAGGTGCGGTCCGCCTTCCCAGAATTCCCCATCGAACACATGTCGGTCAAGAACCTGGGGACTTCGCAATATGTGGTCAATGGCACCATCCGTCTGGATAAGGCCTCCGGTTCCGGCTTTTACAGGGTGTCGTCCTCGGTGGTGGATTTGAAGACCGGCATGATCATCGCCAATTCCGAAGTCTGGCTGACCAAGGAAAAACTCAATTTCGAACCCATCGCCTCCTATAAGGAAAGCCCCATGTACCTGAAGGACAAGCGGGTCGAGGGCTATGTCGCCACCACCTTGTCGAACACCGGAGAATTGGCGGACAAGTCCTATTTCGATACCCTGCCCACAGCCGCAGTTCTGTCGGAAGCCGACGTCCGTTTCGATGCCGGTGATTTCGCCAACGCTCTCGATCTCTACCAACTGGCAGAGGGTCGGGCCGACGGCAAGACGATGAAGACCTATTCTGCCCTGTACCAGAGCTATCGCAAGCTGGGCCAGAACCAAGAGGCGGAAAAAGCCTTCGCCAATCTGGTGGATGTGGGCTTGGTCAATAACAATCTGAGCACCCGCTTCCTGTTCACCGTCAAAACCACGGATTTCGTCGCAGATCCTTCGCTGCGCAGCCAGTACGCCCTATGGCTGCGCCAGATTGCCCGCCGAGTGGCGACAACTGGAGTCTGCCTGAACATCGTGGGTCACAGCAGTCGCTCGGGCAATGAGCGCTACAACGATCAGCTCTCTCAGCAACGTGCCCTGGCGGTTCAGAAGCTGATGCAAAAGGATTTCCCCCAGGTCATGCAAAAGACCAAAGCCTACGGCAGGGGCTTCCGGGAAAATATCATCGGCACCGGTAGCGACGATGCCCAGGACGCCATCGACCGCAGGGTGGAATTCCGGGTGGTGGAATGCGGTAGGTAGTGCCTGGCAGAAAAAGACGCTTTTCGGACGGTCGGGAGCGTTCAACGGCGTAACAACCACGGCTGGTGACGAAAGATCAGCGACCCCTGGCCGCCCTGTTCGAGGCACACACGGGCAAGTGCTCCGGGGGGGGGCGATTGCGGATTCGACCCCTATCTCCGTCTGCAAGAACTTGCGGATTCCTCGCCACCGGGTGTTTCAGGGGATGGCGGCGCGGGACAAGCGTTCTACCGGCTGGTTTTTCGGGTTCAAACTCCATTGGGTTATCCATCCCTTGGGCGAGCTACTGGGCGTCAAGCTGACCCCAAGCCATATCGATGACCGTAAGCCCTCAAGACCGATCGGCGAAAACCAGAAGTTGAACGAAAAGCTGAATCTTCATGTTCGCCTCCGGCGGGAGTGAGGTGAACTCGGAACCCATGCGAACAATCCCGTTCGCAGGCTTGCGATTCAGGATCTTGGCGTAAACGTCACGCGCCTGATAGGCGACTATCGGCAAGTCAAGGCTGAGTTTGATTTCGCAATAAATGGGCAGCTGGCACTCCAGTTCAAGCAGAGCGCCGTGGTAGCCAAGATCGAGAATCATGCCTGGGCGCATCTCGGGAAAGACGATGCCGTTTTCGATGATCTGGTAGCCGAACGGCAACTTGACCTGAATCCGGTGAGAACGACGTTTCTCCTTGCGCGGGACATTCAAACCCAGCGAGGGAATGCCGATCAGTTCACGCAGGCTTACGGGTACTGGCTTCCCCTTGAGATAGATGTCGATCGGACCGCTGGTGTCGACGAACTCCTTGCAGCACTCATAGGTGCTCTGACTGATCAGAACCTGACCGCGTAAACTGAAGGCCTCGATGCGCGAAGCCAGATTGACTTCGTTTCCAATGACGGTGTACTCATGATAGAGGTCTGAGCCCAGCGTGCCCGCAAGCACCTCGCCGGTGTTGATGCCAATGCCCATGTACAGTTCCGGCCATCCCTGATCCCTGTGCGCCAGGTTGAGGGTCTCCATCGTGATCTGCATTTCGACAGCGCAGGCGAGTGCTCGCCGAACATCGTCAGGGTGTCGCACTGGCGCACCGAACAGCGCCATGATCGAATCACCCATGAATTTGTCTATGGTTCCCTGATACTTGAAAATGATCTCGCTCATCCTGACGAGGCAGGGATTGAGAATCTTGATGACATTACCCGCCGGTTGATTGGCGACCATTGCCGTAAACCCGCGTAGGTCGGCGAACAGGATGGTGACCTCGCGGTTCACGAACTCCTGCCCGAGGTGTGCAGGAAGGGCGCGCGTGTCGAGTTCATTGAGCAAGGTTTCGACCTCTGCCAGGGCCGAACCGCTGAGAGTCTTTCCGGTATCGCTCGCAATGATGCCGTGCAGACGTTGCAGCACACGCTTAACCGAACTCAATCTCATATCTTGAGGAGGATACGATGCGTCAACCACGCATCGTCCTTTTGCAAAGGATCATGTTTTGTCCACATCCAACATGAAGCATTATGACATACAAATCAATATCCGGCAATGAATATTGACGAGGCAGGATAGGTCGGGTTGTATGCGTCTTCAATGATGCGGCGTATCGCTTTCAAAAAGAATGCGCGATAGGGGAACTGGCGACGAGGCCGGAAGCAGCCCCTTCGTCCGGGCAAGCCGCTCTCCGGCGCTGCTGGCGTTCATCTGGAGGGGACGGGCAGGCGCTCGACTTCAAGAACCCGACCGCGGCCCTGCTCGGCAAGCAACAGGTGGCCCGGTGCCAGCGACAGAACGGTTTGCCCCGAACGCAGACCGCTCAGGATGGTCTGCAACGATCCAGTCCTGTCGAGTAGCAGCAGGCGTGCCCGATGCGTGGCATCTTCGGTGATCCACAGCCCTTCATCGTTGCACATCAGAAAACCCGGCGCGTTGAGCTGTTCAAGGACCAGCACGTCAGCGCCGTCTGCCTGCCAGCGCTTGACCCAGCGTTTTCCCTTTTCGGCGTAGAACAACTGCCCGTCGGGACAAATCGCGACGCCCTCCGCCTCGCTGAGACCGCTGCGCAAGACAGTCAACACCCTGGTGAGCGGGTCGAAGCGCAACAGACGCCCGTCACCCTTCCGATCTTCGACGGCGTACAGAGACTGGCCATCACTGGCGAGACCTTCAACACTTCGACCCTGGAAAAGGATTTCTATTTGACCGCCATGCAGCCAGAGCACCGGCAGATCGCCTCCTTCCTGACTGATCGCGACGCCGTCACGAAACGCCACCAGCCCGTCGGGTTTGGACAGTCCGACCACCGCCTGAGTCAGGCTGCCATCGGCTGCACGGCTGAACAGAATGCCTTGCTCATGGCTGAGTTCCTTGCTGATGTACAAGGCCCCATCCCGGTCTTTCGCCAGGGCACTGACATGCGCAATACCGTCGAGGTAGACCCGAAATGACCAGCCATCCGCGACCGTCACCGAGGCGAAATGCTGCCATCCAAAGAAGCCGCCGACTAGTACGGCCAGCAGCGCTGTCAGCCACAGCCCCTGCGTCCTACATGAGGACGAAAACGGCGTGGCAGTCATTCTATTCGTTAGGGGTGTCGTATTTGATCCTGCCACGATAGTCGACAGCTGATTGCATGCGTTTTCCTCTCCTAACATGCGCCCCGAGAGGGATCGGGGCGTGTCCTTGCCATGGGATCCTGCATACGCAGGCTGAAGTGAGCCTTAAACTGCGCTTGCTGATGCGCACCGCAGCCAGCTTCTTCAAGTGCCGAACTGCAGCGCCGCCAGGCGAGCGTACAAGCCGCAGCGCTCGACCAGCGACGCGTGCGTGCCAACCTCGATGACCCGCCCCTGGTCGAGAACGATGATCCGGTCGGCGCGTTGCACGGTGGCCAGGCGATGCGCAATGACGACGGTCGTTCGCCCGGCCATTGCGGCTTCGAGCGCAGCCTGCACGACGCGCTCGCTTTCGGCGTCGAGGCTGCTGGTTGCTTCGTCGAGCAACAGCAGCGGCGCGTTCTTCAATATCGCACGCGCAATGGCGATGCGCTGGCGCTGGCCGCCGGACAGGCGAACACCGCGTTCGCCGACGAAAGTGGCGTAGCCGTCGGGCAGCCGCTGCACGAATTCATCGACGAAGGCAGCGCGCGCAGCGGCACAGGTTTCCTCGTCGGAGGCGTCAGGTTTGCCGTAGCGGATGTTGTCGGCAATGCTGCCCGAGAAGATCACCGCCTCCTGTGGCACCACCGCGATGCGCGCGCGCAACTCGGCCAGGCGCGCACGCCGCAGGTCGATGCCATCGATCCGGACAGACCCCTCATCAACGTCGTAGAAACGTTGCAGCAACTGGAAGAGGGTCGTCTTGCCGGCGCCCGACGGTCCGACCAGGGCCACCGTCTGTCCGGCCTCGATGGTGAAATCGAGCCCTTGCAGCACCACTTGCGCCGGGCGTGACGGATAGGCGAAGCGCACCCCGCAGAAGCTCACCTGCAGGCCTGCCGCTGCGACCGGCAAGGCGATGGGCCGCGCCGGCTCGACGATCGGCGAGCGTACGCCGAGCAGTTCCATCAGCCTTTCAGTGGCCCCCGAAGCGCGCAGCAGATCGCCCCACACCTCGGCCAGCACCGCCACGCTGCCGGCGACAACCATCACATAGAGCGCCGTCTGGCTCAGTTGGCCAGCACTGATCTGGCCGGCAAGTACCGCCTGGACGCCGCCGTACATACCGTAGAGCAGCGAGGCAAAGACGCCGATGATGACGAAGGCGGTGAGCGCCGAGCGCGTGCCGCTGCGGCGGATCGAGGTGGCAAAGGCCTGCTCGTTGGCGGCCGCAAAGCGAATCGTCTCGGCGCTCTCCTGGGTGTAGCTCTGGACTACCGGAATGGCATTGAGGATCTCGCCGGCAATGCCGCTGGTATCGGCAATGCGGTCCTGGCTGGCGCGCGAGAGCTTGCGCACGCGACGAGCGATGAGCGCCGCCGGCAACACCACCAGCACGATGATCACCGCCACCGTCAGCATCAGCCGCGGCGTCGTGCTGACCAGCATGGTCAGCCCGCCGACCAGCAACACCAGGTTGCGCAGGCCCATGCTGATGCTCGAACCGACGGCGCTGTGAATCACCGTCGTGTCGGTGGTCAGCCGCGACAGCACTTCACCGGTCTTCAGCGTCTCGAAGAATTGCGGACTCTGCCGCAGCACATGCGCGTAGACCGCCTGCCGCAAATCGGTGGTCACCCGCTCGCCGATCCAGCTCACCATGTAGAAACGTGCGGCAGTCGCCAGCCCGAGTACCACCGCGACGGCGAACAACACGATGAAATGGTCGCGGATTGCCGGCATTCGATCGTCGAGAGACCAGCCAGCCGGTGCCGCGAGACCGCCGTCGACCAGCAGTTTCACGGCGTAGGGCAGCGCCAGCGTCGCGCCGGCGGCGAGCAGCAGGAACAGCAAGGCCAGCGCGACCTGCCCGCGGTAGCGGGCCACGTAGGGCAACAGCGTGCGCAGCGGCCGCAGTTTGCGTGCCGGTCGCAGTGGCTGCGCGCCGTCGTCGGTTGACGTGGGCCAGGAAGTTTCGTGGTTCAGACGAGCAGTCCACGCAGTACACCCCAGGCGCCACCGAGAGCCAGAGCGCCAAAGGCGAGCATCGAGACCAGGAAGCCCTTGCCGCGCGTCTTCGGATCGCATGCATAGGCCCAGGCATACCAGACCCGGCCCAGCAGCCAGACGCTTCCGATTCCGGTCGCCCAGAAGCTCGACAGGAAGATCGCGAACACCCACAGTACCGGCAGGAAAGCCACTGTATTCTCGAGGGTGTTCATCTGGATCCGATAAGCGATCTCGAATTGCGGGTGACCACTGGTTGCCGGCGCCTGGATGCCGAACTTGATGCGGCAGCGGCCGACATAGGCCGCACAGGAGAACAACAGCAGCGCCGTGGCGAGGGTGACCAGAGCCGGTCCTGAGTAAGCATTCATGCGGTCGATCCGTATCAGGGCAGAGCAGGCAAAGACAGCGGGAAGCCGGGAAGATTCAAGATACCTGACTCCCGAGCAGGAAGTTGGCGATGCGCAGCAGGCGCCGCCGCGCTGCCTCGCCGTCGAGACCAGCGCTCAGCGGCCCGGCGGCGGCGGCCAGCTCGGCTGCCCGCTCGGGAGTCAGCAGCGCGGCACGCTGGCTGTACTCGATGATCGCCAGCTGTTCTTCGCGGGTCAGAACAAAGGGCGGAGCTTCACCGCCGACCTCACCCCCAAGTGCGCTGCCAGCGCCGACCGGCCGGCGCGCTGTTTCGTCGACATGCACCACCAGAGTTCCGGCGGCCAGGTCGCCCAGACGTTTACCTTCGGCGTTGAGCAGGCTGGTGACGAAACCCGCGGCGTACATCAACGGCAGAATATCGACGCTGCGCAACGTATTACGGATGAAAGCGGCGCTCCAGCCGACGGGCCGTCCATCGTCATGGACGACCGCCAGAGCACAGGCCTTCTTGCCCGGCGTCTGACCGTGGCGATACACTTCAAAAATGATCGGATACCACCACTCGAGCAGGAATGCGCCGAGCAACAGCAGGCCAGTGCCGAAATCGCCGATCTGCGCGGCAGCCATCGCCAAGAGCAGCCAGAGTCCCAGGCGGAGCAGAAAATCGAGAAACCAGGCGCGCGCGCGTGCGACCGGTCCAGCCACCCGCAGTTCGATCTCGCAGCCTTCAGGCGTGGCGATGCGGCAAAGGCTGTCCAGCGGGGCGGCAAGCGCAACGGTCATCGATGTTCGGCGAAGAACAGGTCCCGGTAGGCCGCGTACAGCGAAGCATAGAGCACCGGCAGCAGCACCAGCCAGCCGAGCAGCAGCGGCAGGCTGGCCAGCACGGCGGCGACCAGCACCAACAGGACATAGACCAGAAACGACGGGAAATTGCGTAGTGCGACGAAGACGCCGGTCTTGATCGCCTGATACGCGGACAGCTCGTGGAAGAGCAATAACGGCGGCGCCAGCCAGACTGCCATGGCCAACGGCGCGAAGACCAGGATCATGGCCAGAAAGGAAACCACAATGGCCCACGCGGCGGTGTTCCCGGCGCCGTCGAGACCGATCGTCGCCAGCGCGGCGATTCCGGTGACGGTGGCGATGATGCCGACCGCGACGGCGATCACCAACAGCGCCAGCAGGTAGAGCAGCCCGAGCATCAGCAAGCCTCCCGGCTGACGCGAAAAACCGGCAAACAGATGTTCGAAGCGAATTCCCTCGCCCTCTTCAATGGCCCGACAGCCCACGCTGATGCCGCCGATGAACACCGGGATCAGCAGGTTGGCGACGATATTCAGGAGCGGGAGCATCCCGGCGATCAGCATCACCGCCATGAAGGCGACGGCGATGCCGATCCAGGTGCCCGGCGCCGTGCGGAACATTGTCCAGCCGCGCAACAGCCACTGCAAGCCGCTCCCGGCCGACACCAGCCGGCCCTCGGGAATGAAAGTGCCAAAGTCGCTTTCACTGTAGTCATACAGCCGCGCAGAAGGTGGCCTGAACGGATTGTCGTCGATCTGCATTGCGGCCCCCTGCCGTCAAAAAATAGTGGCGTCACGTTTCGTCGCAATCGGGGCAACCGGTTTCTTGGCCTGGCGGCAACGATCGCACGGCGCATACTATCACGCGCCGGAACGCTTTCTGGCCCAGTAGTGATTGATCAGCGCCACCGGCAATTGGCGCGCAACGACGTCGAGAACCTCAACGCCACCGTGACGCAACAGCGCCACCTGCCGTCGCCTCGTCTGCAGGTATTCAATGCCGGCAGCGCGTATCAGCGCGGCGTCAAAATCATTGACCGGCGCTTCGAGCAACTCGTCGAGTACCGCTTCGCGCAGGCTGGCAACGCTCACCGCATGACGGCGCCGCAACTGCTCGACTGCCGGCAGCAGCGTGTCGTCATCCTCGTCGCGCAGGTTGGTAACCAGAATCACCAACGCCCGTTTGCGCAGGCGCTGGCTGAGGGTTTCACTGGCGCTCAGGTAATCGGGTACCTGCAGTGACGGCTGCAGGTCGTAAACTGCATTCATCATCGCCTGTAGGGTCGCCAATGACTTGCGCGGCGGCAGCACGCGCGGCGAGGGATGGCCAAAGGTTGCCAGTCCAACGGCGTCGCCCTGGCGCAGGGCGACCCAGGCGAGCAGCAGCAGGGCGTCGAGGGTGTGGTCGAAATGCGAAAGCTCGCCGTCGCGAGCACGCATCCGGACACCACAATCAAGCAGAAAGACGATCTGCTGGTCGCGTTCGTCGGCGTATGCCCGCGAGATCAGGCGACCGACGCGGGAGCTGGCTTTCCAGTCGATCTGCCGCGGCGGGTCGTCCTGACGATAGTCGCGCAACTGCAGGAACTCCATTCCCTCGCCACGCCGCCGGCGCTGCAGGATACCCATCTGCGACAGGCGGTGATCGGTCGCCAGCAGCGTGTAATGTGCGATGCGCGCGAAATTCGGGAAGACCCGCACCACATCCTGCTCTACGACGTTTTCCTGCAGCAACCATAGACGCAGCGGCGACGCGCAGCGCAGGCTGACGCCGTCGAACACCTGCCGGCCGCGCTCGCTCACCGAAACCCGGTAGACAACACGCAGGCAGCGATCGGCGGTGACCGTGAAGCGCAGTGGCAGGCCCTCACTGAGGAAAGCGGCCGGGTGCCGGTCGATCAGCCAGCCGGTAGCCTGCCCTGAATCGCAGCGAAGGCGCAGGCCAACGTTCTGCCAGGTCCCGACCGGCATGGCATGCGACAGATCGCGCTGGACGGCGATGCGGCCGCGACGGCGCCAGGCGCTCAGCGCGTCGGCAGCGGCCAGACCGAACAGCGTTGCCGCTGCCATCTGCCAGAAGGCCAGCAGGCTCGGCACAACGGCGACGGCCAGACCCAGACCCAGCCACAGCCCGGCAGCGAGCAGCAGTCTGCGGTCTGGAAGCAGCATTGGACCGTCAGGTCCGCGGCGCCGGCACGCGTTCGAGCAGCGCGCACAGCAGATCGTCAGCGCTGAGCCCTTCGATCTCGGCCTCGGCGGCCGGCGTCACGCGGTGGCGCAGCGCCGGCAGCGCCACCGCCTTGATGTCGTCGGGCGTGGCGAAACCCCGCCCGGCCATCAGTGCCCGCGCCCGCGCTGCCCGCACCAGCGCGATCGGGCCACGCGGACCGGCGCCACTGGCCAGCCCCGGTGTTCCGCGACTGGCGCGAACGATGGCCACCGCATAGGCAACGACGCGCTCGTCGACGGTGACATGCGCCGTCCATTGCTGCAGCCCGACCACCGTTGCCGGCTGGATCAGCGTGGCCACCGCCTCGACGTCGAGGTCACCGCCGGTCCTCGCCCTCGTCACCTGCCGGGTCAATGCCACTTCTTCCTCCTCGCTCGGGTAATCGATGCGGATCTTGAACAGAAAACGGTCGAGCTGCGCTTCCGGCAATGGGTAAGTGCCTTCCTGTTCGATCGGATTCTGGGTCGCCAGAACCATGAACGGGCGCGGCAAGGGTGAGCTGTTCCCTTCCAGGGTCACCTGTTTCTCCTGCATCGCTTCGAGCAGTGCCGACTGTGTCTTGGCGGGCGCCCGGTTGATCTCGTCGGCGAGCAACAGATGCGTAAACACCGGCCCCTGGCGGGTGACGAAGTTGGCCGTGGCCGCGTCGAACAGCGTGTGGCCGACGACATCGGAGGGCATCAGGTCGGGGGTGAACTGGATGCGCCGGGTCTGACCGCCGAAGGTTCTGGCCAGAACTTTCACCAGCAGCGTCTTGCCGAGACCGGGAACGCCCTCGATGAGCACATGCGCATCGGCCAGCAAACCGATCAGCACTTCGTCGATGACCGCCTGCTGGCCGATCACCGCCTTGGCCATTTCGGTGCGCAGCGCACTCAGCAGTTGTCGTGCCTGCTGCAGTTTTTCTGCCGGCAGAACCGGCACGGGGGTATTCATGGCGAGGTTCTCAGAGCTGACGTTCGAGGTCGCGCAGGGTGCGCAGGGCATCGGTAAAAGCGTGCGGGGTATCGGCCCGGCCATCGAGGGCGGCGGTGATGCGCGCCGCCGGCAAGCCGGAGAGCACCGCCAGGGCGGAGGCCTGTACCGTGGCCGGGCGTGCGGCGATGCCCGGCTGGCGCAGCGCGAGGCGGTTGCGAAAATGCTCGCGCGCAGGGACCAACAGCGTCGCCAGCGCACCCGACCGCCACAGGTAGCGAGCAACTGCCGCCAGGTGTTCGCGTAGTTCGCGGCGTGCCGGCTGCGCCTCCGGCTGCGCACTCCCGAAGCGCGGAACGATGCGCCATAGCCAGAGGACGAGCAGCATTGCCGCAGCGATGCACGCGGCCCCGGCGTTCTCCAGCAGCCAGTCCAGCAGGGTCGGCATCTGCAGACGCGACAGCAACAGAATCTGCGGCGGTGACGAGCGGTCATGCTCGCCGAGCAGTGTCCAGTAGAGTTCGGCATGGTCCAGCGCGCCGATGCGCTGGTTGCTCAATTGCCGATCAAGCTCGCTGGCGATCGTCAGGTGCCCGCGACCGAGGTTGAAGTGCAGGATCTGTTTGCCGCCTCCGTCCGCATGCTCGCCGGCCGACCAGTCCGGCTGCCGCCCGCCGGCCTCCAGGCGTTGCCAGCCGGCGTCGATCCGCAGCGTTCGGAGCGCACCAGGCAGCTTCACTTCAAGCACGTGCTGCCGCTCGCGCGGCGCTTCCGGCAGCGTCTCGGAATGCCGCACCCCAAGGCTGTCGAGCAGCGGATCGGCGACGCCAGGACATTCGGCAACGGCGATCAGGTAGCCGCCGTCCTCAACCCAGGCGAGCAGGCGACGCAATCGCTCGGGCGGTAGCCGATGCGCGCGCTGGCGATCGAGAAACAGCGTACCGCCGGCCGGC
>NZ_JDSS02000024.1:338106-340720 GCF_000584955.1 Candidatus Accumulibacter vicinus
GGCGATCGAGAAACAGCGTACCGCCGGCCGGCAGCCGATCGATGATGCGCGCGTCCGATTGCCGTGTCAGTTGGCCACCCATGCGCGCGGTGAACCGTTCGAGCGCCAGATAAGGATTACGCCGGGCCTCGGCCTGCGGCGCTTCGCGGTAGGTCGCCGGCACCCGTTCGAGATGGTTGCTCAGCCAGCCGGCGAACAGCGCCAGCATGACGAGGGCGAAGATCGATGTCAGGCTCTGGCGGCGCGTCATGGTCGTGCCGCCGGCTTGCCGAACAGGACATCCCAGCCTGCCAGCAGTTCCTCGATCCGTTCGACCGGGATCGACAGGCGACCGTAGGCCGCCATCCGCCAGGTCTCGACGATCACATTGAAACGCCGGTCGAGCGCCTCGGGGACGCGCCCGGCGATCCGGCGCAGGCAGTCGTTTTCGGTGTCTCCAGAGGCAAAGTCGATCTGCCGCTGATGCATCAGGGCGACCAGCGCACCGCGGTAGAGCAGGCTCAACGCCTCGACGCTGTCGCCCCGATCCAGCGCCGCGTGCGCCGCCGCCGCCACATCCGCCGGCAGGGAAATGGGGCGCAGGTCGAGCCCGAACAGGAACTCCGGTGCTACAGGCGCAGTGCGCGCGCGCACTCCGGCCTGCCGGTAGCGCAGCACCAGCAATATTGCCGCCGCCAGAGCGAAGCCGGTGAAGATCCAGAGCAGGCTCCTGAGCCACTCGGCGAGGATTTCAATGGCCTGCAAGAGCCCCATGATCCAGTTGCTCTGATGGTCATCGAGCTTGTCGACAGGCGAACTCGACGGCTGCCGCCAGCGCCAATGCCAGTCGTCCTTGACCTGACCGAAGACCGGATCGGCGAGGACTGCGTCGATCGCCTGCCTGGCCATGCTGGACGGCTGCGGCGCTTCTTCGGCATGCGCCGGCGTCGCCAGCGGCACCGCCAGTGCCAAGAAAACCACCAGCAGCGATGTCGCGATGGCCGTCGGAGACTGCCGCTCGGCCAGGCGTCGGAACGCAAGCTCGATATCCCAGGCTTCGAGTTCGCTGCGCCGGTTCAGATAGAGCGAAAACCCCGAGGCCACATAGAGCGGCTCGACCACCGTTTCGGCGAGCATGAACATCAGGTTGCCGGCGAAATACCCGGCAGTCGAACGCTCGCCGCCGAACCACTGCCAGGGCGACAGATCCTGCCCATCTCCCGGCACCAGCACCAGCAGCACGATCACGATCGAAACCAGAAGAATCGTTGACATGTTGGCGCAAAAGAAGGTCAGCCAGACGGCCTGCCCCCGGCAGCGCCTCGACAACAGCCGGAAACGTGCCCGCGCGCCCGCGCCGGTCTGCTGCTCGAGCTGCCATACCGGCAGCAGCAGCGAGCGTGCCAGGCTGCCGCGGCGCAGCGTCAGGCCGGAGACAAGGCCCGGCCCGCGCAACAGCCGCGGCAGTGCGCGCAGCAGGTCGCGCACGCGACACTCGTCGCCAAAAACCGAACGGCTGAAGACGAACAGCAGTACCCGGTCGAACAGCGGCTTCAGCCACCACAACACGAGCATCGCGTATTCCGGCCACGGCCACATGACGAGCAGAATGACGACCCCGGCCGGCCAATAGGTCGCGAACCAGGCGCGGTAGACCCGACCACTCCAGTAGCGCAGCAGCGCACGCCCGAGATCCAGCGCCTCCCAGGGGCTGCGCCGGCGCAACCGGACGGTCATCTGCTCAAGTTGCACGGGATCGGCGTCCAGCCAGCAGCAGATAGGCACCGGTGAGTAGCCAGAAAGCGCTGCCGACCGCAATCTTGACTGCCAGCGGAAAACCGCGCAGAGGCGACCAGAAAGCCTCGATGAATGCGGCAAGGAAGGTCAATGCCGCCGCCCCATAAAGCAGCCTCACCGCGACGCGGCCGTTCTCCTGCAAGGCCGCCAGGCGCGTCCGGTGTCCTGGCGCCAGCAGCGCCATTCCGAGCTTCAGTCCGGCAGCGCCGGCGAGCGCCGCGCCGGTCAATTCGAAAGCGCTATGGCCGGCGACAAAGCCCCAGAACGTGTCGACCAGACCGATCTGCGTCAGATGACCGGCAATCGCCCCGATGTAGAGGCCGTTGTAGAGCAGGTAGAAGACTGCGCCGAGACCAAAGGCGATGCCACCGGCGAAGGACTGAAAATCGATGCGTACATTGTTGGCAATATAGAAAGCCCACATTGCCCACTCGCTCGACGCTGCGCGTGGACGGCCGAGGTGCGGGGCAGCCGGCGAGTACATCCCCTCGATCTCGCTGACGGTATCCGGTGAGAGCAGCAGGAAAGCCGCATCGGGCCAGACCTGAATGGCCCACAGCATCGCCAGCAGCGGCCCCAGCAGGAGCAGCGTCGCGGCGACAACCACCCGCCACTCGCTGCGCACCAGCAACGGCAAATCGCCGGCGAAGAAACGGAGCAAGGCATTGCCTTCGGGCCTGGCAGCCCCGTAGATGCGCTGATGGGCAGCCAGCACGCGCTGTTGCAGTTCCTCGGCCAGCGCCGCCGAGTAATTCCGGTCACGCACCAGCGCCAGATCATGGCACAGGCGGCGGAAGCGCTGCGGCAAGCCGGCAGGATCGATGGCGAGCGGCTCCGG
>NZ_JDSS02000024.1:341081-345317 GCF_000584955.1 Candidatus Accumulibacter vicinus
GCTTCGCCGGAGCCAGCCAGCGGTCCCAAGCCTGCCATTCTGCCTGCCGACGAGCAATGTATTGGCGTTCCTTCACGAGGCAGTGCGCAATCAGTGAGCGGTCAGCGTCATCAGGATGTCGGCGTACCAGGCGCAATTGAGGCCCAGCGCTTCATCAAGCGTGCGGTCGCGGCTGCCAACGTCGAGCCGCGCCGAATGAATACCGAGCAGCAGCCACGGCAGATCGCCGCGCGTCGGATCCTGGCCGTAGGTGCGCATGACGACCGCTGCGCCGCTGGTGCCGCGGTGCGTGCGCGCATCGGTCAGGAAGTACCCTTCGCCCTTGAAGCGCAGGCCGAATGACGACGACAGCACGGCTTGCCGAACCACCGGCAGGTGGTGCAGGGTGTCGTGGAAGCCGAGCGGAAAACCGACCACCAGCAACGAGCTGCCGACCTCGACGGCGTCGCCGCAGCCGGGCAGATGCCCGGGAGTGAAGGCGCGATAGAGCGTCGCGGCCGGCAGGGCGCTGCGGTCGATCTCGATCACCGCCACGTCGATGTCCCCGGCCGTGTCCAGGCCCTGCCGCCAAAGGCTTTTTCCTCCGTTGTACAGCGGCATCGAAAACCTCGTCGACTCGGCCAGGTTGCTCGGGTTGATGTGCAACTCGATCTCGATGCGGTTGGGGAAATGCCGGCTCGGCTTGTCGAGCAGCACATGCCGGCTGGTCACCAGAAACAGCCGCTGGTCGCGCGCGAAGAAAAAACCACTTGCATTCGTCAGTGGCCACTGCTGCTCGAAAGTGCAGATGCGCGCAGCGGTGAGCAGGATGGTGTCAAGCATGGAACATGGCGTGATACCCCCTTCGGCGAGGCCTACTGCTTGTTCTCCCCTGCCGGGCTAACAGGCGCGGCATCCTGCTTCGGCGCATCGCCGAGCACCGTTTTCAGCGGGCAGATCGAAAACGCCGGACATTTCTTGCAACCGGCAACAATGGCGATTGGGCACAAAGTCATGGCAATGCTCCTTCAGAGTGGCAACCTCCCTAGCATACAACGGTTTAAGTCGCGTAGGTCAGGTTGGCGCGGCGTAAGCCGACACCCCAGCCAGAAGCTCCGACTCCTGCTTACCGCCCAATGCCGAAGGCACGTTCATTCGCACCTGGTTTGATCAGGCATCCTGCTTCGCTTTACAGCATATGTTCGAGAAAAGCCCGCGTACGCGGATGCTCCGGACTCGCGAACATTTCGCCCGCCGGACGCGCCTCGACGATCTCGCCTTCGTCCATGAAGACGACGCTGGTCGACACCTCGCGGGCGAAAGCCATTTCGTGGGTCACCACGAGCATCGTCATGTGCTCTTCGGCGAGCTGGCGCATGCTGCGCAGGACTTCGCCGGTGAGTTCGGGGTCGAGTGCCGAGGTCGGCTCGTCGAAGAGCATGATGTCGGGTTCCATGGCCAGCGCGCGGGCGATGGCGACGCGCTGTTTCTGGCCGCCAGAAAGGCGTGATGGATAACTGTCGCGCTTGTCGAGCAGGCCGACCTTGCGCAGCAATTCCTCGGCTTTGGGGATGATTGTCGCTGGCGCCAGACCCTGGACGGTGATCGGCGCTTCGATGATGTTCTGCAGTACGGTGAGATGCGGAAACAGGTTGAACTGCTGGAAAACCATTCCCATCTTGCGGCAGATGCGGCGCAGCTCGGTATCCGGCGCGTAGCGGCAGACACCGGCGGCGTCAGTACTCACCAGCGTATCGCCCGCGATCACGACGGCGCCGGAATCGATGCTTTCGAGGCGGTTGAGGCAGCGCAGAAAGGTGCTCTTGCCCGACCCCGACGGGCCGATGACCGCAACGACATCACCCCGGTCGATGTCCAGCGAGACACCCTTGAGGACTTCGACGACGCCAAAACGCTTGCGGATGTCACGCGCGACGATCATCGGCGCCGCGCCGGACAGCTCATTCATCGTAGACGGCATGTCGCTTTTCCAGGTAGTTGAATCCCCAGGTCAGGGCCAGCGTCATCAGCAGGTAGAAGGCAGCGGCGACGACGAAGGGCATGGTCGTGAAATCGCGCTGGACGATCCCCCGCGCGGCGCGCAAGAGGTCGTTCATCGCCAACACATAGATCAGCGAGGTATCCTTGACCAGGGTGATGGTTTCGTTGCTCATCGGCGGCAGGATGCGCTTCACCACCTGCGGCAGGACGATGCGGCGCATGGTCTGGCCATACGTAAGGCCGAGCACCCTGGCCGCCTCGTACTGCCCACGCTCGATCGACTGGATGCCGGCGCGAAAGATTTCGGCAAAATAAGCAGCGTAATTGAGGACGAAAGCGACGATCGCCGCCGGAAAATCCGGCAGCCGCACGCCGATCACCGGCACGAAGGGCAAGGCGAAATAGATGAACAGCATCTGCAGCATCAGCGGCGTGCCACGCATCAGCCAGATATAGCCATTGACGATGCCGCTGGCAATGCGAAAGTGCGAGACGCGCAGCAGCGCCAGGACGAGCCCGAGCGGCACCGAGAGCAGCAACGTCAGCAGGAAGACCTGCAGCGTCACCGCCGTCCCCGCGAGCAGCGGGCCGAGAATCTGGATTACGTAGTCCATGGGGTCAGCCTAGTCAACCGGGAGGCGCAGCACTGGCCGGAAAGCAGCAGCAAAACGCAGCTTGCGCAGACTCTCTTGCCGCGTCAGAGGCCACCGGAGAATCCCCCTTCTGTTTTTCGCCGGGCAGTCCTTTCCGATCGGCAAGAAACAGAATTTACTTGACGATGTTCTTGCCGAACCACTCGCTGGAAATGCGGGCAGCGGCACCGTCCTTCTTCATTTCGTCCATGGTCTTTTGCAGTTTGCCGAGCAACTCGGTGTCGTCCTTGCGGACACCGACGCCATACTCCTCGGTGCCGAAATGGTCTTCCAGGACGAGGTATTCGCCGGGCTTCTTGGCCAGGTAGTAGCGACCGACGACTTCGTCCACAACCAGTGCGTCGAGGCGACCGGTCGAGAGGTCCATTAGCGCCGTGACGTTGTCGCCGTACTTCCTGACTTCCTTGATCGATTTGGCGACGCCATCCTTCTCGACCGCTTCAACCGCGCTGCTGCCTTCCTGCAGTCCGACGACCTTGCCGGCCAGGTCAGCCTTGTTCTTGACCGGCGACTTGGCGGTGACCACGACGATCTGCCGGTTTTCCAGGTAAGGCGTGGTAAAGGCGATCTTTTCCTTGCGTTGCTCGGTGATCGTCAGACCGTTCCACAGGGCGTCGACGCGTTTGCCATTGAGTTCGGCCTCCTTGGCGTTCCAGTCGATCGGTTTGAACTCGACCTCGGCACCGAGGCGCCTGGCTGCTTCACGCGCGAGGTCGATGTCGAAACCGACCAGCTTGTTCTCCTGGTCGCGGAAACCCATCGGCGGGAAGTTGTCGTCGAGGCCGACGACGATTCTGGTGACCGCAACCGGCTGGGCTGCCGCCTGCGACTTCGGCGCCTCCTGCTTGCCACAGCCAATGAGCAGGACGCTGGCAGCCAGCGCGCTGAGCAGTAACGAAATTTTCATACGTTTTACCCTGATTGAATGGACATGAAGAAGCACGAGGTCGCCTGTTGTCCCGGCAGCCGACCGACTTTTTTTGAGCGTGGCGAGTACAAACCTCGAACAGGCGGCGATTATCCCGGAAAATGAGCCCCTCAAGCCTTTTTCCCCCGCAAAACTCTTTCCCGAAAGCCCATTCCCATGCGTTCTCCTCCTCTCGCCGGCCTGCGTGTCCTCGACCTGACACGACTCTTGCCGGGGCCTCTGGCCAGCATGCATCTCGCCGACCTCGGTGCCGACGTGATCAAGATCGAAGATACCGGCGCCGGTGACTACGCGCGCAGCGCCGGTGCGGTGCACGGCGACATCAGCTACTTTCAACTCGTGAACCGCAACAAGCGCAGCCTCACCCTCGACCTCAAGCAGGCTGCCGGTGTCGCGGCATTCCTGCGCCTCGCAGCCTCCGCCGATGTCATCCTCGAAGGCTTTCGCCCCGGCGTGGTAGACAAGCTCGGGATCGGCTACCAGGCGGTGTGCGCGATCAACCCGCGCCTCGTGTACTGCGCGATCACCGGCTATGGGCAGGACGGGCCGTATCGTGACCGTGCCGGCCACGATCTCAACTACCTCGGCTATTGCGGTCTGCTCGACCAGATCGGCGTTGCCGGCGGCGCCCCGGCGGTGCCCAACTTCCAGATCGGCGACCTGCTCGGCGGCTCC
>NZ_JDSS02000025.1:0-2484 GCF_000584955.1 Candidatus Accumulibacter vicinus
GCCGGAAGCGGGAGCGCAGCGGACGCTTCTGGCAGTCGGCTGCAGCGCTTTGTTCGGCGCTCTGGGGCGCGCCGATATCAGCCGAACTTTTTCGCAATCAAGGCTCCGACGCGCAAGGCGTTGGCCTGGATAGTGAGCGTCGGATTCAGCCCCGACCCCGTCGGGAAGACAGACCCATCCGCAAGATACAGGTTTTCGATATCGTGCAGGCGACATGACTCATCGACGACCGACGTCGTCTTGTCAGTGCCCATTCGACAGCCGCCGGTGCAATGATAGAGTTGGCGAGCGGTCGGCTTCTTCCCCAGGAACTCTTTGAGATCCGCCCGTGCGTCGTCCTCCGTAGTCGCGCCGGCGACCTTCAGCATCTCCTTCGCCTTTGCCGCCGTGAAGACGGCGGCATTCATGTCGAACGGGTGCGGGCGATAGATGATCTCCGTGCCTGGCATGCCGTAGCGGTCAACGCTGTCGCGGCGAAGGGCTACCCGGTTGTGGCGTGTGGGCATGCAATCGCCGATGTAGCTGAGGTCGAGTTTGAATGGGTAGATCTCGTTGAAATACCGTTTGGCCTGCGCCCCCCAATACTTCTTGCGGAGTGCTTCCGCAAGCGGGCCGCCGTTAGACGACACCATCAAGATGCCCGTTTTGAGGAACGGCTGGTTCGCGTCCTCACTCATGCGGTGGTAGTAGCTCATGGAGAACGCCGTGTGCGGCGCCGTGTCCCAGGTCGTCGTCGGTTCCGGAGCAATACTCCGGGCGCCACCCGTCATGTGGAACATCAGGTAGCGACCTATCACTTCCGGATTGCCGACCGCGGACGCCATCAGCAGCCGGTTCGTTTCGATCGTCTCGCAGGCGACCACGACCACCGGGGCGCTTAGCTCCTGGACCTGGACTGAGCCATTGATGTCGCCGACCACACATTCCAGCGAGGTGATCCGCCCGTTCGCGGCGTGGAGCTTGCGGACGAACGTCCGGGGCTGGATCGTGAGTTTCCCAGTCGCTAATGCCGACCGGAGCACCGTCACCCGCATGTCGGACTTTGCCTCGAATCGGCATGCGAAGTCTTGGCAGAGTCCGCTGTGGTGGCACGGCTCGCGGCCCTGATGGTCCCTAGAGTTGATCGCCATCGGAGTCGGGATCAGTTGTGCTTCGTGCTTCGCTCGTTTGAGCGCAGCGTCGAGTAGTGTTCCGGCTTTGCTGTACTTCAGCGGCGGCAACCCGGACGCGGGGGCACCGGCTATACCGATAAGGGCTTCGGCTTCATCGAACCACTGCTTGAACTCGGCCGCAGTCACCGGCCAGTCGCGAAGGTCCGCCCGATGTTCTGCGGAGAGGTCTGGCTCCAGGCGCTGGCACAAGTCGCCCAGCTTCGTTTTCATCGCGAAATCGACGTCCTCAAAGCGAAACGACGCACCACCGAAGTGAACCGTTCCGCCCCCGACCAGTTGTGACATCCAGCCGTCGCGCGTGGGGACCGTTGTCGGAGGGTTCGTGTTGCCCGGCTCGGCGTATGTCAGAAAGCGAATTTCCTTCCGTAGTTCCGGCATTAGGTGCTCGGCTTGGATGAACTTGAACTCGTCTCCTCGCCCTCGGGAGGAGAAATGCGAGCCGAATGCGCCCCCTTCATAGAAGTCAGACACCTCGCGAGCCGGCCCCTTCTCGAGGACCAAGGTCTTCATTCCGGCCTTGGTCAACTGCCAGGCGACGCACGCGCCACCTGCCCCACTACCAACGACGATCGCATCGAACTTGGTATAGGCCATGGTTTACTCTCCGAGTGTCATGAAGCGGGTGTAGAACCAGCCGATGCCGTGCGCATTGCCGCCATAGCCCGGTTCGGCCATGAGGCCACAGGATACTGCCTCGTGGATCGCGGCGAACGCTTCCGCTTGCGGGCGCAGCATAGCCCACTGTGTGGGCGGCAACGCGCTTTTTTGAAGGGCCGTGAGCACGTCTATACGCTCTTGCTCCGTGAGCACGGCGAAATGACGTCCCGTGTACCGCTTCAGGCAGGCGTCAGTCAGGTCGCGGAGCGCCAATTGAATGCGGATGCCGAAAGGTGGCTGCCAAGCCGCCCGGAAGTGAATGTGGCGGTCAACCCTTGCTTCCGAGGCCTTCAAAAGGTGTTGACGACCGTTCCGGCTCGCGACTTGGTTCGGCGGGAACAGTGTGTCTGTCAGGGCCTCAATCAATTCGGAGTACGGAAGGGTGAAGAGATTAAGCGGGTTCTCGGCCAAGTCAGGACAGTCGCGGATTTCGCCTTCCGGCGTCTTGCGACTGTACCCCCGAGGTTGAAGGCCGAGTGCATCCCCCAACCCGTGGACAAGAGCATGTTCTGTTTTTGTCTCCAACCGCTACCCTCCTACTTAGGTGATTTCCGGGAATCAAGATCCCGAACAACTACCGCAGCGGCTTGTTATTCTGGCCATGAGCCCGGCCTGTCGCCATGACTCTTGGTACGGCTTTTTGCGGAAATCACCT
>NZ_JDSS02000025.1:2509-3802 GCF_000584955.1 Candidatus Accumulibacter vicinus
GAGCGAAGCGGAACTCAACAGCTGAAGCGATAGCGCAGCACCGCGCGAGCGGTGCTGCGCTATCGTTCGAGCTGCGCTGCCCGCCGTAGCGGGTCGGCTCGAACGAGGGGTTAGGCGTCACTTGGCGGCGGCGCACGCCCTACCTCACGAACAATGGACTCAAAGAGTTCCTTCTGCTGCCAACGTCGAAGCTCCTTTGCCCTTGCGGCATATCGCTCGACGATCGGCAAAGCTGGCTTGCCCATGGAGACGAGTGCGACCCTAGCCACATCCTTGATGGGTGTAGCCATCTGACCGAGTTGCTTGAACTGGAGGTGCATTGCATATCGATTCAGCATCGCGTCGCAGATCGCAGAGGATGTATCTACGAGTCGCAGTCGACCCGCGATTGCAGTAAGGATCCGGAACTTCATCGGATCGTTTGTAGCCCTTATCGCTGAAGCAACAGCATCTTGATCGACAGTCCAAACGGTCAGGAGAGCGATGACAAGATCGAGCTCCTGCTTGTCGAAAGCGAGCATGCCCCTGAGTATTGAGAAGTCGCTTCGAGCGATGGATGCGGCGATCGCGGCTGCCGATGCGGCTAGATGAACATAGGGGTCGGCTAGCAGCGCCGTACCGCTCGATTCTGTCGGTATGGCTCTAGCCAAGGTAGTCAGGGGGCGAAGGCCGATGCCGTAACCGGCATTCAGCCGAACTGACTTGAGCTCGGCAACCATCGCCTCGACCTTCTCATTCACAGAGCGGTCAGGTGTGAGATCACGGACCAAGTCAAGAGCGACCTTGCCGGCAAGATCGGCAGGGCTTTCAAAGCGCATGCACACATGTCGCTGCCGCAGAAGGTCCTTGAAGCGCTGCAATCGCTCCGCGCCTTCATCGCGCTGGACGTCTTTAGGCGCGACTAGATGGCGCTCTTCATCAATTAGGTAGACGTAGATCCTCTTCTTGCTTTCGGATGCGCGCTCGTATTCGCGCTGAGTGATTGAAGTGCCTTGCGGATCAGTTGAGCCATACCGCATGCCAACGACGAGGACGTAGATGTCGGCACGATCCACGGCGCGCAGACAGACATCCATCGGCGCATCTGCCTCTGCGCCAAAGTACTCCATCGCCTCTAGCAGCGTTTTCATACGCTGCAGGACGTAGAGCACAGACTTCCGGTGCTCTTGGAGGTCTGCGAATGTAGAACTAAGGAATACGGTTTCTGGCATCGGATTCCGTGGCGACCAAGGGGCTCAGTGACGCCTAACGCTTCAGCTGTTGAGCCTCTGCGCTTCTCAGCGGGCGCTTGTT
>NZ_JDSS02000025.1:3827-9559 GCF_000584955.1 Candidatus Accumulibacter vicinus
CGCAGCACCGCGCGAGCGGTGCTGCGCTATCAGTGTAATAGACAGAATAGGCCAATAGTGCGCTACACAGAATCTGTCTATTGTTGTCCACCGACATTCTGTGTAGCATCATCGCTGACGACCTCCTGTGCCCCGGACTTTGACCTACCCTCACGGAGAACCTACCCCATGCCGGAAGTCACGTCAAGTAGAATCTCAAGCCCGGCCCAGCCGGAAGCGATCCAGCGGTTTTGGGACAAGTATCTGGCGCTTCTGCACCGTTGCGGGGTCAAACCGCCTGCGGACCGGTGGTATGTCCGACACGCGGAACGGTATATCGAGTCGCTGCCGGGACGTCGCCTGGGCGAGCATCGGCCGGCGGACGTGACTGGCCACCTGGCCGATCTCGGCAGACTAGGCAGAATGCAGGACTGGCCGTTCCGGCAGGCGGTCGATGCTTTACAGAAACTCTTTGAACTGGTCGGGGTGTCCTGGCTGCACGAGGTGGATTGGCGGTATTGGCGGGAATCGGCTCGATCGCTGCCCGCCGATCATCCGACCCTTGCCCGTTCACTGCCCCTTGGGGACGGGGCTGCCGCGGACGCCCGTCACGCGCCGGGAGGTGGGACGGGGATTGGTGCGGGTTGCGCAGTGATCGAGCGTCTGGTGACAGTCATCCGCCAGCGGAATTATTCGATCCGTACCGAGGAGGCGTATCGCTCCTGGACGCTACGGTTTCTGACCTTTATCGGCGGCCGTGATCCGGGGGATGCCGGCGCTACGGAGGTCGCCGCCTTTCTGGAGACCTTGGCAGTGCAGGGGAAGGTGGCGGCAAGCACGCAGAATCAGGCCCTGAACGCTTTGGTGTTCCTGTATGGGCAGGTGCTGGAGCGGCCCTTGGGCGACATGGGGACGTTTCAGCGGGCCCGGCGTCCGCGGCACTTGCCCGTGGTGCTGACGCCGGGCGAGGTGGGGCGGTTGTTGGAGAATCTCGAGGGGACTTATCATCTGATGGCATCGCTGCTGTATGGCACGGGGATGCGGTTGATGGAGTGTCTGCGGCTGCGGGTGAAAGATGTGGATTTCGACTATCGGCAGATCGTGGTGCGGGACGGGAAGGGGCAGAAGGATCGGGTGGTGCCCTTGCCAGATCGGCTGATCGATCCCCTGCGGGCGCACCTGGAACGGGTCAGGGCGCTGCACGAGGCGGATGTGCAAGCGGGTCATGGGGAGGTCTATCTGCCGTTCGCGCTGGCCAACAAGTATCCGGGCGCGCCCAGGGAGTGGGGGTGGCAATACCTCTTGCCGAGCGGCAGGCTATCGGTGGACCCCCGCGGCGGGGTGACGCGGCGCCACCATTTGCATGAGAACAGCTTGCAGAAGGCCGTGAAGCAGGCCGCCATCCGCGCACACCTGACGAAGCCGGTGAACTGCCATGCGCTGCGGCATAGCTTCGCCACGCATCTGTTGGCGTCGGGATACGACATTCGCACCGTGCAGGATCTGTTGGGCCATGCCGATGTGTCCACCACCATGATCTACACGCACGTGCTCAACCGCGGCGGCAAGGGGGTGCGGAGCCCCCTGGATGCGTTGTAGATCGCCGCCTGGAGGGAGGATCGTGAACAGCGGATTCCGTCGCACGCCATCCGGCTTACGCTCGCTGGTCGGCGAGTCTTTCGCTACTCTGTCCCGTGGCGAGCGGACGGCCATGAACGACATTTCCCTGATGCCACGCATCAAGTTCCGCGGGCTAACGGTCATGACTTTTCCAGGCACCCCCGATCATGGAAGTCATGACCGTTTCCCCTCACCCCCTGATCCCTCTCCCGCGAGTGGAGAGGGGAGATTCGAGAGTCGCTCGCGACTTCCATAGTAAGGAAAACCGGAATGCTCCGTTTTGCTGCCAACCTGAGCTTGATGTACCCGGACCTGCCGTTCCTCGAACGCTTCGCCGCCGCTGCCGCGGATGGCTTCGAAGGCGTCGAGTGCCTGTTTCCCTATGACTACCCGGCAGAAGAGATTGCCACCCAACTGCAGACGCATGGCCTGCAACAGGCCCTGTTCAATCTGCCGCCGGGCGACTGGTCGGCCGGCGAACGGGGCATTGCCTGCCTGCCCGGCCGCCATGTCGAATTCGCTGCGGGCGTCGAGCAGGCGTTACACTATGCGCGGGTGCTCGGCAACGAACGCCTCCACGTGATGGCCGGCATCCCCAGGTCGGGAATGAGCAGGGCAGCCTGCCGCGATACCTACCTCAGCAATTTGCGACTCGCCTGCGCGCTGGCCGCCGCCGAAGGCCGCATGGTATTGATCGAGCCGATCAATACGCGTGATATGCCCGGCTATTTCCTGAATCGGCAGGACGAGGCACACGCCATTGTCGCTGCGGTCGGCGCCGACAATCTCAAGGTGCAGATGGACTTCTATCATCTGCAGATCGTCGAGGGCGACATCGCCATGAAGTATCGCCAGTACCAGGCGGGTATCGGCCACCTGCAGATCGCGGGCGTCCCCGAGCGCAACGAACCCGACAGTGGCGAAGTCAATTACCCCTATCTGTTCGAAATGCTCGACGCCAGTGGCTACGACGGCTGGGTCGGCTGCGAGTACCGCCCGCGCGCCGACACCTCGGCCGGCCTGGGCTGGCTGCGCGCCTGGCGCAAACGGCCTTGATCCGTAAAGCGTTGCCGCGAGAGAATCTCCACGCACTGGCATGGCTGCGGACGATGGCCTTGGGTGATCGCGGAGGCGTCGGGCAGAGGCCGAAACTGGCGACGAAAGCCGAGAGGGCGTGGCCTGATTTGCGATAGAATCACCTCCTCATCGTCGACCGGCGCAGTTGGGGCGCTGGCATCTGACGCCCCGGTCGACGGATTATTTCTGATTCCTTCCGGGCATCCGAGGAAAACACTCCAGGAAAACCAAGATGACGGCAACAATCCTCGACGGCAACGCGCTGGCGAAAAAACTGCGCGCCGATTTCAAGACGCGTGCCGAAGCGCTCCTGGCCAGCCGCGGCATCCGCCCTGGCCTGGCGGTGATTCTGGTTGGAGAGGACGCCGCTTCGCAGGTCTATGTGCGCAACAAGGTGAATGCCTGTGCACAGGCCGGTTTCCACTCGGATAAGATCCTCTATGCGCCCGACGTCGAGCCGCAACGGGTCTTCGACAGGATCGCCGAACTCAATGCCGACCCGAAGATACACGGCATCCTCGTGCAGTTGCCATTGCCGAAGCACTTCGACAGCGACGCGGTGCTCAAGGCGATCTCCCCCGGCAAGGATGTCGATGGTTTTCACGCCGAGAACGTCGGCGCCCTGATGCAGGGTCACCCGCGCTTCATCCCCTGTACGCCCTATGGCGTGATGAAGTTCCTTGCCGAGGCAGGCATCGATCTCAAGGGCAAGGAAGCGGTGATCCTCGGGCGCTCGAACATCGTCGGCAAGCCGATGGCGATGTTGCTGATGCAGGCCAGCGCAACGGTCACCATCTGTCATTCGCAGACCCGCGACCTGGCCGTTCACACACGCCGCGCCGACATCCTCGTCGCCGCGCTCGGCAAGGCGCGTTTCGTCACCGCCGAGATGGTCAAACCGGGTGCTGTGGTCATCGACGTCGGCATCAACCGCCTGCCCGACGGCAAACTCTGCGGCGACGTCGATTTTGCCGCGGTCAGCGAAGTCGCCTCGGCGATCACGCCGGTGCCCGGCGGCGTCGGGCCGATGACCATCACCATGCTGCTCGCCAACACCCTTGAAGCCGCCGAAAGAGAGGCCCATTGATGGCGCAACGCGAACCGCTGGTCGGCGTGGTCATGGGCTCCGATTCCGACTGGCCGACCATGCAGGCGGCTGCGGTGATACTCAAGGAGTTTGGCGTGCCCTTCGAAGCGCGCGTCGTTTCGGCGCATCGCACCCCGGATCTGCTGTTCGAATACGCGGCCGCGGCCGGCCAGCGCGGACTGAAAGCCATCATCGCTGGCGCCGGCGGCGCCGCCCATTTGCCGGGAATGCTGGCGGCCAAGACCACCGTGCCGGTACTCGGCGTGCCGGTGCAATCGAAAGCCCTGTCCGGTCAGGATTCGCTGCTCTCGATCGTACAGATGCCGAAGGGGATTCCGGTGGCCACTTTCGCCATTGGCGAAGCCGGCGCTGCCAATGCCGCCTTGTTCGCCGTCGCCATGCTGGCCACCGGCGATCCGGCGCTCGCCCGGCGCCTCGGCGACTTCCGTCGTGCACAGGCCGAGAAGGTGATGGCCATGAAGCTGCCGGAGGTGTGAGCGGCATTCCTGATCAGTCGCCCAAACGACTTTCCCGGTACAGCACGATGATTCTTCCCCCAGCAATTCTCGGAATGCTTGGCGGCGGTCAACTCGGCCGCTTCTTCGTTGCTGCAGCGCACGAGATGGGCTACCCCGTCTGGGTCCTCGACCCCGACCCACACAGTCCTGCGGCGCTGATCGCCGACCGTCATCTGCTGGCAGCGTACGAGGATTTTGCAGCACTGGACGAGCTGGCGCAGGGCTGCGCGGCCATCAGCACCGAGTTCGAGAACGTCCCGGCCGGCACCCTCGACTATCTCGACAAGTTCGTGGTCGTGCGCCCCTCGGCCGCCGCGGTCAGCGTCTGCCAGAACCGCATCGCCGAAAAGACCTTTCTGCGCGACCAGGGACTGCCACACGCCGCCTTCGCCGCGGTGCACAGTGAACAGGAACTGCGCGAGGCCGCTGCCGATCTTTTCCCCGGAATCCTGAAAGTCGCCCGCTTCGGTTACGACGGCAAGGGACAGGCTTTGGTCGCCAATCCTGAACAGGCGATTGCCGCTTTCCAGCAGTTCAAGGGCGAGACCTGTGTGCTCGAACAGCGACTCGCCCTCGATTACGAGGTTTCAGTGGTCCTGGCGCGCGACGAAAGCGGCATCGTGACGAGCTTTCCGGCCGCCGAGAACAGTCACCGCAAGGGCATTCTCGATGTCTCTGTGGTCCCGGCGCGTGCATCGACCGAACTGCGTGCCGAGGCCGCTGCACTTGCTGCCAGGATTGCCGAGGGCTTGGGCTATATCGGCACCCTGGCCGTCGAGTTCTTTGTCGTACGCGGCGAACTATTGATCAATGAAATGGCCCCGCGCCCGCACAACAGCGGTCATTACACCCTCGACGCCTGCCTCACCAGTCAGTACGAACAGCAAGTGCGTGCCCTGTGCAGCCTGCCGCTCGGCGAAACGCGGGCGCACTCGGCCGCGGTGATGGTCAATCTGCTCGGTGATCTCTGGTATGAAACGACCCCGACCGGCCATCACTACCGCGAGCCCGACTGGTCGAAACTGTACGCTTTTTCAACCCTCAAGCTGCATCTCTACGGCAAGCATCACGCCCGTCCCGGTCGCAAGATGGGGCACTTCACCGTTCTCGATGGCGACCCGGAACGTGCCCGGCAAGTCGCGATGGCCGCGCGCGCCGCGATCGGGATCGTCGATGCACCCTGAAAAAAACGACCTCGATCGTGCCGTAGCGCTGCTGCAAGCCGGCGAACTGGTTGCCTTTCCGACCGAGACGGTCTATGGCCTCGGTGCCGATGCCGCCAACCCGGTCGCTGTCGCCCGGATCTTTGCGGCCAAGCGGCGACCGGCCGATCACCCGCTGATCGTACACCTGCCGGCTGACGGCTATCTCGACCGCTGGGCGCGGGACATTCCCAGCGCCGCCTGGGAACTCGCGGAAGCCTTCTGGCCCGGCCCGCTGACCCTGATCCT
>NZ_JDSS02000026.1:0-6512 GCF_000584955.1 Candidatus Accumulibacter vicinus
GGTCAAGGGCGGGCGAAGTCCGGCGAAGGGCGTTGGCATCGCCCATGATTGCTGATCAGGCCGCCGCTGCGATTCAGTCTGCTGCGGATGCAGGGCCTCCGCACTTCGATGGCATATGCCAAGAATCAACTCAACCATATGATTTTTAGGAACTATCTAAGAGCTTCACGCTCTTTTTTCCGGCGCGTCACTTCCCAGAGCATAGGCACGGATTATGGATGACCTGGTTGTGGAGGAGCGGAAGATCCATGAATCACATGAAATATCAACGTAAACAGGTTGTTTGGGTATGCATTTCGAGTGCGGAGGCCCTGGCTGCGGATGCCGCCGCCCGCAATCCGCTTCATTATCGGGAAGGAAAAAAGCAGGGAACTCGCGTCAAGTCCATAACGGCAAGAATTCTGAAAATTTCAGTGAAGAGAGCAATTTTGCGAATGAGGGGGGAGGGAAGCATTTGAGACACACGGAGGGATGAGGCGGGATGAGGCGGGGCCTTGTGGGATGGGGCTTGTAGCCTGATCGGCAGGTTTGAGACTTTCGGACGAAAACACCCGTTTTCTTGAAATATCCGGTACAGGACTGAAGTTTAGACACTCGCGATCGCCGACGGATGTCGAAGGCATCCCGGCGCCGGAAAAATTTTTCGAAGAATGCAAAAAAAGACTTGACATGACATCGGAATCGTGAGGGATCGTTTTCGATCCCGGACTTTCTCTCATGTCTCTCGCTGCCAACGTTTGCTTGCTGCTCTCGGAATGGATTTTCTTTCTCCTGGTGGCGGTGCCACCGCGTGCTCGCCGGACCTTCGTCGAACTGCTGATCAGCTGCCTGCTCAACCCGGAAGGCTGGGTCACTCGGGCTATCGGGGCCATTCGCCGAGAGGCGCACTGGACGACCTATTACAAGCTCATCGAGCGGGCAAGCGTGTCGGTCACGGAACTGTCGCGGCGCTTGCTGCAACTGGTGCTGAGGGTGTTCCCTGCCGAACTGCTCACCCGGATTCTCGACGATACGCGGGTTCCCCGCTGTGCGAAGCTCGGGCCGGGGATCAGTATCAAACACGCTCACAGCCACAAGGCCAATCGCCCCACCTTTCTGGACAGCCATCAAGCCTTGCGGCACATCGGTTTCCAGGAGATAGCAGCCATCGAGCAGAACGTCTTGCGCTTTGGCCTCCTCGTCGAGGGTGCAGACAATGACGCGTTCGTTCAGCGTGAGGGTGATAAACCCGGCGAGTTTGTGGCGCTTGGCCCAACCCTGCAAAGCGGCCAGGCCTGCCGCCGCGCTGGCGCGCTTGGAGTCCTTGACGAAGGCGTGACGTTCGGCGACTTTCGCTTGCAACTGCGCCAGCTTGTCCTCTCGCCGACGCGCCTCGCGCACCCGCACAGTCTCGTTGCGGCGCACGATCAGGCGTTTGTCGTCGTGCTCCACTTCGCACAGAGGCGCATCGAAGAGATCCGTCTGCAGCACCCAGCCCTCGCCGAAAAGCGTCAAATGAATGGTGGAAAACATCACTCAGGAAACCGACCGCAGCCGGACCATGCTGGACGCTGAGGTGGTCGTGGGGCGGCTGAACCGGAAACTGATCGGCTGGGCGAACTATTTTTGCCTGGGTCCAGTCAGTCCGGCCTATCGAGCCATCGACTCCCACGTCACGCAACGGCTCCGCCGGTGGTTATGCAAGCGTGATGTCTTGCCGAGAGCCGGATGCGGGAGATCCGCCTGTCCGGTTCGATGAGCGGGATGTGGAAACGGGGTTGTGGTCAGGCTACCTAGGCACCGTCAGACGAAAGGGACGGAACAGATCAGCCAGACCTAACGGTCATGACTTTTCCAGGCACCCCCGATCATGAAAGTCATGACCGTTTCCCTCTCCCCCAACCCCTCCCCCGCAAGTGGGGAGGGGGGATTCGTGAGTCGCATACGCGACTTTCACATTAATGCTACCGCGCCACATCTCGACTCTACACCCTGCATCTTGCATGCATCCATGCATCTTCATGTGACGGGAGCAGGCCTTGGCCTGTGTTATCATGTACAGTTACTGATTTCCGGCTGCCCCCATGGGTCTATCCACGTGCTCAACTGCGATCTCCATTGTCATTCCACCTGCTCGGATGGTCTCCTTTCTGCGGACGACCTGGTCCGTCGAGCGGCGGCGAATGGCGTGGACATGCTGGCGCTGACCGACCACGATGACCTCGATGGTCTACCGTCAGCACGAGCGATGGCGGAAGAACTGGGGATGGCCTTCGTCAACGGCGTCGAGATCTCGATCGAGTGGGAGGCGCTGCAGATTCATATCCTGGGTTTCGCTTTCGATAGCGCCGATCCGGTATTGAACGACGGTCTGGCCACGATTCGTTCGGGCCGGATCGAGCGTGCGCGGCGCATGTCGGCGGCGCTCGAGAAGGTCGGCATCGCTGGCGCTTTCGAAGGTGCGATGCGTTATGCGGCCAACCCGAGCCTGGTCAGCCGCGCGCATTTCGGCCGCTATCTTGTTGAAAGTGGCGTCTGCAAGGATCTGCGCAGCGTTTTCGAGTCGTACCTGGTTCCTGGTCGGCCGGGTTATGTCGATCATCGCTGGGCGACGCTGGCCGATGCAGTGCGCTGGATTCTTGGCGCCGGCGGGATTGCGGCGGTGGCGCACCCGGGGCGCTACAAGTTGTCGCGCCCCGAGATGCGGCGTTTTCTCGGTGACTTCAAAGCCTTGGGCGGGCAGGCGATCGAGGTCATGTCGGGGAGTCATACGCAAGAGCATGTGGAGGTTTTCGGCCGCCTGGCCAGGGAATACGATTTTCTGGCGTCGCGCGGCTCCGATTTTCACGGGCCGGGCGAGAGTTATGTCGATCTGGGCAAACTGGCACCACTGCCGGAGGGGTTGAAGCCCGTCTGGCAGGGGTTCTGAGCCACGGGAACGCGTCATGGCTCAGTACATCACGATTCATCCCGACAATCCGCAGGTAAGGCTGTTGCAGAAGGCGGCCGAAGTCGTCCGCCAGGGTGGGGTCATCGCGCTACCGACGGACTCGAGTTACGCCCTCGGTTGCCATCTCGGCGACAAGGCCGCAGTCGAACGAATCCGCAGCCTGCGCGGTGTCGATGACCGGCACCACTTGACGCTGATGTGCCGCGACCTGTCGCAGATCGGCCAGTTCGCGCGCGTCGACAATGCTCGCTATCGCCTGCTCAGGGCCACGACGCCGGGCAGCTATACCTTCATCCTCGAGGGAACCCGCGAATTGCCGCGGCGTGTCCTGCACCCCAGGCGCAAGACCATCGGGTTGCGCATTCCGGCGCATGCGGTCACGCTGGCCCTGCTCGAGGCGCTTGGCGAACCATTGCTGACTTCGACCCTGATCGTCGCCGGTGACGAAGACCCGCTGACCGAAGGCTGGGAAATCCGCGAGCGGCTCGACAGCCAGCTTGAACTGATCCTCGACGGCGGCTTTTGCGGGACCGAGCCGACGACGGTGGTTGATCTGACCGGTGCGCTGCCGGTGCTGGTGCGCGCCGGGCTCGGTGCGCTGGCGCCAGTGGGACTTGACTGAGGAACCTTGCATGCAGGCGCTGATCCAGACGATTGCCATTGCCGCGTTGCCGGTAATCCTCGCGATTACCCTGCACGAAGCCGCGCATGGTTATGCCGCCCGCCACTTCGGTGATCCGACCGCCTGGCAGGCCGGGCGGATCACGGCCAATCCGCTCAAGCATGTCGACCTGGTGGGAACAATCCTGGTACCGGCAATCATTCTGCTGCTGTCGACGGGAGGCATCCTGTTCGGCTGGGCCAAGCCGGTGCCGGTGAATTTCGGTCGCCTGCATCACCCGAAGCGCGACATGTTGTGGGTGGCCGCCGCCGGCCCGGCGGCCAATTTCGCGATGCTGCTATTCTGGGCCGCGTTGTTCAAGCTGGCCTTGCTGCTACCGATCAACTTCTTCAGTCTGCCGATGGCGCGCATGGCGGAGGTCGGCATTTCGATCAATATCGCGCTGATGGTGCTCAACCTGTTTCCATTGCCGCCGCTCGATGGCGGGCGGATTGCCGTCAGCCTGCTGCCGCCAGAAGCCGCCTGGCGCTTTGCGCAAGTCGAGCGCTTCGGCTTTCCGATCCTGCTGTTGCTGCTGTTTACCGGGGTGCTGGGTTCGCTTCTGACACCGGTGATGCAACTCGTTGGCGGACTGATCGATACCCTTTTTCAATTCAATTAACTTCCTGAACCCAGAACATGTACGCAGAACGAGTCCTCTCCGGGATGCGCCCGACCGGCAGCCTGCATCTCGGCCACTACCACGGTGTGCTGAAGAACTGGGTGCGCCTCCAGTACGAGTATCCGTGCCTCTTTTTCGTCGCCGACTGGCACGCGCTGACCACCCAGTACGACGACCCGCAGGACATTGTCGATTCTACCTGGGAGATGGTCGTCGACTGGCTGGCGGCCGGCGTTGACCCGGCACGGGCGACCCTGTTCATTCAGTCGCAGGTGCCCGAACATGCCGAGCTGCATCTGCTGTTGTCGATGATGGTGCCGCTGGGCTGGCTGGAGCGCGTGCCGACCTACAAAGATCAGCAGGAGAAACTCGAGAATAAGGATCTGTCGACCTATGGCTTTCTCGGCTATCCCTTGCTGCAGTCGGCCGACATCCTGATCTACCGGGCCGACAAGGTGCCGGTAGGCGAGGATCAGGTTCCGCACATCGAGTTTTCGCGTGAGGTGGCGCGCCGCTTCAATCATCTCTATGGGCGCGAGCCGGGTTTCGCGGACAAGGCCAGGGAGGCGGTCAAGAAGCTCGGATCGAAGCGGGCCTGCCGTTATGAAGAATTGCGCACGCGTTTTCAGCAACGGGGTGAGCAGGCGGCGGTCGGGCAGGCACATGCGTTGCTTGACGAAGTTCATGGCCTGTCACATGCTGATCGCGAGCGCCTCCGCGGCTACCTCGAAGGCACCGGCAAGATGATTCTCGTCGAACCGGGTGCACTGCTGACCGAGGCCTCGCGGATGCCGGGGGTGGATGGCCAGAAGATGTCGAAGTCCTACGGCAACACGATCACGCTGCGCGAGGATGCCGCCTCGGTGACGCAGAAAATCCGGCGCATGCCGACCGACCCGGCGCGGATTCGCCGCACCGATGCCGGTGATCCGGATCAATGTCCGGTTTGGCAACTGCATCAGGTGTACTCGGACGCAGCCTGTCAGGCCTGGGTGCAGCAAGGTTGCCGCAGCGCCGGGATCGGTTGCCTGGACTGCAAGCAGCCGGTGATCGACGCCATCTTGCATGAGCAGGCGCCAATGCGCGAGCGCGCACAACCCTTTCTGGACGATCCGCAGCTGGTGCGATCGATCATTGCCGACGGCAACAGCAAGGCGCGCCATCTCGCGCGTGAAACGATGCGCGACGTGCGCCAGGCAATGGGAATGGACTACCGCTAAGTGATGGTGCAGTTCGTCGATCCGCGATGAGCACTAGCGCGACCATCGCAGCAGCGGCAGCGGTTGAGGCTCCGGTCAGTCCGCTGGCCAGGATCTACGGCGAACCGCTGGTGCAGATGCCGCACGACCTCTACATCCCTCCCGATGCGATGGCGGTCATGCTCGACGCCTTCGAGGGACCGCTGGATCTGCTGCTGTATCTGATTCGCAGGGCCAATGTGAATGTGCTCGACATTCCGATGGCGCCACTGACCGAGCAGTATCTGGTCTACGTCGAAGCGATGCGCTCGCAAAACCTCGAACTGGCCGCTGACTATCTGGTGATGGCGGCAATGCTGATCGAGATCAAGTCGCGGATGCTGTTGCCAAGACCGAAAGCCGCCGTCGGCGACGATGCGGAGGATCCGCGCGCCGAACTGGTACGGCGACTGATCGAATATGAGCAGATGAAGCGGGCCGCGCAGGCGCTCAATCAACTGCCGCAAGCCGAGCGTGATTTCGACTGGGTCGAGGTCTGGGTCGAGAAAACCTTGCTGCGTCGGTTGCCGGAAGTCACGGTGCTGGATCTGCAGAACGCCTGGCGCGGCCTCCTGCGGCAGGCCAAGCTGCATGCCCGGCATCTGGTGCAGCGCGAGGAACTGTCGGTGCGCGAGCACATGACGCTGATCTTGCGCCGCCTGCGCGATGCCGGCGGGTTTGTCGAGTTTGTCGATCTCTTCGATCCGGCCCTGGGTGCGCCGGTGCTGGTCGTGCACTTTCTTGCCCTGCTGGAGCTGGCGCGTGAGCATTTGCTCGAAATGACCCAGATGGAAGCATTCGCTCCAATCTACCTGCGCTTGACCGATGCCCGTGGTGACTTCCGGTAAGGCGATGGCGCCGCCACCGGCCGCGCTGCCTCCCGATACCACGGCAGTCAAGCGGGTGCTGGAAGCGGTGCTGCTGAGCACGCGGGAACCCTTGACGCTGGCCGATCTGCGCAGGGTGTTCGCCGACCAGGTCTCTGCCGAGGTCCTGCGCGGGCTGCTCGACGAACTGCACAGCGAATGGCGCGAGCGGCCGCTCGAACTGCTGCCGGTGGCG
>NZ_JDSS02000026.1:6872-7290 GCF_000584955.1 Candidatus Accumulibacter vicinus
ACGGCTGCACCCGGAAAAACCGCCGCGCTATTCACGTGCAGTGCTGGAAACGCTGGCCATCATTGTCTATCGTCAACCCGTGACGCGCGGTGACATCGAGGATATCCGCGGTGTGACGGTTGCCACACAGGTCATTCGGGTGCTCGAGGAGCGTGGCTGGGTCGAGGTCGTTGGCCATCGCGATACCCCCGGTCGACCGGCTCTGCTGGCGACAACCAGAAAATTCCTCGACGACCTTGGCCTCTGCAGCCTCGCCGAGTTGCCTGCACTCGAACAAATCAATTCCACACTGGACCTTGCTGATGCCCAATAACAAACGCCGTACGCTTGCCGAATCCCCTCGTTCGCCACGTCCGGCTGCGCCGGCCACGCCGCCAACGGGACGGCGGCGACCACCGGCAGCGCCGCCGGGCTCTGC
>NZ_JDSS02000026.1:7340-38460 GCF_000584955.1 Candidatus Accumulibacter vicinus
GCATAAAGGGGTCATCTCAACGACGCATCACTTTGAATCACACCCCTCGCTCACAGGCTGATTTACCCCTGCCAATATTTTCGTTATAATCCAACGGTTTTCCGCTCGCCCCTGAGGGGCAATTTTCGGGGATGGGCTTTTCGCCCATTTTTTATTTGCAGCCATGGATGTGCACGAACTACTTGAAATCACGGTGACTGGCCTTGGTTATGAGCTGGTGGACGTTGAACGCAGCCCGCGTGGCCGCGTTCTGCGCGTTTTCATCGACAAACCGGAAAAGCCGCGCGGCGTGGATATCGAAGACTGTGTGCTGGTCAGCAATCAGCTTTCTCGCGTGTTGACCGTTGAAAATGTTGACTATGAGCGTCTTGAGGTCTCTTCACCTGGGGTCGACAGGCCATTGAAGAAAGCGTCTGACTTCGAACGTTTCGCGGGTTCGGAGATCAGTTTCAAGCTGCGCCTGCCCTTGAACGGTCGGCGAAATTTCAGCGGTGTCCTGCTTGGCTTGCGCGACGGCAAGGTGCATCTGCAGACCGATGTGGGCGAGATGGAATTCGATCTGGTCAATCTTGACAAGGCACGGGTGGTTCCCAAATTCGACACGATGAAATCGGGCGAGAAGCTGGTTTAGGAGGTAATGAGGAAATGAGCCGCGAAATCTTGCTGCTGGTAGATGTCCTGGCACGTGAAAAGAACGTGACCAGAGACATCGTCTTCGGCGCACTGGAGTTGGCACTGGCCTCGGCTACCAAGAAGCGCATCCATGACGACGCCAATGTGCGTGTCGCGGTGGATCGCGAAACCGGTGATTTCGAGACTTTCCGGCGCTGGGAAGTCGTTGCCGACGAAAACTTTCTCGACGAGGAACAGCAGGTACCGCTGTCGGAAGCCCAGAAGCAGGACCCCGAGGTTGAGATCGGTGACTATCTGGAGGAGTCTCTCGAACCCATCGACTTTGGTCGCATCGGCGCGCAGGCGGCCAAGCAGGTGATTCTGCAGAAGATTCGTGACGCCGAGCGCGAACAGGTGCTGAGTGAATTCCTGGCGCGCAAGGAGCATCTGGTGACCGGGACGATCAAGCGCATGGAACGCGGCAATGCGATTGTCGAGACCGGCAAGATGGAGGCGCTGCTGCCACGTGACCAGATGATTCCGCGTGAGAACCTGCGCATGGGTGATCGTGTCAAGGCGTATCTGCTGCGCATCGACCGTTCTGCCCGCGGCCCGCAACTGATCCTGTCGCGTACCGCTCCGGAGTTCATCATTCAGCTCTTCGCGCTGGAAGTTCCGGAAGTCGATGATGGCCTGCTGGAGATCAAGGCGGCTGCCCGTGACCCCGGCATGCGCGCCAAGATTGCCGTCAAGTCCAACGACCAGCGGATCGATCCGATCGGTACCTGCGTCGGCATGCGCGGCTCACGGGTTACGGCGGTGACCAATGAACTGGCGGGTGAACGGGTTGACATCGTGCTCTGGTCGGCTGATCCTGCACAGTTTGTGGTTGGCGCGCTGGCGCCGGCCGAAGTCAGCTCGATCATCGTCGATGAAGACAAGCACAGCATGGATGTGGTCGTCGACGAGCAGAATCTGGCGATCGCCATTGGCCGTGGCGGCCAGAATGTTCGCCTGGCGTCGGAAATGACCGGCTGGACGATCAACCTGATGACCGAGGAAGAATCGAAGACCCTGGTTGAGGCCGAAGCGGCGGCGATCCGCGTACTGTTCATGGAGAAACTCGATGTTGACGAGGATGTGGCGAACATCCTCATCGACGAAGGCTTCTCGACTCTCGAGGAAGTGGCCTATGTGCCGCTGCACGAGATGCTCGAGATCGAGTCCTTCGACGAGGTCACGGTGCAGGAGTTGCGCGAGCGGGCGCGTAACGTTTTGCTCACTGAGGCCATTGACGCCGAGGAAAAAATCGGTAACGTCGCCGAGGATCTGCTGAACCTTGATGGGATGGACAAGTCACTGGCCGGAAAACTGGCTGGTCATGACATCAAGACGCGCGACGATCTTGCTGATCTGGCAGTCGACGAACTGACAGAGATGACCGGGATTGATGCGCAACGGGCCAAACAACTGATCACCACGGCGCGTGCGCACTGGTTCGAGTAAGCGGGGAAAGAGGAATTCACATGGCGCAAACAAGTGTTGCCCAATTTGCCGTACAGCTGAAGATGCCGGCTGGTTCGCTGCTCGAGCAATTGCATAAAGCCGGGGTAGCCAAGAAACAGCTCGATGACCTGCTGTCCGAGCATGACAAGTCCAGATTGCTGGATTATCTGCGCAAGGCACATGGTCAGACGGATGCGAAGACCAAGATTACCCTGACGCGCAAGGAAACGACCGAGATCCGGCAGCAGGATTCACACGGAAAATCGCATACGGTGCAGGTCGAAGTCCGCAAGAAACGCGTTCTCGTGAAGCGGGAGGCCCCCGAAGTTCGCGCCGAATTGCCGGTGCCGCCGGTTTTGCCAACCACGGCGGTCGAGGGGGTCGTTGAAACCCGACCGGCACTGCCGGTCGAAGTGAAAGCCGAGAAAATCGAGCCGGTTGTGGCAGCAAAAGCCGAACCCGTCGTCGAAGCCAAGGCCAACAAATCCGCACCGCCGGTTGCCGTGAAAGTAGAACCGGTGCTTGCCGTCAAGGCCGGAGCGTCGCCGGCCAAAGCGAAACCCCGGCCCGCCGCCGAGACGCCTTCTGCAGCGGTCGTCGAGGCGAAAACGGAAGCGCCGGTGGCGGCCGACGCCAAGGTGAGTGCCAAGAAAGTGGTGACCCGTGCTTCGATCATCGGCGAGGAGCAGCAGCGCCTGCGCGCCGAAGAAGAGCGGCGTAATGCCGAATTGCGTGCTCGTCAGGAAGCCGAGTTCAAAAGCAAGCAGCAACGCAGCGCCGACCTCGTTCGCCTGAAGCAGGATGCAGAAAACAAGGCGGTCGCGGCCAAGGCTGCCGGGGTGGCCAAGCAGGTTGCCGCGCAGACCGCGAGCGAGCGGCCTGCGGAGGACAAGACGCTGCACAAGCCGGCGGCCAAACCGGCGGCGGCGGACAAGAAGGCAGCCGAAAAGAAAGCGCCCGAAAAGAAGGTCGCCGACAAGAAGGGACAATGGAAGAACGAAGGTGCCAACAAGCGTCCCGGTCTCAAGACACGCGGTGCCACCGGTGGCACGGGTTGGCGGGACAATAAGCACGGCAAGCGAACTGCTCGCGGCGTGGGCGACGAAGAAGAGCAGCACTCTTTCCAGTTGCCCATCGAGCCGGTGATTCACCAGGTCTATGTCCCGGAAACGATTTCCGTCGCTGAATTGGCGCACAAGATGGCCGTCAAGGCGACCGAAGTGATCAAGTCCCTGATGAAGATGGGTTCGATGGTGACCATCAACCAGGTGCTGGACCAGGAGACGGCGATGATCATCGTCGAGGAGATGGGCCACAAGGCGTTCGCTGCGAAGCTTGACGACCCCGATGCCTTCCTCGACGACAGCGACGTCGAACAGAAGGACGTGCTGCACGAGCAGCGCGCGCCAGTGGTGACGGTGATGGGACACGTCGATCACGGCAAGACCTCGCTGCTCGACTACATTCGCCGTACCCGTGTGGCGAGCGGCGAGGCAGGCGGCATCACCCAGCACATTGGCGCCTATCACGTGCAGACCGACCGGGGCATGGTGACCTTCCTCGACACGCCGGGTCACGAGGCATTCACGGCGATGCGCGCACGCGGTGCCAAGGCGACCGACCTGGTCATTCTGGTGGTCGCTGCCGATGACGGTGTGATGCCGCAGACCAGGGAGGCGATTCACCACGCCAAGGCGGCGGCAGTGCCGATTGTCGTGGCAGTGAACAAGATCGACAAGCCGGGTGCCCAGCCCGATCGGGTGAAACAGGAACTGGTCACCGAACAGGTGGTGCCCGAAGAGTACGGCGGTGATGCACCTTTCGTCCTGGTTTCGGCGAAGACCGGTGCCGGTATCGACGAACTGCTCGAGAACGTTCTGCTGCAGGCGGAAGTGCTGGAACTGAAAGCGCCCAGGGATGCGCCGGCCAAGGGCCTGATCATCGAGGCGCGCCTCGACCGCGGGCGCGGGCCCGTGGCGACGATGCTGGTCCTCTCGGGAACGCTTCGCCAGGGCGACATCCTGCTCGCCGGTCAGGTGTTTGGTCGGGTACGGGCGATGCTCGATGAAAACGGCAAGGTGATCAAGGAGGCCGGACCTTCGATTCCAGTCGAGATTCTTGGCCTCTCCGATGTGCCCGCGGCCGGACAGGAGGCCGTGGTGCTCGCTGATGAACGCAAGGCGCGCGAGATTGCCCTGTTCCGCCAGGGCAAGTACCGCGATGTCAAGCTGGCGACGAAGCAGGCAGCCAATCTCGAGAGCATTCTCGAGCAGATGACCGAAGCCGAGGCCAAGGTTCTGGCGCTGATCATCAAGGCGGATGTTCAGGGTTCGCAGGAAGCGCTGGTGCAGTCCTTGCAGAAACTCTCGACCGGTGAAGTCAAGGTCAACGTCATCCACGCTGCGGTGGGCGCAATCAGTGAGTCTGACGTGCACCTTGCGCAGGCCTCGAAAGCGGTCATCATCGGCTTCAACGCGCGTGCCGACGCTGGCGCACGCAAGGCAGCCGAAGCTGCCGGGGTCGATATTCGCTATTACAACATCATCTACGATGCGGTGGACGAAGTGAAGGCTGCGCTGTCGGGAATGCTTTCACCCGAAAAGCGCGAAGATGTCACCGGCCTGGTCGAGATCAGACAGGTCTTCCGCGCTACCCGGATCGGCACCATCGCCGGTTGTTATGTACTCGAAGGCATCATCAAGCGCAGTTCGCGCGCGCGCCTGCTGCGCAATCATATCGTTCTATGGGATGGCGAGATCGAGTCGCTGAAGCGCTTCAAGGATGACGTGAAGGAAGTACGGGCAGGCTTCGAATGCGGTCTTTCGCTGAAGAATTTCAGTGCCTACGAGGAAGGCGACCAACTCGAAGTGTACGATGTCACGGAAGTCGCGAGGACGCTCTAAGTGTCTTCGAACAAGGGATTTTCACGGCGCGACCGGGTTTCGGAACAGATCCGGCGTGAGCTTGCCGAGATCATCAGGAGTGAACTCAAGGATCCCCGCGTCGGCATGATCAGCCTCACCGAGGTCGAGGTCAGTCCGGACTACGCGCATGCCAAGGTATACTTCAGCAGCATGGCGGGTAGCGACACGCTCGACTCGGTGCAGGCCGGCCTGCAGCAGGCTTCCGGGTTTCTGCGCAGCGAGCTGGGCAAGCGCATCAGCATTCACATGATCCCGCAACTGCATTTCGTTTTCGACGACTCGCTGGAGCGTGGTGCACAGATCTCGAAGCTGATCAGCGAGGCGGCGGCGATCTCGGATCACCGCGAAGAACCGGACCAGGCCTGAGTTGGGCCTAATCTGCAAGTCGCGTCAGCGACTCACGAGTGAGATGAAGAATTCGCAGAGCATGCTCTGCGCCCAGCGAACGATTCCGGCATGCAAGGGAGGGAAACGGTCATGACTTGCATGATCAGGGGTGCCTGGAAAAGGCATGACCGTTAGGAAGAGCTGGCGCCGTGTCGACGGCGTGTTGCTCCTTGACAAGCCGACCGGCATGTCCTCGAACTCGGCGCTGCAGGCGGCCAGGCGGCTTTTTTCGGCAGCCAAGGCCGGGCACTCCGGCACGCTCGATCCCATGGCCAGCGGGCTGCTGCCGCTCTGTTTCGGCGAAGCGACCAAGTTCTCGGTCGATCTGCTGGCAGCCGACAAGACCTACGAAGCGGAACTCCTGTTCGGTATCCGGACCGATACCGGCGATGCCGACGGTATGGTCGTGATGCAGTCCCCGGTGACCTTCGGGCGCGCCGAACTCGAAGCCGCGTTGAACCGTTTCCGCGGTCCGATTCTCCAGATCCCACCGATGTACTCGGCGCTCAAGCGCAACGGCCGACCGCTCTACGAACTGGCGCGACAGGGGATTGAAGTCGAGCGCGAGGCACGCGCGGTAACGATCCACGAACTGTGGCTGCTTGATTTCTCGCAGGACCGCTGTCGTCTGCGGGTCGCCTGCAGCAAGGGCACCTATATTCGCAGCCTGGCCGAGGATCTCGGCGCGGCGCTCGCTTGCGGCGCGCATCTGACGGTCCTGCGTCGGGTCGCCGTCGGCCCGTTGCGGATTATCGATGCGGTAACGCTCGACCAACTGGCTGCGCTGGCCGAAGAAGCCCGTGCAGACTGGCTGCTACCGCCGGACGCACTGTTGCAGAGCCTGCCGGCAGTTCATCTGGACCATGCGGCAGGTCGGCGCTTTGTCCATGGTAATCCAGTCTGCGTCGTCAGTCCGCCAGGGCGATGCCGAGTTTATTCTGGGAATCAGCTTCTCGGTCTCGGCGAACTCGATGACGCAGGTCGGCTGCAGCCGCGGCGCGTGCTGGGCGCACCGTAGAGGTCACGCGTAGCAGCCGTATTGAGCGCCGGGTTGGGCTGGTACCTGCAGAAGTTGCAGAAACCGTTCCAGGGTGAGAGCCGCGTCACGAACAATTCGGTATGTTGGTCCGTCTTGTTTTCAAGTGAATGGCAGGTAGCCCAGCCCGGTCTGCATCAGGCCAACAAGGTCGATGTTGACAGCATTGATATCGAGATTGGCGGCAGCCTTGGCAAGGGACACTTGGGAGAATTGGCCTGCATTGATGGCAGCGGACCAGAAAGTCACTTCGGCGGTGGTCGGTGCATGGCCGAAGAGGTTCTGATAAAGGGCTTCCACTTCTGCCGCATTGGAATAATGTTCGCCAAGCTTCACCCGCAGCGCCAGTGCGATGAGATCGTCGCAGCTCATGCCGCCGTCGAGCAAGGAGAGCGCAATGCCCGCGTAAGCCTTGTTGGTGACGAATGACGGTCCGAAGACCACGCCCAGGATTCTGGCGGTGGTGCCGGCGTTGCCGTTGGCCACATCGAGCGCCACACTCTGGTCGGCAAAGCCGAGCCGCTCGATCCCGCTGAGGGTGTCTATGCCATCGCTACCGGCATTCGCCTGGACCCGGAGGACGTCACCGGTTGTGGTCCAGCTATATTGGGCGAACTTGCCGCTGAACATTGCGCTGTCGACACCCCTGCCGCCGTCGAGCGTATCATTGCCAGCGCCGCCGGCGAGGGTGTCATGACCATCGCCACCGAGCAAGACATCGTTGCCGGCATATCCGCTGAACCGGTCGTTGCGCTCACTCGCGGTGATGGTGTCGTTGCCGTCGAGGAAACTCTCCGAGAGAAAGAATCCCATGCCCTTGCCCGTGCTCTGGATGCCGTTGAGAATCGGGGCTGTGAGTTTGGCCGAGTTGCTCACCGAAAACCGATCTCCCTGTGGGGAGGTGACGGTCAGATAGTCAAGTGTTCCGCTCGCCTGAAACCCCTGATAGTTCACGTTGCCAGCCGACTCGAATGTCCAGCCGGATTGCTTGTACAGGATGCTGTGATAGCTGCCGAAACCATTGCCGCGGGTATCGAAGCCGAGGCTTCCCGCGGCCGACATTTCGAGGTCAAAGAACCTGAAGCTCAGGTTCGAGAGGGTTCCAGAGAAGCTTGCACCGTCGTTCTCGACGCGCAGACTGCCGGCAAAGGTAAAAGTCTGGCCGGAGGGGTCCGAGTATCTGATCTCGTCGATGACCCATACGTCAGTATCGAACCCGTGGCCACTCATGTTGAGCGTTCCCTGGTTGTCGAACTGCGCCGCATAGGTGGTTGGAGTCAGCCTCTCGGAATCGATTTCTAAATCGTCAAGGAGGACGATTGCCCGCGTCATCGACTGCGAGAGCTGCTGTGCAAGCTGGTTGGGTGTTGCAAACCACGCCGCCCAGTTGGTCGTTGAGAAGCTCAAGTTCGCCATTTGATGAGTCCTTATCGAGATTTTATTTGAAAGTCGCGTCAGCGACTCACGAATCTCCCTCCCACTTGCGGGGGAGAGGATGGGATATTGCCAAATTCCCCGTAACCATATAATTGTAGTAATTCAGAACTGATCCTGATTGATGATCTGATCGATCTTCTCCTGTAGCGGATCGTCCGGCGGTTGAGGGGGCAATTCGACCGGCGCAGGCGTTGCCGGTTCTTGGGGAGGTTCCTGTTTTCGGGCGGGTTTGACGATCCGCTGCGGCTTGGGTTCGGCGACGGGCTCTTGCGACAGGAGGCCCCGGAACCAGCCCTTGATGCGTGCCCAGAGGCCGGTGTCTTCTGGTGTGGCGAAGCGGGCACGTGGATCGATGAGGCGAGCGCGCAAGGCGTTCCGGAAGAAATCGCCGACCACCGGCAGGGCGCTGTGCGCCCCCTGACCCCAGTAGTCGCTGCGCAGCGTGACGCGACTGTCGTTGAAACCGACCCATGCGCCGGCGACCAACTGCCGGTGCATCAGGATGAACCAGCCGTCCGCGTTGTCCTGCGTTGTCCCGGTCTTGCCCGCCACGTCGGCGCGGATGCCATAGCGGTTGCGGATATCTCTGCCGGTGCCGCGATTGATTGCGCCGCGCAGGTTGTCGAGCAGCGTGTAAGTGACGTCGCGTTCGAGCGCGATATCGGGGTCTTGCGGGCTGAATTCTTCGATGACCCGCCCGTCGCGGTCTTCGATGCGGCTGACCAGCAGCGGTTCGAGGTAGCCACCGCCATTGGCGATCGTCCCGTAGGCGGTAACCATTTCCTTGAGGGTGACGGGGCTGGTGCCCAGGGCCAGCGATGGCACGGTTTCGAGCTTGCTCTGGCGCACGCCCATCTGGCGGGCGAGTCTGGCCACCTTGGCGGGGCCGACTTGCTGGATGAGTTGCGCGGTGATGGTGTTCTTCGAGTAGGCGAGTCCATCGCTCAGGGTCATCGCCTCGCCGCTTGGCGGCCCGCTATCGGTGGGCCGCCAGACCTCGGTGTCGCCGATGTCGATTTCCACCGCCTGGTCGATCAATCGGTCGTTCGGGCTGGCACCCTGGCGGTACGCTTCGCCGTAAACAAAGGGTTTGAAGGTCGAGCCGGGTTGGCGACGTGCCTGCTGCACATGGTCGAAGGCCTCCTGCTCGAAGTCGCGACTGCCGACCCAGGCCTTGACGTGGCCGTTGCGCGGATCGATGGCCAGAAAACCGATCTGGATCTGCGTCTTTTGCCGGTGCAGCGCGCGCATGAAGGTCTTGTCGGCCGACAATTCCTGCATGGCCTGCTCAGGCGTCCGGCCTTTGGCGATGGCGGCGGCGTATTCCGGCGATTCGCGGATGAAGGCCTGGACCAGGCTGGAGTCGCTGCTCCACGCCGAGCGCTTTCCCCAGATCGCGTTGGCGATGTTCTGCAAGCTGTTGCCCTGGCGCATCACAGCCTGGTTGGCCGCCGCCTGCAGCCGGGAATCGATGGTCGTGCGTACCACCAGGCCGTCGCCGTAGATGCTGTAGTCGTTACGGTCGGCCCAGGCAATCAGCCACTTGCGCAGTTGCCTGGCGAAATGCGGTGCCGGCCCCGGGGGCTCCGTCTGTCGCTCGAAGTCGATACGCAAGGGCTTCGTGCTGAGCGCGTCGAACTGTTTCGTGGTTAATTTCTCGCGCTTGACCATCTGTTTCAGTACCGTGTTGCGGCGCTGCAAGGCTCGCTCGGGATTGAGCACCGGGTTGTAGTAGCTGTTGCCCTTGAGCATGCCGACCAGCGTGGCGCTTTGCAGTACATCGAGCTGGTCGGCCGAGGTATCGAAATAGGTGCGCGCCGCCATCTCGATGCCGTAGGCGTTATAGAGGAAGGGCACGGTGTTGAGGTAGGTCTCGAGGATCTCGTCCTTGCTGTGGATGGCCTCGATCTTCAACGCCGTGATGGCTTCCTTGAGCTTGCGCGTCAGCGTCGGGGCCCGGCCGATCGCTTCCGGGTAGAGGTTGCGGGCCAACTGCTGCGTGAGGGTCGAACCCCCCTGGCGATCGCCGCTTAGGCTGTTGAGCGCGGCAGCTGCGGTGCGTCGCCAGTCGAGACCGAAATGTGCATAAAAGCGATGATCTTCCGTGGCGATCAGGGCGTCGATGACATGCGGCGAAATCCCGGAGAGCGCGACCCATTGCCGGTTGGATTGCTTGAACTCGGCGAGTTTCTTGCCATCTGTTGACAGGATCTGAGCCGGTTGTTCGGATGACGCTTTGCGGATGCTGCTGATGCTTGGCGTGAAGGGGATCAGGATCAGCACATAGAGCAGCAACAGGGCGGGCACCGCCACCAGCGCCCGGATCACCCCGCGCCGGGTGGGATGGTAGGGCGTGCCGGAGAGGCAGGCGAAAAGGCTCGGGGCAAGCCGGTTTGCCGACTGTTTCAGTTCGCCGACCAGGGAGCGTATTGATGCCATGAAGGGTTCATTTCAGGCCCGAACGGGCTTGTGCGCAAGCGTGTAAGAGAATGTAATATGATGTCCGCTGGCGAGATGGGCATGCGGTTGAGCATACCTCAAACCGGGAAACCAGTGCATGAACAGTCACGAAGAGTCCGTCGCAGGGCGGCGCAAGGGATATGGGCAGCGCCAGGGCCGACGGGTCGATGCCGACCGGCGTGACGCCGTCGCGAAGCTGCTGGCCGATTTGCCCCTGCGCCGCGACCTGTTGCTGGAACATCTGCATCGATTGCAGGACGAGCACGCCTGCCTGCGCTCGGGAGACCTCGTGGTGCTGGCCGACTTGCTGGGAATCGGCGTTGCCGAAGTCTATGAGACGGCCACTTTCTACGCCCATTTCGATCTTTGTGACGATGGCGATCCGGCGCCAGCGCTCGCGGTCCGGGTCTGTGACGGCCTCGCTTGCCGGCTGCAGGGTGCCCTGCCACTGACGGCGTCGCTGCGCGAATTGCTCCCGCCGGTGCGCGCCAGAGTTCTGCGGGCACCCTGCATGGGTCGCTGCGACCTCGCGCCCGTGGTCCAGGTCGGCAAGCGCCATGCCGATCGGGCGAGCACCACAGAGGTGCTCGCGCTGATCGAGGCAGGGGTCCTGACCCCGCTCCCGGTCGCCAGCGAGAGTTTCGACGCCTACCGCGCACGCGGCGGCTACCAGCCACTGCAGGCGCTGCGCAACGGCGCGTTGTCGACCGAGACGGTACTTGACGAAGTCGAAGCGGCGGGGCTGCGCGGGATGGGCGGCGCCGGCTTTCCGAGCGCTCGAAAATGGCGACTGGTCAGCCATGCGCCGGCACCGCGCTTCCTGGTCTGCAACGCCGATGAGGGCGAACCGGGCACTTTCAAGGACCGCCTGATCCTGGAACAGCAGCCACACCAGTTCCTCGAAGGCCTGCTGCTGGCGGCCAGTTGTATCGGCGCTGACCACTGCTGGATCTACCTGCGCGACGAATACCCTGCCGCGCACGCCATACTGACCCGCGAGATCGTCTTGCTCGAACGGCTGAAACTTGTCGAAGCGGGCTTCATCGAGTTGCGCCGTGGCGCCGGTGCCTATATCTGCGGCGAGGAATCGGCGCTGATCGAATCGATCGAGGGCAAGCGCGGCTACCCGAGGCAGCGCCCCCCTTACGTCGCCGAGGCCGGACTTTTCGGGCGGCCGACTTTGGTCAACAATGTCGAGACGCTGGCGCTGGTACCGGGAATTCTCGCCGGCGGAGGCGCCCGCTTCGCCGCGCTGGGCAGTGAGGGTTTTGCCGGTCTGCGCAGTTACTCGGTCTCTGGACGGGTGCGCGAGCCAGGGGTCAAGCAGGCACCGGCAGGAATCAGCGCGCGCCGCCTGATCAACGATTACTGCGGCGGCATGGCCGAGGGTCATCAACTGCTGGCCTACCTGCCCGGCGGTGCCTCGGGCGGGATTCTGCCGGCGCACATGGCCGACCTGCCGCTGCAGTTCGGCGAACTCGAGAAGGTCGGCGGCCTGATCGGTTCGGCGGCGGTGATCGTCCTCTCCGATCGCGATGACCTGCGTGCGGCGGTGCAGGCGCTGCTCGAATTCTTCGCCGACGAAAGTTGCGGCCAATGTACACCCTGCCGGGTCGGCACCGAGAAGATGTTGGCCTTGTTCACTGCACCCGAACCCGACCTGGACCTGCTCAACGAGTTGGCCACGGTGATGCGCGATGCGTCGATCTGCGGCCTCGGTCAGGCCGCGCCGAATCCGCTGATGACGGCACTGCGCTATCTGCCACAGCACCTGATGACCGGCCACGGCGATGACTGAAGCCGGATCGACTGAACTTCGCTTCGTTCTCGATGGCCGCCAGTTGACGGCGCTGTCCGGCGAAACCATCTGGCAGGCGGCCCGGCGTGCCGGCACGACGATTCCTCATTTGTGTACGCGCGCAGCACCAGACTATCAACCGGGCAGCAACTGCCGCGCCTGCATGGTCGAGATCGACGGCGAACGAAATCTTGCTCCCAGTTGCAGCCGCACGGTCAGCGAGGGGATGCAGGTACGCAGCGAGACTTCCGAACGTGCCCGGCAAAGCCGGCGCGTGGTGATGGAACTGTTGCTCACCGAGCAGCCGCCACGCGCGCAGGCGTACGACCGCAACTCGGCGTTCTGGTACTGGGCTGCGCAGTTGGGTGTGCACGCCAGCCGCTTCCCGCAACGCGCAACGGTGGCTCACCCCGACCACAGTCACCCGGCGATGAGCGTGCAGCTTGACGCCTGCATCCATTGCCAGCTCTGTCTGCAGGCTTGCCGCGACATCCAGGCCAACGACGTGATCGGCATGGCTGGTCGCGGCGCAGCGGCGAGGATCGTTTTCGATCTCGACGACCCGATGGGCCGATCGAGCTGTGTCGGCTGCGGCGAATGCGTGCAGGCCTGCCCGACCGGCGCACTGCTGCCGACAGCGATGCTTGCCGACGACGGCAGCGGTCTGCTCAGGGCAGGCGAGACGGTCGACCGCGTCGTTCCCAGCGTCTGTCCTTACTGTGGAGTCGGTTGCCAGATCGATTACCAGGTTCGCAATGATCGGATCATCGCCGTCAGCGGCCGCAACGGGCCGGCCAATCGCGAGCGCCTGTGCGTCAAGGGGCGCTTCGGCTTCGACTATGTGCACTCGCCAGAGCGCTTGCTGAAACCTCTGATCCGCCGCGATGACGCGCCCAAGATCGCCGACGCAGCCTTCGACCCGGCCAGGCCTGGCACGCATTTTCGTGAAGCGAGCTGGGAAGAGGCGCTGCAGCGGGCCGCGTCGGGGCTGCGGTCGATTCGCCAGCAACACGGTGGCGGCGCACTCGCCGGTTTTGGTTCGGCCAAGTGCAGCAACGAGGAAGCCTACCTGTTCCAGAAACTGGTACGCACTGGTTTTGGCACCAACAACGTCGACCATTGCACTCGGCTCTGCCATGCCTCGTCGGTCGCGGCCTTGATCGAGGGGGTCGGTTCCGGCGCGGTCTCGGCTTCGTTCATGCAGATCGACAAGGCCGAGGTGGCGATCCTGATCGGCTGCAATCCGGAATCCAATCATCCGGTCGCCTCGACGTTCTTCAAGCGCGCCGCACGCCAGGGCACCCGCCTGATCGTCATCGATCCGCGCCGCCATGGTCTGGCGCGCTTTGCCGACAAGACGCTGCAGTGCCAGCCCGGGACCGATGTCGCGCTGCTCAACGCGCTGCTGCACACGATCATCGACGAAGATTTGTTCGACCCGGCGTATATTGCCCGCCATACCAGCGGCTTCGCCGAGATGCGCGCGCACCTTGCCGCTTTCAGCCCGGAAGCGATGGCTGCCGTCTGCGGCCTCCTGGCCAGCGAAATCCGCGCGGTGGCGCGACTCTACGCCCGATCGAAAGCGTCGATGATCTTCTGGGGAATGGGGATTTCGCAACACGCGCATGGCACCGACAACGCGCGTTGCCTGATTGCTCTGGCGCTGATGACCGGACACATCGGCCGTCCCGGCACCGGTCTGCATCCGCTGCGCGGGCAGAACAACGTCCAGGGCGCATCGGACGCCGGTCTGATCCCGATGGTCCTGCCTGACTACCTGCCGATCTCGGTGGCCGCCAATCGCCGACGTTTCGAACAACTCTGGAACACGACTCTCGATCCGCGGCCGGGGCTGACCGTGGTCGAGATCATCAACGCCGCTGCCGCCGGCGACATCCGCGGCATGTACATCCTTGGAGAAAATCCGGCGATGTCCGACCCGGACCTCGCGCATGCGCGGCAAGCGCTGGCGTCGCTCGAACATCTGGTGGTGCAGGACCTGTTTCTCACCGAAACCGCAATCTACGCCGACGTCGTCCTGCCGGCGTCGTCCTGGCCGGAGAAGGAGGGCAGCGTGACCAACACCAATCGCCAGGTGCAGCTCGGTCGGCAGGCGCTGCCCTTGCCCGGCGATACCCGGCCCGATTGGTGGATCATCCAGGAACTGGCGCGCCGGCTCGACCTCGACTGGCGCTACGACAGCCCGACGGCGATTTATTCCGAGATGCGCATGGCGATGCCCTCGCTGGCCAACATCAGCCACGAACGTCTCTTGCGCGAGGGTTCGGTGAGCTACCCCTGCGCCGGCGACGACGTGCCGGGTGCCGACGTCGTTTTCGAGAACGGTTTCCCGACGCCCAGTGGTCGTGCCGGCTTCGTTCCCGCCGCCCTGCTGCCACCCGACGAACAGCCCTCCGAGGAGTATCCGCTGATCCTGTCAACCGGGCGCCTGCTGGAGCATTGGCATACCGGCGCGATGAGCAGACGCAGCGCCACGCTTGACGCACTCGAACCCGAAGCGGTGGTGACCGTCAGTGACCAAGACCTGCGTCGGCTGGGACTTGCCGACGGCGAGCGTGTCCGCCTGAGCACCCGGCGCGGTGCAATCGAAGCCACGGCCCGCGCCGATCCAGCCGTCGCGCCCGGATCCTTGTGGCTGCCATTCTGCTTCCACGAAGCCGCCGCCAACCGCCTGACCAACCCGGTACTCGACCCCTTCGGCAAGATTCCCGAATTCAAGTACTGTGCGGTACGCCTGGAGCGTGCCTGAATGAGTACCTTCGCGCTGGTGCCCGACCCCGACGATCCGGAACTCACCCGCAACGTCGAAGGCTGCGACCACCGCGGCCAGGCGGTGGCGCTGAGTGTCGTCGTCGAGCGACCGCTGACCCTGTATCTGAACGGGACCGAGGTGGTCACGCTGATGACCATCGGCGACCACCCCGAGCTGCTGGCCCTGGGCTTTCTGCTCAACCAGAACATGCTTGCCGGCGACGATGCGGTCACCGCCGTGGATTATGACGGCGACCTTGACGTGGTCGTCGTTCGCACGCGCAGCGAGTCGAGCTACGAACAGAAGCTGAAGCGCAAGATTCGCACCTCGGGCTGCGCGCAGGGGACGATCTTTGGCGACCTCATGGAGCGCTTCGACGACATCCGCCTCGACCCTGCCGCCGAGGTACGCTGCTCATGGCTGCAGAGCCTGTTCCTGCAGATTGGCCGGCAACCGAGCCTGTACCAGAAGGCCGGCGCGATTCACGGTTGCGTCCTCTGCGAGCGTGACCGCCCACTCGTCTATATGGAGGATGTCGGACGGCACAACGCCGTCGACAAGATTGCTGGCTACATGCACCGCCACGGTCTCGGCGGCCGCGACAAGATCTTCTATACCACCGGACGCCTGACCAGCGAAATGGTGATCAAGACGGTCCAGATGGAGATCCCGATCCTGGTGTCGCGCTCGGGTTTCACGGCCTGGGGCGTGGACCTTGCCCGGCGCGCCGGACTGACGCTGATCGGGCGCGCCAGGGGACAGCGCTTCATCGTCCTGTCCGGCGGCGAAAGGCTGGTCTACGACCTCGATTTCGCCAAGGCAGCGGGCGACGATGGCGGTGATCTGTCTGCAGCGCACAAAATTCGGACCGACCGCAGCGCAACCAGCGATCCTTGCTGAGATCGGGAGTCGTGGGCTGTTTCGATGCCCGAGGCTCGCCAGGGTCAGCGGCGTACGGCACCTGCCGTACCGGTCCAGACCCGCATGATGCGGTAGGGCGGCGTTCCCTGATCGCTTGCCCCTGTGAAGGCTCGGGTCGTATGCAACTGGTTGACCGAGATATAGAGCCAGCTGTCGTCGCCGAATTGCACGCTATCCGGCCAGTTCAGGAGGGGGTTGCGAACAAGTGGCTGCAATTGGCCCAGGGTATCCAGCCGATCGATGCCATTCTCGTTCAGATTGGTGAAGAAGTGGTTACCCGCTGCATCGGTCGTGGCGCCATCGGAAACCGGCTTGCGCCCGGCGATACGAATGGCTGCCGCGGTATCGGCATCGCTCCCTTCGCGCAACAACCGCGTGGGTACAGAGTACCAGCGGGTTCCGGTCATCGCGCCAAAGAAGAGGGTTTCACCGTCAGCAGACAAGCCCAAGGGATTGACGCCGCCCTTCGCCGGTTTTCCGCCGAAGAAAGTGGGTTGTCCTCCAACCCGCATCTCGGCACCTTCCTCGGCTTGCAGGCTGGCGTGCCCCTGGAAGCGCCGGACCTTGCCGTCCTCGATGCGTACGGCCAGCAGGGCCGGATTATTGATGTCCGCCAGATAGATCCAGCCGCGCTCGGCATCCACCACCAGATCCTGGATGAAACTGTCCTTGGGGGCGACATCGCCCGGCAGGTCGATGCGCTTGGCCAGTTTTCCCGTTGCGATATCAAACCCCCACAGCCGGGTCTTGCCGATGTTCAGGCCCATGTCGGTAATCCACAGGCGGCCCCGACCGTCCTGCGTGATACCCAGCGGCGCATCAATGCGGCTATCGCCGCGTGTGGACGCATCGCTTTGCAGATCAGCCGACGGCCATGGACGGTAGGACGCCGGCCCGGTAATCTCGATCAGTTGCAGACCGGACGGCACGTCCAGTGGGTGGACCGTGGCAAAGACACGAGCCTCGGCGGTTGCACTGACATTGCCCGGCCGAATCGGCAATTCGGCTACGGTTTCGAGCGTACCGATGGCTGGCGCAGCAGTTATCATCTGGCTGCCTACCGTCAGCGCAGCGGCTAGGAGGTGGCGAAATAAATGGTGGAGCATGGCTATAGTGGTCCCCGGATTTTAGATGGTGGTTTAAGGTGATTCCCCTCCCCCCGGACCCAAGCCCTTGCAACGGCTTCAGCGCTGCCGCCGCCGTCAGTCGAGTAGAGAAGGTCTTGTCCATCGCGAGGGTCTCATCGTCCTGATGAGTGTGTCGTATTCTGCCATCAACGGGCGATGTATTTTCGGAAATCACCTGAGACCTGTCGAGGGCGCCCGCCTGCGGCCAACAGACGCTGACGGGCACCCTGGCACAGATCGGTTGGAAACAGGAGATTGGCAGAACGCTCCTGAGGGGCTTCCGCCCTACATACCCCTACATACCGTTTCTCGCGTACTACCACACGTGGCGTGTGGCAGGATTTCACGATTGACTGTGCACATGGAGATCCGGGATACTGGGATACTGGTATTGGTATCGAGGCCGACGGGGCGTCGGACTTCCTGTCCTTTATCGACAGCCCATTTCTGAACAGTGAGATATTCGAATGAAAGAGACATGCATGGCCACCTTGCTCATCCTTGCCACGGCATCCGCGACGGCGCAGGTCTCGGTTTCGGTCGGAGGTCCGGCTGGAGTCGATGTGAAAACCGGCGGCGCCGGCGGGGTGAGCGTAAACACCGGCAATGGCACCAACGTCAATACCGGCAAGACTTCCACCCATACCAAAGGCAACGCCGTATATGTGAATCCCGGCCAGAGTTCGTCATCGATCACGCATTCACCAGGCACCATCGTCACGACCCGCAAGGGCGATGACGATGCCAGTGGTATCAGTGTGGTCAATGGCAATGTGACGATCGACGGGGTGAAGGTACCCCCCTCGGCAACCAGGTGGACAGGCAAGGACGGCACCAAGTACCGCATCCAGCGCTCGGGCAAGGGGAATGTCAGTGTCGAAGAGATTGATGACTGAGCGTACCTGCCCGAGCAGTGACCGATTTTCCGTTCCTTTCGTTCGCCCGCCCCATCCTCTGACTTGCCAACACCCGGCCGTGGTGGCACACATGTGCTGATTGATGCCTCAGCGCAGCGAGGCGTTGATCTTCTCCAGTGCGGCCGACCCCGGGCACAGCTCGGCTGCGCCGAGCGTATTCAGCGGCGACAGGACAGTATCGAGTTCCTGGTGCAGATCACAGGCATCGCTGTCGAGGTAGAGCAGGCCAGTGATCAGCTCGCCACGTGCGGCGTGTTCCTGGACGTAGCTCATCGCCCGGATCCGGTCGCTGGCGTCGTAGTCGGCGTGCAGCTTGCGCAGGCGGACCACAGAACCGTCGTGCTGGCGCACCTCGGTCACTTCGCCGGCGCCGTACTCGGCGGTGATCTCTTCGCGCTGCGGGAAGAAGTCCAGGCGATTGACCGCCTCGTTGTGCTCGCGTACGTAGTCGTAGCTCTTGGTGCTACCGCCATGGTTGTTGAAGGCGATGCACGGCGAAAGGATGTCGATCACCGCCGCGCCCTGGTGGGCCATCGCAGCGCGGATCAGCGGCACCAGCTGGGTCTTGTCGCCGGAGAAGCCGCGCGCGACGAAGGTCGCTCCCATGACCAGGGCGAGAGTGACCAGGTCGATCGGCGCGTCGTTGTTGGTCTGCCCTTTCTTGGACTTCGAGCCCTTGTCGGCGGTCGCCGAGAACTGGCCCTTGGTCAATCCGTAGACCCCGTTGTTCTCGACCAGGTAAGTCATGTTGACGCCTCGGCGCATGACGTGCGCAAACTGGCCGAGGCCGATCGACGCAGAGTCGCCGTCACCCGAGACACCCAGGTAGATCAGTTCGCGGTTGGCCAGATAGGCGCCGGTGAGCACCGAGGGCATGCGTCCATGCACGGTGTTGAAACCGTGCGAGTTGCCCAGGAAGTAATCAGGGGTCTTCGACGAGCAACCGATTCCCGAGAGCTTGGCGACGCGGTGCGGCTCGATGTCGAGTTCCCAGCAGGCCTGGATGATTGCGGCCGAGATCGAGTCGTGGCCGCAACCGGCGCAGAGCGTCGAAATCCGGCCTTCGTAATCGCGGCGGGTGTAGCCGACACGGTTCTTGGCGAGCGAGGGGTGGTGCAGCTTGGGTTTGGCGAGGTAGGTCATCTCAGGCCACCATGTCGTGTCGGAGCGGGCGCACGTTCAGGCGCGAAACGCGCTCGGCGATCTCCTGGGTGATGAAGCGAGCGGTAATCGGTGTGCCGTCGTAGTGCAGTACCGAAATCAGGTTGGCCGGGTTGACGCCGGCCTCGTTGACCAGCAGCGTTGCCAGTTGCCCGTCGAAGTTCTGTTCGAAGACGAACACCTTGGAGTGCGAGGCGATGAAGTCGGCAATCTCGTTCTGGAACGGGAAGGCGCGGATGCGCAGGGCGTTGATGTAGATGCCCTGCTCGGCGAGCGCGTCGAGTGCCTCCTGCATGGCCGGGCCGGTCGACCCGTAGAAGAGGGCGGCAAAGCGCGCCGGGTATCTGGCAGCGCAGAGCACCGGCAGCGGCAGCAGCGACTTGGCGGTCTCGAATTTCTGGCGTAGCCGCTGCATGTTGTAGATGTAGTCGGCACCGGCTTCCGAGTAGCCGGCGTAGGCATTCTTGGTGGTGCCACGGGTGAAGTAACCCCCCTTGGTCGGGTGCGTTCCGGGATAGGTACGGTAAGGAATGCCGTCGCCGTCGACGTCGAGGTAGCGACCGAAATCGGTACCGGCATCAAGCGCCTCGCGGGTCATCACCTTGCCGCGGTCGTATTCCTTGCTGTCGTCCCAGGCGAACGGCCGGCAAAGCCGCTGGTTCATGCCAATGTCGAGGTCGGTCATGACGAAGACCGGTGTCTGCAGGCGCTCGGCGAGGTCAAGTGCCTGCGCCGACATCTCGAAGCATTCATAGGGGTCCTCGGGAAACAGCAGTACGTGCCTGGTATCGCCGTGCGAAGCGTAAGCGCAGGCAAGGATGTCGGCCTGCTGGGTGCGCGTCGGCATGCCGGTGGATGGGCCCCCGCGCTGCACGTTGATCAGTACCGCCGGGATTTCGGCGAAATAGGCCAGTCCGATGAACTCGCTCATCAGCGAGATGCCGGGACCGGAAGTGGCGGTGAATGAGCGTGCGCCGTTCCAGCCGGCGCCGATGACCATGCCGATCGACGCCAGCTCGTCTTCGGCCTGTACGATCGAGTAGCGATGCGCACCGGTCTCCGGGTCGATGCGAAGCTTCTGCGCGTAGCGCTGAAATGCTTCGGCGACCGAAGACGAAGGAGTGATCGGGTACCATGCACAGACCGTCGCGCCGCCATAGATGCAGCCGAGCGCGGCAGCACTGTTGCCATCGACAAAGATGCGGTTGCCGACACAGTCGCGGCGTTCGACCTTGAGCGCGATCGGCCGGAGGCTGGAGCGTGCGTAGTCCATGCCGAGTTTGAGCGCCTGAACGTTGGATTCGAACAGTTTCTCCTTGCCCTTGTACTGCTCGCCGAAGAGCTTCTCGATTTCGGCCGGGTCGATGTCGAGCAGGGCTGTCAGCGCGCCGATATAGATGATGTTCTTGAACAACTGGCGTTCGCGCGCGTCGCTGTAGGTCTGATTGCAGATCTCGGTGAGCGGCATGCCCAGGACGTGGATGTCGTCGCGGAACTTGGCGCGCGGCAGCGGTTTCGAGCTGTCGTAGAAGAGGTAGCCGCCGGGGTCGATTTCCCGGACATCCTGGTCCCAGGTCTGCGGATTCATGGCCACCATCATGTCCACGCCGCCGCGGCGACCGAGATAGCCTTGCTCGGTGACGCGCACTTCGAACCAGGTCGGCAGCCCCTGGATGTTCGAAGGAAAGATGTTGCGTGGCGAGACCGGCACGCCCATGCGCAGGATGGCACGGGCGAAAAGCTCGTTCGCCGATGCCGATCCCGAGCCATTGATGTTGGCGAACTTGACCACGAAATCATTGACTGCTTCGATCTTCTGCATTCTCGTTCCTTAAGCGCTTGCGGGCTGCGTACCGGCACTGCGACAGCCGGCGCCTGCGTGTGTCATTTCGAGCAGAAACTTCTGCATGTCCCATGCGCCAGTCGGGCAGCGTTCGGCACAGAGGCCGCAGTGCAGGCAGACATCCTCATCCTTGACCATCACCCGTCCGGTTTTCAGCGTTTCCGACACGTACAGATCCTGGCTCGGGTTGAGTGCCGGGGCGCGCAGCCGCGGGCGCAGCTCGTTCTCCTCGCCGTTGGTGGTGAAGCTGATACTGTCCATCGGGCAGATGTCCATGCAGGCATCGCATTCGATGCACAGCTTCGGCGTGAACACCGTCTGCACGTCACAGTTCAGGCAGCGCTGTGCCTCCTTGGCAGCAAGTTGCGGGTCGAAACCGAGTTCGACCTCGATCTTGATGTTCTTGAGTGCCGCACTGATGTCGCGCAGCGGTACGCGCAGACGGCGATCGACCGAAATGGCATTGTCGTAGCGCCAGGCGTGGATGCCCATTTTCTGCGGGACGAGACGGGTATTGGGGGCCGGTCGAACGGCAAGGTCTTCGCCGTTCAACATGCGGTCGATCGAGACTGCCGCCTCGTGGCCATGCGCGACTGCCCAGATGATGTTCTTCGGGCCGAAAGCGGCATCGCCACCGAAGAAGACATTCGGAATGGTCGATTGCAGCGTCCGTTCGTCGAGCTTGGGCAGTCCCCATTTGTCGAACTCGAGGCCAATGTCGCGCTCGATCCAGGGAAAGGCGTTGTCCTGGCCGACGGCAACCAGCACCTCGTCGCATTCGAAGTGCGCGTCGGGCTCGCCGGTCGGTATCAGGCTGCGCCGTCCCTGCTCGTCAAATACCGCTCGCACCTTCTCGAAGGTGACGCCGGTAAGGCGGCCGCTGTTGTGGGTAAAGGCCTTGGGAACGAGATTGTTGAGGATCGGGATGCCTTCGTGCATCGCGTCTTCCTTTTCCCAGGAACTGGCCTTCATTTGCTCGAAACCCGAGCGGACGATGACCTTGACGTCTTCGCCGCCGAGCCGTCGCGAAGAACGACAGCAGTCCATCGCCGTGTTGCCGCCGCCGAGAACGATGACGCGCTTGCTGATCGAGGTGGTATGCCCGAAAGCGACGCTGGCCAGCCAGTCGATGCCAAGATGGATGTACTTGGCTGCGGCCTTGCGACCGGGGATGTCGAGGTCATGGCCACGCGGCGCTCCGGAGCCGACGAAGACCGCGTCATAGCCTTCGGCAAGCAGGTTTTTCAGTGATTTGACGTACTCGCCCGCACGGAAATCGGCGCCGAGGCCGAGAACGTAGCCTGTTTCCTCGTCGATGATCGCTTCAGGCAGCCGAAATTTCGGGATCTGGGTGCGCATCATGCCGCCGGGCCGGGCATCGCCGTCAAAGATCACCACCTCGTAACCGAGCGGTGCGAGGTCGCGCGCCACCGTCAGCGAAGCCGGACCGCCGCCGACGCAGGCGATGCGCCGGCCGTTCTTCTCTTTGGCCGGTCGCGGCAGGAGCGACCGGATATCCTGTTTGTAATCTGCGGCAACGCGTTTCAGGCGGCAGATTGCGACTGGTTCCTTGCGCTCGCGTCCATCAGCCGCTTCGTCCTCGACGCGGCTGCGGCGACAGGCGGGTTCGCAGGGACGGTCGCAGGTGCGGCCGAGGATGCCAGGGAAGACGTTCGACACCCAGTTGACCATGTAGGCTTCGCTGTAGCGACCCGTGGCGATCAGACGGATGTACTCGGGAACGGGCGTGTGGGCAGGGCATGCCCACTGGCAGTCAACGACTTTGTGGAAGTAGTCGGGTGCGCCGATATCGGTAGGCTTCAAGAAGAACGTATCCTTTCTTCGGTACGAGTCGGGAGCCGCGGCCGCTGGCCCCAAAACCGTCATACTAGCGCGCTGCTGCAGCGCTGAAAAGGGTTTAATAGTGTGTAATTGTGCTCGAATCCGTTGCGTCCCGGTTGCCCACAGACTCGTCAAGTTCTCTTGAAAACTGGCCAACCATTCTATTTAATGAAGATCTGCGTTATCTCATCCAGGGAGTCTACATCATGCAATTCGTCAATCAGGCCCTCAATCGTCCGCGACCTGACAGTATCCGCCGCAATGTCAAACTGCCACGTCGGCAGGCTTATTTTCCCTCTCCGACGGACTGGCGGGACCAAGTGCTGTATTTTCTACTGGTTGACCGTTTCAGCGACGGCGCCGAAGCGACGCGCCCCTTGCTCGACCGGCACCAGTTGGCCGCTGCCCGGCCCGCTCAGTCCAATGGTCAACCGTGGCGCTGGGATCTCTGGGCGGCATCGGGTGCCGACCGCTGGCAGGGTGGAACCCTGTCGGGTGTGCGCTCGCAACTGGCCTACCTGAAACGGCTCGGCGTGACGGCGCTGTGGCTGAGTCCGGTCTTCAAGCAGCGCGGGCACCTCGACAGCTATCATGGCTACGGTGTCCAGGATTTCCTCGACATCGACCCGCGTTTTGGCCGTCGCGCCGATCTGGTCGCCCTGGTGGCGGAAGCGCACCAGGCCGGACTGCGGGTCATCCTCGACATCATTTTCAATCACTCGGGTTCCAACTGGGTTTATCCGGAGGGAACACCGGGCGGCACATCGACGCCCCACTATACACCGGGGCGTTACGCCTTCGGTGCATGGCTCGGTGACCAGGGACAGACGGTCGGCGCCATCGCCGGTCCCGAAGACGGTGCCTGGCCGAGCGAACTGCAGGATCCCGAGTGCTACACGCGTGCCGGCAGCGGCAGTCTGGGTGCCGGCGACATCAACGACCCGTTTGCCGAGCACAAACGCAGCGATTTCATCACGCTGCGGGATTTTGACCAGAACACGGTGCTGGGTGACCTGGCGCAGTGCTACAAATACTGGATCGCGCTGAGCGACTGCGATGGCTTTCGGATCGATACGCTGAAGCATGTTTCACTTGAAGACGCGCGCAACTTCTGCGGCGCAATCAAGGAATTCGCCAGCAACCTCGGCAAGGACGATTTCTTCCTCGTCGGTGAGGTGGCAGGCGGCGACTACAGCCAGGACCGCTATCTCGATGTTCTCGACCGCAACCTGAACGCCGCGCTCGACATTGGCGAAATGCGCCCGACGCTGAATGGTGTCGCCAAGGGGCTGGTGCACCCGCATGCCTACTTCGACGGTTTCAACCCAGGTTCTGCGGGGATGGGTTCGCACCGCAATCTCGGCAACCGGCATGTTTCGATTCTCGACGATCATGATCATGTGTTCGGTCAGAAACTGCGCTTTTCGAGCGAGGCGGCTTCGCCGCAGCAGATCGCCGCCGGCGTGGCCATGCAGGCCTTCACGCTGGGTATCCCGTGTATCTATTACGGGACCGAACAGAGCCTGGCCGGGCCGGAGCCGGCAGAGCGTTTCTGGTTGCCGGAGTGGAAGGGTTCGGATCGTTATCTCCGCGAAGCCATGTTCGGCCCGGCGCATCCGCTCCGGAGCGGGCGGGCCGGCCTGGAGTCTGCCCTGGACCCGGATCTGCCTGGCTTTGGCCCGTTCGGAACCGCTGGCCAGCACTGCTTCGACGAACAGAGCCCGGCCTTTACCCGCATTGCCGCGATCAATGCGGTTCGTGCGCAGTACCCTTGCCTGCGGCACGGTCGCCAGTACCTGCGCCCGATCTCCCTGTTCGGACGGGCATTCGACGTCTACGGGCCGGGCGAGCTGATCGCCTGGTCGCGCATTCTCGACGACGAAGAACTATTGTGCGTGGTCAACGGCCATGGTACCGATGCACGTGGCGCCGATGTCCTGGTAGACGCCTCGCTCAGCCCGCCCGGGTCGCTGCTGCAGGTGGTGCTGAACACCGCGCAGGCTGGCTCCCCGCTGGCGTATGCCGGAGCGTATCCGCTAGGTTCAAGCCTGATGGTGAAACGGAGCAGCGGCGGCATGGCCTTTGTCGAGATACGCAGTTTGCCGCCTTCCGAAGTCCTGGTGCTGGCCAATCATCCGCAGCCGGATCCAGGCGACGTCTTGCCTTAGGCACTGGTCTTCTTCTGGATCAGCTCGATCTTGTAACCATCGGGATCCTCGACGAAAGCGATCACCGTGGTGCCGTGTTTCATCGGACCAGCTTCGCGCACCACCTTGCCGCCACGCTTCCTGATCTGCTCGCAAGCGGCGTAGGCGTCGGGAACCTCGATGGCTACATGCCCGAAGCCATTGCCGATTTCGTACGAGGGCGTATCCCAGTTGTGCGTCAGCTCCAGGACCGCGCCTTCCGATTCCAGACCGTAGCCGACGAAAGCCAGCGTGAAGCGACCGCCAGGGTAATCCTGGCGGCGCAACTCGCGCATGCCAAGGATTTCGGTATAAAAGGCCAACGAGCGATCGAGATCGCCAACCCGCAACATCGTATGCAGAATCCTCATCTCATCTCCTCACCAGTGTGGGTAACTCGTCGCGCAGCGCTTGAGTTCTGCGCGCGCGCTTCGGTAATCGGGGTACAGCGCTGCGACGATCGCCCAGAAGCGCTCGCTGTGGTTCATTTCGCGCAGGTGTGCGAGTTCGTGGACCACCACGTAGTCGATCAGCGGCGGCGCAAAGTGGATCAGTCGCCAGTTCAGGCGAATGCCGCTGCGCAGGCTGCAACTGCCCCAGCGCGTGCGCGCTGCCGACAGCGAGAGCGGCGGCCGTGCGACGCCAAGCTGCGGCAGGTAATGGTCGATCCGTTCGCTGAACAGCGCCCGCGCCCGTTCGCGCAGGGTTTTTTCGAGCAACCGCGGCGCTTCGGTCGGCGAGCGCAGGCACAGCGTCAGTACCCGCTCGGCGGCCTGCAGGTTCCAGACGATGCGATTGGCGCCGAGCGCCAGGCGGATGCTGAGCGGGCTGCCGAGCAGCGGCAATTGCACGCCATCGACGATCTGCAGTCGTTCCGGCGGGCGGCGGTTCTGCCATTCGTCGAGTTTCCTGCCGATCCATTCGCCATGCTGCCGGATCAGCGACTCGACTTCACGCAGCGAGGCGCGCTGGGGTGCGCCGACACGCAGACCATGCTGATCGATCGACAGTCCGATGGTGTGGCGCCTGCTCCGACGCAGGACATAGCTGATGGGGCGGTCGCCGAGTACAATGCTGCGCGACGTTTCGCCGGCCTGTGGCGGCTCAGGCTGTGGCAACAGCATCGGCATCGGTCGCGCGATAGCGATGCGGTGAGAGACGCCGCATTTCGGCCTCGATCCAGGCCGAGGCCAGGGTGTTGATCTTCACCGCAGTCTTGCCGGCGGGATCGATCGCCGGGCCGATACTGATGGTGATCAGACCGGGGGAAATCGCGAAGCGGCCTTTTTTCCAGATTTCGCCAGCGTTGTGTGCCACCGGAACGACCTTGGCCGCGCTGCGCACGGCCAGATGCGCACCTCCGGGCTTGTAACGTTCGGTTTCGCCGGGGGCAACGCGCGTTCCTTCGGGGAAGATCACCACCCAGTAGCCGGCTGCCAGGCGTTCACGCCCCTGATCGAAGATCTGTTTGAGTGCATCCTTGGCCGCCGCCCGATCGATCGAGATCATCTTCATCGCTGCCAGTCCCCAGCCAAAGAAGGGCACTCGCAACAGTTCCTTCTTGAGCACGAAGACCAGCGGTGGAAAGACCTCCTGCAGCCCGACCGTTTCCCAGGCCGACTGATGTTTGGCGAGCACCACCGAAGGTTCGGCCGGGATGTTCTCGCGGCCGAGCACGCAGTAGCGGATGCCGAGCAGGTAACGGCAAAGGGCCATGAAACCCTTGCGCCAGACCGCGATGATGCGGTAACGCGTCGGCATCGGAAAAAATACCGCCAGCGAAACGAGTACCCCAAAGGGAATCGTCAACAGACTGACCAGCAACAGGAACAGCGCCGTGCGCAAGGCTTCCATCACGAAATCAGGAGGTGGTTGGCTGCTGCGGCGAGATCAGGGAAGATCAGCGTACCTTCCGGAAGCCCCCCTTCGGTGTGCGTCAGCGTTCCTTTGCCGGTCATCACCAGCAGCGGTTTCGCACCCACCGCGACGGCGGCCTGCAGGTCACGCAGTGAATCGCCGATCGCCGGTACGCTTTCCAGATCGACGTTGAAGCAATTGGCAATACGTTCGAACATGCCGGTTTTGGGTTTCCGGCAATTGCAACCGGCATCGATCGAGTGCGGACAATAGAAGATCGCGTCGATGCGTCCACCCGCCGCCTGCACGGCGCGGTGCATCTTGTCATGGATGGCATTGAGCGTATCCATGTCGAACAGTCCGCGGCCGATACCGGATTGGTTGGTCGCCACGACCACGCGATAGCCGGCCTGGTTGAGTTTGGCGATGGCTTCGATGCTGCCAGGGAGGGGACGCCATTCTGCCGGCGACTTGATGAACTGTTTCGAATCGTAGTTGATGACGCCGTCACGGTCGAGAATGACAATCTTCATACGATCAGCTTCGAAATGTCGGCGACCGCATTGAGCAGGTCGAAAAGCGCTCTCAGAAGGCCCAGGCGGTTGTTGCGCAACACCGGTTCGTGCACGTTCACCATCACTTCGTCGAAAAAGCGGTCGACCTCACGGCGCACCGAGGCGAGAACCTTGAGCGCATCGGCATAGTCCTCGTTGGCAACATGCGACCTGACCAGTGGCGCGATCAACAGCACGCGCTCGAACAGGGCCTTCTCGGCGGCTTCCTCAAACAGCGCGATGTCCGGCTCGGGCAGATTCTGCTCGGCTTTTTTCAGGATGTTGCCGATGCGTTTGTTGGCTGCCGCCAGCGCCAGCGACTCGGGAAGCTGCAGGAACTCGCGTACTGCCGCTAGCTTGGCGGGCACCAGATCGATGCGCGTCGGTTCTTGCGCGAGCACCGCTTCGATGACATCGGGCGCATGCCCGGCGTCCTTCAGGAGACCACGCAGACGGTCATGGATGAAGGCGAGCAAGGGTTCGTCGACGGTGGCGAGCTGGATGCCCTGGTTGACCAGCGCCGCCTGCGAGTCCTTGATCAGTTCGCCGAGGTCGAGCGGCAGCGGCGTCTCCATCAGGATGCGCAGTACCCCGAGGGCGGCACGTCGCAGGCCGAAGGGATCCTTGTCGCCGGTCGGTAGCTGTCCGATACCGAAGAAACCGACCAGCGAATCCAGTTTGTCGGCCAACGCGGCAGCACAGGCAATGTTGCCGGCAGGCAGGGCATCGCCGGCAAAGCGCGGCCGGTAATGCTGTTCGATGGCGTCGGCAACCACCGGCAGACCCCCTTCGTGCAGCAGGTAATAGCGGCCCATGATTCCCTGCAGTTCCGGGAACTCGCCCACCATGTCGGTCAACAGATCGATCTTGGCGAACAGCGCAGCCCGTTCGGCGAGGTGGGCTTCGGCACCGAGTCTTGTGGCAATACTGCGGGCGATGCGCCCCATTCGCTGCGCGCGGTCGCCGAGCGAGCCGAGCTTGTGGTGATAGACCACCGAGCCGAGAGACATGACGCGAGCGGCAAAGCCATTCTTGCGGTCCTGGTCGTAGAAGAAGCGGGCATCCGAGAGGCGAGGGCGCACGACACGTTCGTTGCCGCGGATGATGTGCACCGGGTTAGCAACCTGCATGTTCGAGACGATCAGGAACTTGTTGAGCAGCTTGCCCTGGCCATCAAGCAGCGGGAAGTATTTCTGGTTCTGCTGCATCGTCAGAATCAGGCATTCCTGCGGTACTTCGAGGAATTCGGCTTCGAACTCGCCAGCATAAACCGCCGGCCACTCGACCAGCGAAGTCACCTCGTCGAGCAGTCCATCGGCCGCATGGATGCGGGCAGCAAGCTTGCCGGCAGCGGCGTCGAGCTGCGCGGCGATCGTTGCCCGTCGTTTCGAGAAGTCGACGATCACCTTGCCCGCAGCCAGTCTGGCTTCATACTCGTCAGGATGGTCGATGGCGATTTCGCCGCTCGACAGGAAGCGGTGGCCCCGGGTCGTCCGGCCACTGTGCAGCCCGAGGACTTCTCCGGCAACGACGCTCTGGCCGTGCAGGAGGATCAGGCCATGCACGGGGCGAACGAACTGGTGTTCGGAATCTCCCCAGTGCATCAGTTTCGGGATCGGCAGTTTGCGGAGCGATTGGGCAACGATGTCGGCCAGATGCAGCGCGAGTTCCTCGCCCTTTTTCTCGCGCCGGGCGACAAAGTACTCACCCTTGCTGTCGGTCGTCGTCGCGAGTTGTGCGAAACTCACGCCCGCCGCGCGCATGAAGCCTTCGAGTGCCCGGGTCGGTTTGCCGGCGGCATCCAGCCCACCGGCAACGCCGGGGCCCTTCTTCTCCAGCACCCGGTCAGGCTGGCGGGCAGCGATTCCGGTGATGGCCAGCGCCAGGCGGCGCGGGGTGGCGTAAGCGGTGCAGCGGCTGTCCGGGGTCGTGAACTCCTGCGCCTTGAGCGCAGAAAAAACGGCTTCGGCGAAGGCTTCGGAGAGCGATTTGAGTGATTTCGGTGGCAGTTCTTCGCTGCGCAGCTCGATCAGGACGGTGTCGATCATGTCATTGCACCCCAGTGCCAGCCGCCGCCTTGCACATCGGGAAGCCGAGGGCCTGACGGGAATCATGGTAAGCCTGGGCGACTTCGCGCGCCAGGGCGCGCACACGGCCGATGTAGGCTGCACGTTCGGTCACCGAAATGGCGCCGCGCGCATCCAGCAGATTGAAGGTGTGCGAGCACTTCATCACCATTTCGTAGCCTGGGAGTGCCAGGCCGGCAGCGATCAGGCGCCGGGCTTCGGATTCGTGCTCGACGAAATGACGGAACAACATCTCGACGTTGGAATGCTCGAAGTTGTACTTTGACTGTTCGACCTCGTTCTGGTGATAGACGTCACCGTAGGTCACCCGATAGCCCGGCCCCTCTGCCCAGACCAGGTCGAAAACGTTTTCCACCCCTTGCAGATACATCGCCAGGCGTTCGATGCCGTAAGTGATCTCGCCGAGGACCGGTTTGCAGGGAAGCGAGCCGACTTCCTGGAAATAAGTGAACTGTGTCACCTCCATGCCGTCAAGCCAGACTTCCCAACCGAGTCCCCAGGCGCCGAGGGTCGGGCTCTCCCAGTCATCCTCGACGAACCGGACGTCGTGCTGGGCGGTATCGATCCCGAGCGCACGCAGCGAGTCGAGATAGAGTTCCTGGATGTCGTCCGGCGAGGGCTTGAGCACCACCTGATATTGATAGTAATGCTGCAGGCGGTTCGGGTTCTCGCCGTAGCGCCCGTCCTTGGGCCGCCGCGACGGCTGGACATAAGCCGCATTCCACGGCTCGGGGCCAATCGCGCGCAGGAAGGTGGCGGTATGAAAGGTTCCGGCACCGACTTCGATGTCGTAGGGCTGCAGCAGCGCGCAACCCTGCTTGTTCCAGAAATCCTGGAGACGCAGTATCACTTCCTGAAACGTGGGCATGAGAGAACTTCGGGTAAAAGCAAAAGTACGATTCTACTTGGTTTCTCGTTGGACAAGAACCTGCTTCCGCGGCACCGCCCTGCGGCGACCGAGGAGGGCGACCAGCAACAAGGCACAAACGATCACTGGCCAGTCACCCCAACGCACATAAGGGGTGGCACCGGTATGGCCGCGCACTTCGCCGACCAGAGCGCCGCGGGTGAAGGGGGGCAGCGATGAGAGCACGCGACCGTCTACGTCGACGATCGCCGTCATGCCGGTGTTGGTGGCGCGCAGCATCATGCGGCCGGTCTCGAGGGCACGCATGCGGGCGATCTGCAAGTGTTGCGCCGGCGCCAGCGAATCGCCGAACCAGGCGACGTTGGAAATGTTGATCAGCAGCGTTGCGGCCGGCAGCGCAGCGATGATTTCCCCGCCAAACACGTCCTCGTAGCAGATGTTCACCCCGACGCGCTGGCCGGTCAGGCGCAGCGGCGGCTGCCCCGGCGAACCGGCAGTGAAGCTGGACATCGGGATGTTGGCCATGGCCATGAACCAGGCGAAACCGGGCGGTACAAACTCGCCGAAAGGCACCAGATGGACCTTGTTGTAGCGCTGCTGGCCGGACGCGCCCAGGCTCACCGCGGCATTGAAATACTGCTTGCCGTCGGCGACAGCGATTCCCAGCAGCAGGTCGCCGTGCTGGCGCAGCGCCAGTTTTTCCAGCGCGTCGAGATACTCGGCGGGAACCTGGTCGAGGAAAGCGGGCAGGGCAGTTTCGGGCAGCACCGTGAGTTGCGCCGGATGCTCCTGTGCCAGCCGGTAATAGGTGCGCAGCGAATCAA
>NZ_JDSS02000026.1:38485-47118 GCF_000584955.1 Candidatus Accumulibacter vicinus
GATCTTGTCGAGAATCGGTTCCAGCATTCCCAGGGCTTTGTTCGGCCGGGCCCCTGCGCAGCCAGCCCCGCGTGTTGCAGGGCTGGGTGGATAAGCAGCGCCGACTGATCTCGAAGATCAGGGCGCCGAGCAGCGCTGAAAAAAACGAGACGCCATGGACACCGAGCAGCGCGGCATAGCCGGCGAGCGGACTCGGTGGCGTTTGTGAATAGCCGGCGGCCAGCCAGGGGAATCCGGTAAAAGCCCAGGCACGCAAGCACTCGGCAAGCATCCACAGGCTGGCGAAGAGCAGGCCGCGCCGCCACCAGCCGGCAACGGCGAAGCCAACGAACAGCGCTCCAGCCAGTGCCGGGAAGATCGCCAGGGCCAGGCAGAAGAGCACTGTCGCGAGGCCCGCCACGGCTGCCGGCATGCCGCCAAAAACGCTCAGGCTGACATAGACCCACGAGACGCCGGCCAGAAACAGGCCAAAGCCATGGGCAGCGGCGATCAGCGCGCCGCGCCAGGCACGCCGGTCGCCGCTGCAGCTGTCAATTTCGATACATAGCAGAGCAAACAGGCCACCGAGGCTCAACCAGTTGACCGGAAACCAGCCAAGCGGCGCAAAGCCGACGACCCCCGCGGCTCCCAGGCCGGCGGCGCCGAAGCTGCGCCAGCGCCAGGCCCTATTCGGCAGGATCGCCCGCCTCCGGCGATGGCGAGACCACCAACGTGTAGATGCGTCGGCTGTCGGCGCGCAAGATCTGGAAGCGGATGCCGTCGACGACAATCGTTTCGTTGAACTGCGGTACCCGGCCGAGGTGAAGCAGGATCAGACCGCCGACAGTCTGGCATTTTCTTTCGCTGAAACGGGAGCCGAAAGCCGCGTCGAAGTCGGCCAACGCGGTATGTGCCTTGACGCGGTAGAAACCATTCGGATCGAGTTGAATGTTATCGTCGGCCTCGTCAAAATCGTATTCGTCTTCGATTTCGCCAACGATCTGTTCAAGGACGTCCTCGATGGTGACCAGGCCGGCAATCCCGGCATATTCATCGATGACGATCGCCATGTGATTGCGCGATACGCGAAATTCCCGCAACAAGAGGTCGAGGCGTTTGAATTCGGGGATGAACACCGCCGGACGCACCCAGTCACGCAGCCTGAAATCGCCTTCCCCCTGCACGCGCAGCAGATCCTTGGCCAGCAGGATGCCGACCACATTGTCGCGACTGCCGTTGATGACCGGAAAACGGGAGTGGGCGGTGGTGTTGACCCGGCTGATGACCTTCGCAAGTGAATCGCTGACGTCCACCACCTCCATCAGCGGGCGTGGCACCATGACTTCCCGCACGCACATTTCCGAAGCGGCCATGGCGCCTTCCGTGATGCTCAGGGCGTCGGCGTCAAGGAGCTTGCGCTGATGTGCCGAGTACAGCAGCTGCATGAGTTGTTCGCGATCTTCCGGCTCGCGCACGAGAAACGAAGAAAGACGTTCCAGGAAACCGGGTTTGGGACTGCTACTATCCATATCTGCCTTGTGTGGAATGCGGCGTCAACAGCGACGCTTGGCCTGCGGAGCGGCGCCGCTGACGCTTCACCCCTCGTTGCGATCCGCGGACCTGGCCATCCGGGGCGGTCTGTCGGCTCCGCCGATGAGCTCCCTCTCGGCATCCTGAGCCTCGCCGGCCCCCCCGGTCACAGGCTTGCAGGCGCAGCATGCCATGGACGATCGGCTTTGCGCAATGCGATTTTCAATATCGAAGCAACCCAGCCACGCTCATGCCAGGCGATCTCGATGAGTCGTCACGAAGGGTCCGGGCGGCTGTTCGCGGCCATGTAGTGCACCGCCAGATCGTCGATGTTGCGCAGGCGACGGCTCAGTTCCCGGGCCAGATTGAGGGCAAGCAGCGTAAAGGTCTGCGGGTCGGACTCGTAGATCTGGAACAGATCGGCGTTGGACAAGGCCAGCACCGACACCGGCTCGAGTGCACGGATCGTTGCCGAACGACGCTGCGTGTCGATCAACTCCATCTCGCCGAAAACGTCACCGACCTGGAGAACGGCGATGCGCTTGCCAAACGTGCCGTTCGCTACAGGAGAGGCTTTCAGCACCTCGACCGAGCCGCTGCAGATCACGAAGAGGGAGTCACCATCTTCTCCCTCCTGAACAATCACCTCGGTAGCCGCGAAATGAAGTTCTCGCATCAGCAGCATGATCGACTGCATCGCCTGATCGCTGACGCCGCCGAAAATGGGTTGTTCCTGGAGGAATCGTACTGTCTTCACTGCGCACTCCGGAGACAAGGGTGGAAACCTGGACTGTGGAAATGGTTTATACAGGATCAATCAGTTAAACATTGAGGTTGAAGATTTTCCTCGGCACCGCTGATTCCGAATACCTGTTTGCGGATCCGGAACAATTCGTCGCGCGCGGCGGCGGCTTTCTCGAATTCGAGGTTCCTGGCGTACTCGTGCATCTCCTTCTCCAGGCGTCGCAGTTCGCGCGCCAGCTGCTTCTCGCTCATCGCTTCGTAGCCGGCCTGCTGTTGTGCGACCTTGAGGTCGCGCTGCGCGTTCTCGGCCTCGTAGACGCCGTCGATGATGTCGACGACACGTTTGCTGATCCCCTTGGGTACGATGCCGTTGGCCTCGTTGAAAGCGAGCTGTTTGAGCCGCCGTCGTTCGGTTTCGGCGATCGCTCTCCGCATCGAGTCGGTGACCCTGTCGGCGTAGAGGATCGCGGTACCGTGCAGGTGGCGGGCAGCGCGACCGATGGTCTGGATCAGCGAGCGTTCGGAGCGCAAGAAACCTTCCTTGTCGGCGTCCAGGATGGCTACCAGCGAAACTTCGGGAATGTCCAGTCCTTCACGCAGCAGGTTGATGCCGACCAGAACGTCGAACCTGCCGAGACGCAGATCGCGAATGATCTCGGCACGCTCGACGGTATCGATGTCCGAATGCAGATAGCGCACCCGCACTTCGTTTTCGTTGAGGTAATCGGTCAGGTCCTCGGCCATGCGCTTGGTCAGCGTGGTGACCAGCACCCGTTCCGCCAGTCCGGCGCGCAGCCGGATCTCCGACAGCAGATCGTCGACCTGAGTCGAGGCAGGACGAACGATAAGTGTCGGATCGACCAGCCCGGTCGGGCGGACGAGCTGCTCGACGACCTGTCCCTGGTGTGTCGCCTCGTAGTCGGCAGGGGTGGCCGAAACGAAAATGGTCTGCCGCATCAGAGCCTCAAACTCGGCGAACTTCAGCGGCCGGTTGTCGAGCGCCGATGGCAGACGAAATCCGTAATGGACGAGGTTCTCCTTGCGCGAGCGGTCGCCCTTGTACATGCCACCGACCTGAGAAACCGAGACATGCGACTCGTCGATGAACATCAGCGCATCGGTAGCCAGATAGTCGATCAGGGTGGGCGGAGGTTCGCCAACCTGGCGTCCCGAGAGATGCCGGGAATAGTTTTCGATACCCTTGCAGAAACCGACCTGATCGAGCATTTCCAGGTCGAAGCGGGTACGCTGTTCGATGCGCTGCGCCTCGACCAGACGGTTCTCGGCGTTGAAGTAAGCAATCTGTTCAACGAGTTCTTCCTTGATCGCCTCGATTGCCCGCAACACGGTCTCGCGCGGCGTGACGTAGTGCGACGACGGGAAAACCGTGAAGCGCAGCAGCCGAGCTTGCAGATGGCCGGTCAAGGGGTCGAAGAGCTGCAGGCCTTCGATCTCGTCGTCGAACAGCGAGATTCGGATCGCCTGCTCGGCGTGTTCGGCGGGGAATACGTCGATGGTGTCGCCGCGAACCCGAAAGGTCCCTCGGTTAAAGTCGGTCTCATTGCGCTCGTACTGCATGTCGGCGAGGCGTTTGATCACCTCGCGCTGCCCGATGTGGTCGCCGACGCGCATGGTCAGGATCATCTTGCGGTACTCGTCGCGGTCGCCGAGGCCATAAATGCACGAGACGGTGGCAACGATCACGCAATCCCGGCGTTCGAGCAGGCTCTTGGTCGCGGACAGGCGCATCTGCTCGATGTGCTCGTTGATCGACGAATCCTTTTCGATGAACAGGTCGCGTGCCGGCACATAAGCTTCCGGCTGGTAGTAGTCGTAATAGGAAACAAAATACTCGACCGCGTTATCGGGAAAGAATTCGCGGAATTCGGCGTAGAGCTGTGCCGCGAGCGTCTTGTTGGGCGCCAGGACGAGCGCCGGACGACCCGTTCGCGCGATGACGTTGGCCATGGTGTAGGTCTTGCCCGAGCCGGTGACTCCGAGCAGGGTCTGGAACGAGAGCCCGTCCTGCAATCCCTCGACCAGCCGATCAATGGCTGCCGGTTGGTCGCCTGCCGGCAGGAAGGGTTGGTAGAGACGAAACGGGCTGCCCTCGAAGGTGACGAAGGGTGGCTTCTCACGAGAATGCGCTTGAGTCGGCATGTTAGAATTCTACGTTGTTTCGCGACAGATCGGCGTCGAGAACAATCGTCCCGTGTTCTGTCCCGCGGACCGGGTTGCGCCTCCGATAGGTGAAGAAACCATGCCCGGCCGCTCTCATCCAGGCACGACGACCCCTTTTTGACCAACTGAGGAACCTGCATGACCGCTTCGATTTTCGCCGCCGTGGAAATGGCTCCACGCGATCCCATTCTCGGCCTCACCGAATCATTCAACGCCGATGGACGCTCGACCAAGGTCAACCTCGGCGTTGGCGTGTACCTCGATGGCAGTGGCAAGGTGCCCCTGCTTGCTGCCGTCAAACTGGCCGAAAAAGCACGTCTGGAGGCCATGCCGCCGCGTGGCTATCAGCCGATCGACGGTCTGGCCGCTTACAATCAGAACGTACAGAAGCTGCTTTTCGGCGCTGACTCGGCACTGCTCGCGGATGGGCGCGTGCTCACCATCGAGGCGCTGGGCGGCACCGGCGCGCTCAAGGTCGGCGCCGACTATCTGCGGCGTCTGCTGCCCGAAGCCACGGTCTATCTCAGCGATCCGAGCTGGGAAAACCATCGCGCGCTGTTCGAGAACGCAGGCTTCACGGTGGCGACTTATCCTTACTACGATCCGGTGACGCGAGGCGTCAATTTCGCCGCCATGCAGGCTGGACTGCATGCCTTGCCGGCAGGTTCAATCGTCGTTCTGCATGCCTGCTGCCATAATCCGACCGGCGCTGATCTCGACGAAGCACAGTGGCGACAGGTCATCGACGCGATCGGCGCACGTGGCCTCCTGGCTTTCGTGGACATTGCCTATCAAGGCTTTGCCGACGGTCTCGGAGAAGATGCCCTGGCGCTCAGGCTGTTTGCCGAGTCCGGCTTGCAGTTCTTCGTGGCGAGCTCGTTTTCGAAATCGTTCTCGCTGTACGGAGAGCGTGTCGGTGCCCTGTCGGTGGTCACCGCCAGCCGGGATGAAACGGCGCGCGTGCTGTCACAGATCAAGCGCATCGTCCGCACCAACTACTCCAGCCCGCCGACGCATGGGGGGGCCATTGTTGCTGCGGTGTTGTCCAGTCCGGAGCTGCGCCGGATGTGGGAAGAAGAACTGGCAGAAATGCGCGGGCGAATCCGCGCCATGCGCCTTAGCCTGGTCGACCGGCTGCAGGGCCGGGGAGTCAGCCAGGACTACTCATTTGTGATCCGGCAGCGAGGGATGTTCTCCTACACCGGACTCAGCGTCGAGCAGGTCGATCGCATGCGCGAGGAGTTCGGCATCTATGCCGTGAGCAGCGGCCGAATCTGCCTGGCGGCGCTGAATACGCACAACATCGACTACGTGGCTGACGCCATCGCGGCGGTCCTGTAATGGATGATCCCCCCCGCTGATCAGCGGTTGGGGGTTTGCGTCAGCGGCGACTGGAGGGGGCCGCTGATCAGGATCGACCGGCTGCTGCGATCGGCCTGGCCGCGCATCAGCACCTCCATCCTGCCGCGCAACTGCAGCTTTCGGCTCAGTTCGATCTGTCCGGTGGACTGCATCAGGCCGGCATTCAGTGCCAGGCGTGAAAAGAGGAAAGCGTTTGGCGTCACCGTAATGGCGCCGGACAATTCCTCGAAGCGGGTCCAGCCGCCCAGCGTTGCCGGCGTGGTCGACGACCGGCGTACTGCCTCGGGGAGATCGATGCCACCCAGCCTGCCACGATGCATCGTGAAGTTTCCGCTGGCCTGGACAGCAGCGGGCAGGTCTGGCCAACTGGCCGAGTGGGCCGAGAATTTCAGTTTGCCATGCGCTTCGCCCTGAAATTGACTCCCGATGCCCAGGGCTTCGCCGAGTTTCCGGGCATTGATCCGCTCAAACGACAGTTCACCGGCAATGGCCGCTTGCTGTCCATCGTGCAGGATTGCCGCCGCGCGCACCAGGCCATCGAAAATCCGCGATTCAAAGCTGTCAATGACCCAATCGCTTCCTTCGATGACGCCCTTCACGTTCAAGGAATCAAACAGATACGGCGAACCCTGCGCGACCCGCCAGGCGATCGCATCGATCTGAACCGCGAGCCCGCGCTCGTTCGGGTTGAGCTTCAACTGCAGACCGCGGTCCCGCGAGCGCAGCGAGATCGACTCCAGGAGATGATCCGCAGAGAGTTCGCAGTGGCCATTCATTTCGCCAATGGTCAGTTCGGCAAACGAGAATGCCGCATTGCTGACCGTCAACTGCTGGACGCCGGCCCGGGCTGACGGACTTGCGACGGAGGCCAGCATCCGCGACAGATTGCTGATCGCCGCTGCTGACAGCCTGACGTCGCTCAGCTCGGCCTCCCTGAAGAGAATCTTGTCTGCCCGCAGCGTCTGGAGTACGGGCTGCAGGCGGATCTCGGCGATCTCGATCCCGTCGCTTCCCTCACCAAGGCGGACATTGACCAGCAACAAGCCAGGCCGGGGGTAGACGCTGACACGCATCCGGTCGACCCTGACAGGCTGCCCGATGCTCTGCGCCAGGCTGGCTTCCACCTCAGGCAGGTAGTTGGCATAGGGAAAGAACAGGGCCAGAAGAAAGAGCATGGCGCAGAGCGACAGTCCCCCCAGCAGCAGGCCCAGCGGCCAGGTCAGCGACCAACGCCGGCGGCCTCGCCGGATTGGTTTGAGCGTCGGCGCTTCGTCCGCAGTGGTGGGCCTGGCGAAGGCCTTCAGACGATCAAAAAGAGAGGGTTTCGGCACGGCTTCGGCGGTTGCCGCCGGCTTGGCTGCTGTGGCTTCCTGCTGCAACTGCAGGGCTGCGCCGGACAGCGGACCGCCGCTCAGCGAAGGCTGCGGCGTGAGCGAGCCGGGCGCGCGCGAGGGATGGCTGCCCCGACTTTCAGGAAAAGGGATGCTCCGGCCTTTCTGGTCGTCGGATGCAGGTTCCTCGACCGGCGGCACAGTCTTGTCGCCGAAGGTGGAGAATTCGGAAACCGCGCGCATGGCCGTTGCCACGATGCCTGTGGGGGAGTCCTTGGCGTGCCGCCAGACCGAGTTCTTTTCGATTCTGCGTTCGATGAAGCCGTCGTGTTCCAGTTCGAGCAGTGCGTTCTGGGTAATCGGAGCATTGCCGGTCTTGTCGCACAACTCGGCGACGGTGGCGTTGCCATCGACGAGAATCAGCACCATCCGGACGTTTCGCTGGACGACCCGCGTTCGTTGCAGCATCGCTTCTTCGCCGGCCGGGGTCTTGGCGAAAACCAGATTGGCATCGATCAGATCAGGGTCCATCGTATTGGCAGGGCCGCAGGGTTAATGTGAAAGGTGCGTTGGTGACTTACGACCTTCAGGGAAGGGTTCGGCAGTGGCAAGGATCGAATTGTGCACCTTGTTGGCAGACGGGAAAAGGCGCGGACGACATCGGCCGGCATCTGTGCGTCGACAGCATAAACGGCCTGGCCCATTCCTGCACTGCAAATCGCCTGCTGACCGGATGTTGATCCGCTGCAAAGAGAGCCTGGGAGACTGGCCATTCATTCCGGCAACGGCGCCGGGTAGTAATGAACGGCCAGCCAGACACTGGTCTGATCGGGGCTGGTCCAGTCCACGCGGTGCCGCCGATGCGGCGCGATGTGCAGATAATCCCCGGCCTTGAGCCTGCGGGCTTGCGTCTCGTCGGCGAAACGCAAGCTCGCCTCACCTTGCACCAATAGCACCCATTCCCCCTCTGGCTGGTCGTACCAGAAACCCGGCGGGCTGGACTGGCCGGTCGAGACGATGCGTTCGATCGTCAGACCGGGCCGGGCCAGCAGTTGCCAAAACTGCTCGGTGGGCGAGTCTGGAGGCGGAAGTTTGGCGAACAGATTGTCCATTGGGCGTGAGCAGGCAACAGATACGCATGGTGAAGTGTGGATGATAAACGCAGCCGATCCAGAAAATTCAAAAATGGCTGCGTTTGAATTACCATGTTCTGGTCAGTTCGCTGCCCGCCGCGGAGCACCAGGACGCGCACAGCGTTCTGCTGTTCGACGTGCTCGGCGGTTTTTCTGCAGGTCGGAGTCAGGATCTGCTGCTGCCGCCGCCATGGCCCTGGCTCGGCGATGCGCTGGCGACGCTGATCCAGCGCTACCGCACGGGTCTGCAGGGCGAAGACCGCCGCATCACAATGTTGGCGCCGCTGCGCAGCTTTGCCTGGCAGCGGTTTCGTACCGAGCGCGTCGCGGACGACACTACCGCGGGCTCCTGCGGGCCATACGAACGCCTCGA
>NZ_JDSS02000026.1:47492-47672 GCF_000584955.1 Candidatus Accumulibacter vicinus
GACACGAGCGGCAGCGAGCACTGGGCTGCTGCGCTGCGCGGGTTCTTCAACGAATTGCCGAACCTTCTGCCGGCGCTCGCGCAGGAACATCCCTTGGGCAATCTTCCGCGCGCATGCGCTGCTCGCCTCGCAGCCTGACGGACCTTCCCGGAGCCCTTGAGGTAAGTCATTGATTAATTG
>NZ_JDSS02000026.1:47697-53793 GCF_000584955.1 Candidatus Accumulibacter vicinus
GATAGTTACAGCATAACTGCGCTTGCTGGCTGGGGGAAGATCCGCCTGATCCGGTACCTCAGGCGCATGCGGTGCGTTTCGAGCCATGCGCCGTCCTTGGTCTGCCAGCGGTTGATGATGTCGTTCATGGCCGGAGGATTGGCCGCTATTTTCTTTCCTCGGTCGCAGGTTCCGGAGCAATGACGTCACGAATCGCTGTCTTCAGCTCGCTGCGGTCGAGATGGACGAGCAGCAGCAGACCGGCGCGAACGAGCTCTTCCTTGCTGGCCGAGACGCCCTTGCGCGCCAGTTGTTTTTTCAGCTTGGAGAGCTCGAGGAATTCGCTGCGCGTCAGGCGCACCTTGCAGCGAACCGTCCTTGCGGTTTTCTTTCCTTTTTTCTGGTCCGGCATCTCGCCGGTTTTTCCGGCCAGCCTTTTCAGTTTGAGTGCATGTGTTGCGGCGGCAATCGGATCATCGCCGGGAGGAGGGGCTAATGCTGACATTCAAATCTCCGTGACAGGAAGAAGTAACAGGTTCAGGGTTCGACAGCGATCCTATGTGCCGAAGGATGGCAGTTGTCCCGCTGCGGGTGAGGTTCGAGGAGGGGATTAGAGTGGATCGAAACGACGCAGAGATTATGTGACCGCTTTGTGACGGATTGATGACAGACTGTCTTTGCCGCCAACGGCGACCCGCCAAGGAACATTCAAAAAAACAGGTTGCGGAATTTGGCTAGGGCGTGTCATCCATTGAGTTACTTTGAAATTACTGAAAGCCGGCCGGCGACCATGCCGACCAGTTCGATGACGTTGCTGGCGCCGGACTTGGCCATGATGTGGGCGCGGTGGGTCTCGACCGTGCGCTCGCTGATGCCAAGGTCGGCGGCGATCACCTTGTTGCGCTTGCCAAGGATGATCGCGGCCAGGATTTCCTGTTCGCGCGGGGTCAGGGATTCTTGCCAGCCGTCGTCCGGCGCCGATGGCGCGGTTGCTGCCGCTCGCCTTTCGTCGGCCAGGCGCATGGCGGCGTTGACCCGCTCGATCAGGTGCTGGACGTTGAAGGGTTTTTCGAGAAAGTCGAAAGCGCCAAGGCGCATGGCCCGCACTGCGGTCGGCACGTCGGCATAGCCGGAAAGAAAGATCACCGGGATCTCGGGATTGCGCTTCCGCAACCAGTCATGGACTTCCGGTCCGGTGATGCGCGGCATGCGGATGTCGAGCAGCACGCAGTCGGTGTTGCCGGGGCGCCAGCGGCGCATGAAGTCCTCGCCGGACGAGTATTCCTCGGTGACCAGCCGGACGCTGGCCAGCACTTCCTGCAGGAAACCACGAACCTGCGCATCGTCATCGACGATGCAGATGGACCGGTTCGCAGGATTTGCGGCCATGGGCGTGATCTACGGATTTCAGGGTGCAATGATGACAGAGTGCGCTATTCTACCGATGATTGGCAATCCTGCAGAGAATGACCGAAAAATGGCTTGACCGATGCATCAGACCCGCCGAACACTGCCAGTTGACCCTGCGGTCTGTCGTGCCTGCCGGCAGGGCTGCGCCTGATGGGTGCGTATCGGTCGCGGCGATACTGCCTGGAGTGGGGGTTGCTGACCGTCGCCCTGCTGCTGCTCGGTGGCCCGAACGCCTGGTCGCTGCTGCAGCAGTATCGGTCTGTCGAGCAGGAAGAAGGAGATCGCCTGCAGGTTGCGGCACGTCAGCTCGCTGACCTGATGGTACGGCATCTGCCTCCGGATGATTTCCGTGCCTTGATGGCGCTGGTGCGTTACGCGCCGGACCTGCGGGTGTCGGTGCAGGCGGGCGGCGAGCGGTTCGAGTGGGTAGCGGCCAGGTCGGATGGCGGTGGATGGGAGGCCGCGGGTGCGACGACGTTCCTTCCGAGTCAGCACGAGAGCGGGCAGACGGCCTCGTTGCTGAGCGGTGTGTACGATGCGAACGGTCAAGAGCTGCTGGTGGCGGTACGCGCGCTGCCGGCCGGCAGCATCGATGCAACCCTGCTGGTCGGCGTCGCCCGGCCGCGCGCCACGATCCATGCCAACTGGCACCGCATGGCGACCTGGCATCTCGGGCTGTTTCTGGCCACGCTGCTGTCGTCGGTATTTGCCCTGTCTGCAGTGCAGCGCCGGCAACGGCGTCTCGATGTCCTGCGCGCAGAGCGTCATGCCGAGCAGCGGGCGGCTGCCGAGCGTCTGCGGCTGGCGACCGACCTGGCTGGTCTGGGAGTGTGGGAATATGATCCGGTCGGTGGGCGCCTGCACTGGGATGCGTCGATCTACGCGCTGTACGGCATCGACCCGGCCGTGGCGGCCGTGACCACCTGCAAGGACTGGTGCAAGCACATCCTGCCCGAGGATCTGCCGGCCGCGGAAGCCGCGCTGCAGGCGTCGATCCGCGGACGCCATCAGCTCCGGGTGGATTTCCGGATTCGCCGCGGTGATGGGCAGATCCGCATGATCAGGGCGCTGGCGCAGCCGCTTTTCGCGATCGATGGTTCGCCTCTGTCGGTGATCGGCATCAACCAGGATGTGACCGATCGCATCGAGGCCGAGCGCGCGCAGGACGAACTCAGGAACCGCCTCGCCAGGGCGGCACGCATGGAGATTCTGGGGACGATGGCTGCCGGCATTGTGCATGACTTCAACAATATCCTGGTCGCCATTCTCGGTTTTTCCGGGCTGGGCAGGACAGTGGTACGCGCTGCCGGCGTTTCCGGGCGCGTGGCCTCGTATTTCGAGGAGATCGAAACCGCCGGCGAACGCGCCAGGGATTTGGTGCAGCAGTTGCTGGTCTTCTCGCGCGGCGGCACGCTCCATGTTTCGGTGGTATCGGTGGCCGATGAGGCGCGCGCAGTGGTCGATCTGCTCGCTTCATCCTTCCCGACAGGCGTGACCTTGTCGATGCACATCGACGACGATCTGCCGGCGCTCGACATCGATCGCTCACACCTGTATCGGATCCTGGTCAATCTCTGCCTGAACGCCCGCAGTGCGATGACCGGGCCGGGCGAGGTACGCATTTTGGCGCACCGCGTAAGCGTCGATCCGGTCGGGGTCTGTGCTTCCTGCCATGCCGAGTTTGCCGGCGAGTTCGTGCGCGTTGCAGTCAGCGACGAGGGCTGCGGTATCCCGCAGGCGATTCACGATCGCATTTTCGAGCCTTTCTTCACCACCCGCGAACCGGGCATGGGAGCAGGCATGGGGTTGGCCGTCGTGCACGGTCTGGTGCACCTCTATCAAGGGCATGTGCAGATGCAGAGCGTACCGGGGCAGGGAAGCACCCTGGCGATCCTGTGGCCGCGCAGCATGTGGCACGCCGAGGCGGCGAGCGAAGAATCGCCTGCCGGTGCCGCCGCCGACTGAAGGTCCTCATGCGCCGGGCGACGGTCGCAGCCAGCGCCTGACGACTTCGAGCAGCGCCGCCATTCTGAAGGGTTTGGCGATGAAGTCGTTCATTCCGGCGGCTCGGCAGCGATCCTGGACTTCTTTGACGACGTTGCCGGTGAGGGCCAGGATCGGCACCTGCGCGTGCTTCGGCTGTTGGCGAATCCGGCGCGTCGCCTCGAATCCGTCCATGATCGGCATCTGCAGGTCCATCAGGATCAGAGCGTAAGCTCCCCTGCCGGCAAGTTCGACCGCGGTCGCGCCATTGGTCGCGCAGTCGGCAAGCAGGCCAATGTTTTCCAGGATCGCGACCATCACCTCGCGGTTGATCGGCTCGTCGTCAACGATCAGGATACGTCCTTCCGGGGGCGCCTGTTGCGCCCCCGTGTCCACCCCCGCGGTCGCCGTCGCGGTGTCGCCGCCGGCCCTCTCGGGCGCCTTCTGCAGACAGGCCGTGAACCAGAAGGTGCTGCCCGCCCCCTCGGTACTGTCAACCCCGACGCTGCCACCCATCCTCTCGGCGATCTGTTTGACGATGGCGAGGCCGAGACCGGTCCCGCCATGCACTCGGGTCATCGAATCATCGGCTTGCTCGAAGTGCCGGAAGAGTCGCCCGAGCGAGCTGGCGGCAATGCCGATGCCGGTATCGCGGACCTCGAAGCGCAGCATGAGGTGGTTCTTGCTTTCTTGCTGGCGGTGGACGCTGACCCGGATGCTGCCCTGTGAGGTGAACCGGATCGCGTTGCTGACGTAATTGAGCAGGGCTTGCCGAAGGCGTGTCGGGTCGCCGAGCAGTGGGCCGGGCAGGGGCTGGCAATCGCACGATAGCGTGAGGCCCTTTTGCCGGGCGCGATCCGTGCTCATTTCGACGACGCTGGTGACAATACGGGCCACATGGCAAGGGACTTCTTCGAGAACCAGCTTGCCGGCCTCGATCTTCGAGAAGTCGAGTACGTTGTCGATGAGGCTCAGCAGGTGTTGCGCAGCGCTGTGCAACTTGTCCATCCGCTCTGCCTGTGGGGTGCTGAGACCGTCCTGTTTCATCAATTCGGCAAAGCCGAGAATGGCCGTCATCGGGGTGCGGATCTCGTGACTCATGTTGGCCAGGAAAGCGCTCTTCGCCCGGTTGGCGGACCTCGCCATCTGCGTCGCGATGGCCAGTTGCCGGGTACGTTCGGCGACGTGCGCCTCGAGGCTCTCGTTCATTCGGCGCAGCCGGGCTTCCGCCTCCTTGCTCTCGGTGATGTCGAGGTGGGTGCCGAACATGTGCAGTGGCCGGCCGTCGGCACTCCAGTCCATGACCTTGCCGCGGTCACGAATCCATACCCAGTGGCCGTCCCGGTGGCGCATCCGGCACTCGCAGTCGTAGGCGGGCAATTCGCCGGCAAAGTGTCGGCGCAGCAGGGTGTTGGATTTTTCGAGGTCGTCCGGATGCGCGAAGCGGAACCAGGTGGCGATGCTCAGTGGCGAAATCTCCGCCAGCGTGTAGCCGATGATCCCGGCCCAGCGTTCGTTGAAGAGCACTGCGCCGGTCTGAACGTTCCATTCCCAGGTGCCCACGTCGGTACCGGCGATCAGGTTGGCCAGGCGCTGGCGCTCGGTGCGCAAGGCGTCGGCCAGGTTTCGGCTGGTGCTGATGTCTTGGTGCACGACGACGCAGCCGCCGCGGCCGGATCGCAAGGGATCGACGCGCATCCGGAAGCAGCGCTCCTGGTTCGCTGCCTGGCAGGGGTATTCAAGCTCAAAGTAATCGCTGCGCCCGGCCAGTACCGCGGCAATGCCGGTCCAGGCGGCCAGGGCTTCGGCCGCCCAGGGGTTGGCGACCAACGGGTCGGCGGCGGCAAGACAGATCGCCAGGTAATCGGTACCGATCGGATGAGCGAGCAGCGTCTCGCCGCCGTTTTCTGCCGCGAATCGCAACCACGCCTGATTGACTGCAACGATTTTCCCGTCGCCGTCGAGGACCGCGACGTGTGCGCTCAACGAATCGAGGATGGCGGCATTGAATGCTTCACTCGCACGCAGCGCCGCCTCGGTCTGGCATCGCTCGGTGGTGTCGCGCAGCAATGCCGTGAATAGCTTCTGCCCGTCCACCTCGACCTGCGAAATCGACGCTTCGAGCGGGAATTCCTCGCCATTGCCACGGAGGCCAAGAACTTGATAGGTTCTTCCCATCGGCCGCGACGTGACCGGACTGGTGGCGAACTTCCCGACATGAATGCGATGTGCCGTCTGGAAACGTTCTGGAATGAAACGGTCGAGCAGGCTCCCGATGGCCTCGGCAACCGGACAGTCAAACATTTTTTCGGCGGCGGCGTTGAACAGGATGATACGGTAAGATTCGTCGATGGTCACGATCGCATCGAGGGTTGTGTCGATGATCCTGGCCAGCCTTTGTTCCCCGTCAATCATGGTGTGCTCCCATGCCCGCTCCGCTGCGAAGCGCTGTTCCCGATCGGCGAACCTTCAGCCGAATGCGCAGCATATCATTCGCCGCCGGTGGCGGGATGAGGCCTGACCCTGATGCCGATACCACTTCATCCGGCGGCGCAGCGCCTGGCCGTCGGCTGCGGCGATGAACCCGCCGCGCCGCCGTGCCCTGGTCGCCGCGCTCGCCGGCGGCGCGCTTGCCTTGTCGGGCGTCGTTGCGCAGCCCTGGCGAGCCTGGTTCAATCGCTGCCAGGCGCGGTTGCCGGCAGCCGTTGCGGCCGGCGAGTGGGA
>NZ_JDSS02000026.1:54187-67649 GCF_000584955.1 Candidatus Accumulibacter vicinus
CTGGTCGGTATCGGCGATTCGGACAGCGGCATCGAGGTGAATCCGCAGATGGACAGCCTCCTGCACCCGCTGCAGTATGCGCAGCGCCTGTTCTATCTGAACGCGGGCTGCGTCCATGATGCACCGGGGCGAGTCGACGAGAGCTACGTCGACCGCCTGCAGAATCTCGTCGAAGGATTGCGGCCGGGAGCGAAGCTGCTGCTCTTTGCTTTCGACCGCTTCCACGACCTCGATGGTCGGGCCGACCCGCAGCGCAGTTCCTTCCATACCCCGAACGCCTACGCGCAGGCCGTGGCCGCGCGCCATCCGCAGTATTTTCAGTGGGCGGCGTCGATTCACCCGTATCGCGGCGACTGCGTCGAGGCACTGGCCATCGCCGTCGAAGGAGGGGCGCGGGCGGTGAAATGGTTGCCACCGGCGATGGGCATCGATCCGTCCTCAAGGCGTTGCGATCGCTTCTATGCCGCACTGGCGAAACACGCTCTTCCGTTGATCAGCCATGCGGGCGAGGAAAAAGCGGCTCCCGGTGGCGATCAGCCCGCCTTTGGCAACCCGCTCCTGCTGCGGCGGGCGATGGACCATGGCGTACGGGTGGTGGTGGCGCATTGTGCCTCGCTCGGCAGCGCCGTCGATGTGGACCGGGGTGCGAACGCCGCGCCGCTTCCCTGTTTTGAACTGTTTGCTCGCCTGATGGGCGAAGCGCGTTATGAGAAACTGCTGTTTGGCGATATTTCGGCGCTGACGCTCAGGAACCGCAGCGCGGAAGTTCTGCGCACGCTGCTCGAGCGCGGCGAATGGCATGCGCGTTTGCTGAACGGTTCCGACTATCCGTTGCCGGGCATCGTGCCGCTGATCCTGCCTGCGGAGTTCGCCGCGCGTGGCATGCTGCCGGAGTCAGCGGTTGCGGAGCTGGAAGTGATTCGACACCACAATCCCTTGCTCTTCGATTTCGTCCTCAAGCGGCATCTGTCTTCGCGGGGACAGCGCTTCGCCCCCACGATCTTCGAGACACGCTCCTTCTTTGAACGATGCCGGCTGGCTGAGGGGCCTGGCGCCGGCATGAAGGGGAACCCGGCCGGTGGCGAGGGAGGCCTCGCAGCGTTCGGTGGTGCGCAGTGCAGCCCTCCAGGGAGCTAGGGCCATCGTTGCCGATGGCCCTGCCTGACCGAAGACGCCGCTCGTTCAGCCGATCCTGAACATCAGCGTGTCGGCCCCGGAGTTCAGCGCGACGCTGATCGGCAGTTGATCCGTCGTCGGACCCCAGAACTGGCGTGGGCCCGGTGACGAGAAGAGATCACTGGCCGCCCAGGCCTCGCGCCGTGAAACGAAGTACTGCATGGCCGGTGAATCCATCTTGACCAGTGCCTTCTCGATCACGAACTCATCCTTGCCGTGACGGCGTTCGATGTTGAGCAGGCCGGCGAGCGGGATCGCCTGTGGTGCGCCGCCGCTGGCGAGTCCGGTGATCGTCGCCATGTAGCCGGTACGGCCGTCGAGGATCAGCGAGCCGGCGGTCAGGCCGAGGTTGTAGGTATAGGCGGCATCGAACAGCGTCGGTGCGCCGCAACGGCCTTCGTAGCCGAGGAAGTGGCTGTGCGCGGCGAAGGGGACGTTCGCATCGAGTTCCCTGACGCGCTGCCTGGCCATGTCGATCAGCAACTGCTCGGTGGGAATCAGCGAGACCTGCAGGTTGCCGTGCGAGTCGCGTTCGGCGAGCAGCATGTTCACGATGTAATGCGGCAGCGAGGCCAGCAGGCTGGCATTTTCGGGGCTGAGCCGGCTGCCGACGAAAGCCGGTCTGGCGTCGTCAGCCTGGGCGGCGAACTCGGCAGCGTGGTGCGCGAGGACATCGTTGAGGTCGGCGATCATGGCGTTCATTTCCGGGATGAACTCGATCAGGCCTTCCGGCGCCAGCAGGACGCCGTAGTTCATTCCCCGGTGCGAACGTTCGACGATGACCCGTGCGACGCGGTCGATGATGCTCGCCAGCGACTCCTGGTTGGCGGCGATTTCTTCGGAGATCAGGGTGATCGCCGGCTTGGTCTGCAGCGCGACTTCGAGTGCGACATGCGAAGCCGAGCGGCCCATCAGCTTGACGAAGTGCCAGTATTTGAGCGAGGAGCTGGTGTCCTGCAGGATGTTGCCGACCATCTCGCTGTAGATCCGTGTCGCGGTATCGAAGCCGAACGAAATCGAGAGCAGGTCGCCGATCTGCAGGTCGCCGTCGATGGTTTTCGGCACGCCGATGACCTGCACGCCGGAGCCGTCGGCCTTGACGCCGGTAAACAGCGATTCGGCGAGGACTGCGGCATTGGTGTTGGAATCGTCACCGCCGACGACGACGATGGCGTCGAGCCGGTGTTTGATGCAGGTTTCGCGGACCTGTGCGAACTGCTCGTCGCTCTTGATCTTGGTGCGGTCCGAGCCGAGAAAGTCGAAGCCGCCGGTGTTGAGGATGAAGTCGACGTTGGCGTCGGTGATTTCGAACAGCGAGCCCTTGAGCAGGCCCTTTGGACCTGCCCTGACGCCAAGGAGCGTGTTGCCGGCGCCAAGCACCCGCTTGAGTCCGCAGACCACGTTGTGACCGCCCGCGGCCGGACCGCCCGAGAACAGCACGGCGATGCGCTTGCCCTGCACGGTCGCGGGGCTGCTGCCGGAGGAAGTGAGGACGACATTGTTGGAGGCGGCGACGCTCTGCGGGAACTGCGCGCGCACGGCGTCGCTGTCCTTGGTGCTCAGGACGCGCCCGGTGTTCTTGAAGCTGACCGGCTGCGGGCTGCTCGACGAGCCGAATGCGGCGCAGACCGGCAGGGGAAGCTGGCGCACGGCCGATTCGAAGATCGATTGGTGCGCTTCTGTCTGGATGAGCTGCTCTACCAGGGTACTCATGGTTTGATCCTCGGTGTACTGTTGTACTTACGATGTTCCAATAGAAAGGTGATCTCCGGCAGGCACAAAAAAGGGCCAGCCCAGACCTGGACCAGCCCGCTGGCATGCGCCGGGAATCGATTAACCCAGCGTGCCGATGTTGTTCAGGTCGGCAAAGGCCTGCTTCAGTCGGGCCCGGAAAGCGTCTTCACCCTTACGCAGCCAGGCGCGCGGGTCGTAGTACTTCTTGTTCGGTTTTTCATCGCCTTCGGGGTTGCCGATCTGACCCTGCAGATAGCCTTCGTTCTTCTTGTAGAAGCCCATCACGCCATCCCAGAACGCCCACTGGAGGTCGGTGTCGATGTTCATCTTGATGACCCCGTAGGAGATTGCCTCGCGGATTTCCTCGAGGGTCGATCCCGATCCGCCATGGAAGACGAAGTTGACCGGGAGGTTCTTGGTGCCGAACTTCTTCTGCACGTAATCCTGCGAGTTCTTCAGGATGATCGGCTGCAGCTTGACGTTGCCCGGCTTGTAGACGCCGTGCACATTGCCGAAGGCAGCGGCAATGGTGAAGCGGTCGCTGACCTGCGAAAGCGCTTCGTAGGCCATCGCCACGTCTTCCGGCTGGGTGTAGAGCTTGGAGCTGTCGACGCCGCTGTTGTCGACACCGTCTTCCTCACCGCCGGTGACGCCGAGCTCGATTTCGAGGGTCATTCCCATCTTGCTCATTCGTTCGAGATAGCGCTTGCAGATCTCGATGTTTTCCTCGATCGGTTCTTCCGAAAGGTCGAGCATGTGCGAGCTGTAGAGCGGTTTGCCGTGTGTCTTGAAGTATTTCTCGCCGGCGTCGAGCAGGCCGTCGATCCACGGCAGCAGCTTCTTGGCCGCGTGGTCGGTATGCAGGATGACCGTCGCGCCGTAGAGTTCGGCCATCAGATGGATGTGCTGGGCGCCGGAGATGCCGCCAGCGATGCACGAACGCTGGTGGGTATTGTCGAGGCCCTTGCCGGCGAAGAACTGCGCGCCGCCGTTGGAGAACTGGATGATCGCCGGAGAATTGAGCTCCTTGGCGGTTTCCATGACCGAGTTCACCGTGCTGGTGTTGATGACGTTCACCGCCGGCAGCGCGAATTGCTTGGCCTTGGCCAGTTCGAAAATTGCCTGCAACTCGTCGCCAGTGGCGACGCCGGGTTTGATTTGTGTTGCACTCATGATGGGCTTATTCCAGATTCGGTTGATCAAAAAAGTCGGGAAGGTCGAGAAACGAGTCGAGAAACGAGGACAGAACGGACGCCCAAAACGCCCGCTTCGGTGGAAGTATCTCCGGCGTGCAGCGACTCGTCAAGCTCCGTCTGCTGGGTTCGTGCAAAGACGCTGCGAGGCACCCGAAATGCACCGAAAAAGTGCTCCGAACGGGCTCCGAACGGCTCGCATGTCAGGCCTTTCAGCCGGCACGGGAGGCCAGATGTTCGATCAGCAATTGCGGCGTCTGGACGCCGTTGTAGTCGTTGATCGCCAGCCGGTAAGCGGCGCGGACGGTGTTGCCGGGTGCTTGGTCGAAGTTGAACTGGATCGCGTCGAGGCATTGGGTTCCCTTGCGCAGGCGCAGCTTGAGGTGTTTGTCCTTGAGGATGCGCTGGCTCTCGACGACGAATTCATCCTGGAACAGCGGCGCCGGAAATCCCTGGCCCCAGACTTCGGCTTCGAGCAGCCGCGCCGTGGCGATCGAGAGATAGGCGGCTTCGAGGCCGCCGTCGGTTTCCAGCGTGCGCGTGCGGTCGGCGGGCGATAGCAACTCGTCGACGACGGCTGCGAACAGTTCGCGAAAACAGGCAAAGTCGCTTTCGCGTATCGTCACCCCGGCCGCCATGGCGTGCCCGCCGAAGCGCAGCAGCAGGCCCGGCGCACGTTTGGAAAGCAGATCGAGGGCATCGCGCAGGTGCAGGCCGGCGATCGAACGGCCCGATCCCTTGATCTCGCCGTCGCCGCCGCGCGCAAAGGCGAATACCGGACGGTGCAGCCTTTCCTTGATGCGTGCGGCGACGATGCCGACGACGCCCTGGTGCCAGTCGGCGTCGAACAGCGAGACCGCTGCCGCGGCGTTCTCGTCCAGGTCGGGAGCAGCCCTGGCGATCTGGAACAGCGCCTGCTCCTGCATGCCGGATTCGATCTCGCGGCGTTCGCGGTTGAGTGCGTCAAGTCGTTGTGCGATGTTCAGCGCGCGTCCTTCGTCGTCGGTGAGCAGGCACTCGATTCCCAGCGACATGTCGGCGAGACGGCCGGCGGCGTTGACGCGCGGGCCGATCATGAAGCCGAGGTCGTTGCCCGAGGCCTGCGCCGGATCGCGTCCGGCGGCACGGAAAATGGCGCGCAGGCCGGGGGTGAGCTGGCCCTGGCGAATGCGTTTGAGACCCTGGCTGACGAGCACCCGGTTGTTGTGGTCGAGCCTGACGACGTCGGCGATCGTGCCGAGGGCGACCAGGTCGAGCAGGGCGGCGAGCCGGGGCTCGCTCTGCATGGAGAACCAGTGGCGCTCGCGCAATTCGGCACGTAGCGCCAGCATCACGTAGAAGATCACGCCGACGCCGGCCAGATGCTTGCTCGGGAAGCTGCAGCCGGGAAGGTTGGGGTTGACGATGCAGTCGGCGGCCGGCAGTTCGTCGCCCGGCAGGTGATGGTCGGTGATCAGCGTTGCGATGCCGAGCTGCCTGGCGCGGGCAACGCCGTCGACGCTGGCGATGCCGTTGTCAACGGTGACGATGAGCTTCGGCTTCTTCGTCGCAGCAAGCTCGACGATGTCGGGGGAGAGTCCGTAGCCGTAGGTGAAGCGGTTCGGTACCAGATAATCGACGTTTGCGCCGAAAGCCCGTAGTGCCCGGACACCCAGCGCGCAGGCGGTGGCGCCGTCGCAGTCGTAGTCGGCGACGATGAGGATTTTCTGCTGCCCGGCGATGCAGTTGGCGAGCAGAACGGCGGCTTCGGCGGCATGCGTCAGCCGGGCGGGTGACAGCAGCGACGAGAATTCGTAATCGAGTTCGCTGCGCAGGACGATGCCGCGCCCGGCGTAGATGCGCGCCAGCAGCGGGTGTACGCCCTGCTGTTCGAGTTGCCACTGGATGCGCGGCGAGACGCTGCGGCTGCAGATTCGGGTCATGGCGCGTCCGGGTCATGACCCTTGGCCAGGGCCTGCACGGTGGCCGCCAGCGGCCGCGGGCGGCGCCACAGCCGCCACTGCCCGCTGCGGCTGCTTTCCCAGACCAGCATGGCGTAGGCGGTCGATGCGGCGAGGCGCAGGTGCCGGATTCTGCCAAGCGCAAGCGCCCTCTGCAGCGGCGCGAACCAGCGGGCTTCGAGTGCGAGCAGTTGCGCACGGTAGGCTTCGCCATCTTCGTACTGTACCGGTGCTTGCAGCGAATCGAGAACGAGCAGTGGGCGGCTGCCGGGGCGGGTCTGCGCCAGCAGGGCAGCAGCATCGTCGGGGACGGCCTGCACCGGTATGCCGAAAGCGCGACCCAGGCCGCGCGCCAGCGGGTGGTCGCTCCAGACGCCGGTGCAGTCCTGCGCGCTGCCGGCCGGCAGGACCCCGGCACCCCACAGCCACAGGCTGTTGATCGTCGATTGGCCTGCATCCTCGCGTCTGGTGTTGGCCGGGTGCTGATGGAGCACCATCTGCACTTCGTTGAGCAATTGGCGCAGCCAGCGCAACTCGGCGGTTTCCGGCAATTGCCGGCCGATGCTGCGGCCGGCGACGACGGACAGCGGCAGCACGTCGAAGCGGCCGAGTTCGGTGTGGCCGGCGAGCTGCAGATACCAGCGATCGGGCGTGCCGACGTGGAAGGTGCCGAGATCCGGGAACTGACGATTGAGTTCGTCAACGATGGCCAACGCTTCGGCGGCGGTGATGTCGAGACGGCCGCCGTCGGCAAGAATCAGACGTTCCTGGTGCAGGCGCAGATGCACCGGGTCGGCGCACAGCCAGCAGGCGTCGGCCACGGCCGGTCCGGCGACTTCACCGAGCGCCCGGAAGGCGGCGTAAGCGGCATTCCCGGCAAGACCGAAAGCATCGCAGAGCGTCGCTTCGAGCGACTGCGGTGGCCGATGCGTGCGCTGGCTGCGCGCGATCAGCGTGTTCAGGGCGTCGCAGCGAAGCGCGTCGAAACTGTCGTGGTCGTCGGGTTCGGGCCAGAGGAGTTCGGGAACGACCAGGGTGAGCTGCATGGGTGCGGACGGACGGGGGGTGGCTGCAAGGGGTGAGGGTGCGGAGAGTGCTTGCCAGGGAGGGCAGCCACTGTCGAAAAAGTGTAGCATAGCGCCTTTGCCGTTTCGGCGCTTCGTACGGTTCCTTGAAATGAGTTTCCGCCGCTGATGGCCCTGCCCTACGAGTTGCTGATCGGCCTGCGCTATACGCGCGCCAAGAAGCACAACCATTTCATTTCCTTCATCTCGCTGATCTCGATGTGCGGTATCGCGCTGGGTGTCGCGGCGCTGATCGTCGTGCTGTCGGTGATGAACGGTTTTCAGACCGAATTGCGGTCGCGCATTCTCGCTGTCGTCTCGCATGTCGAGATTACCGGTGCCAGTGGCGAAATGACCGGCTGGGAAGCGGTCGCCAAGCAGGCCGCCGGACAGCCGCAGGTGCTTGCCGCTGCGCCCTTCGTACAGGCGCAGGGCATGCTGGCCTACGGGCAATCGGTACGCGGCGCGGTGGTGCGCGGCATCCTGCCGGATCTCGAGGACCGGGTCGCAGACTTCCGCCCGCACATGAAAAGTGGCCGCTTCGACGCCTTGCAGCCGGATCACTTCAACATCATCCTCGGTTCGGAGCTGGCGCGCGCGCTCGGTGTTCTGGTCGGCGACCGGGTGACGCTGATCGCACCGCAGGGCGTGGTGACCCCGGCCGGCGTGGTGCCGCGTCTGAAGACCTTCCATGTCGTCGGGCTGTTCGAGGTCGGCATGTACGAGTACGACAGTGGCCTGGCGCTGATCCACCTCGCCGATGCGCAGCGCCTGTACCGCATGGATGACCGGGTTTCCGGCGTGCGCCTGAAACTCGACGACCTCTTTGCCGCGCCGCGGGTGGCGCGTTTGCTGGCTGGCAAGCTCGATACCCATGCCTTCATCAGCGACTGGACGCGCAGCCACGCCAATTTCTTTCGCGCCGTGCAGATCGAGAAGAACATGATGTTCATCATCCTGTCGCTGATCGTCGCCGTGGCCGCCTTCAACATCGTTTCGACGCTGGTCATGGCGGTCACCGACAAACAATCGGACATTGCCATCCTGCGCACGCTCGGCGCCAGCCCGGCGAGCATCATGGTGGTGTTCATCGTGCAGGGGGCGCTGATCGGCTGCGTCGGTCTCGGCCTCGGCGTCGCCGGCGGTGTCGCTCTGGCGCTCAACGTCGATGTCGTGGTGCCGTTCATCGAGCGCCTGCTCGGTACGCAGTTCCTGGCCAAGGAGGTCTATTACATTTCCAATCTGCCTTCGGAACTGCAGTGGCGCGACGTGACGACGATTACCGGCGTCGCTTTCCTGCTGGCGCTGGTGGCCACCCTTTATCCCAGCTGGCGTGCGGCACGCGTCAATCCGGCGGAAGCGCTGCGTTATGAGTGAACGGGTTCTGGCCTGTCAGGGCTTGCGCAAAATCTATCCGCAGGGCGACAGCAAAGTCCCGGTGCTGCTCGGTGTCGATCTCGAAATCCGGGCCGGCGAGCGGGTGGCGATCGTCGGTGCTTCGGGTTCGGGCAAGAGCACGCTGCTGCATCTGCTCGGTGGTCTCGACGCCGCCGACGCTGGCGAGGTGCAGTTGATGGGGAGCGATCTGAACCGCATCGACGAGGCACAGCGCGGCAACCTGCGCAATCGCCACCTGGGTTTCGTCTATCAGTTCCATCACCTGCTCGCCGAGTTCACCGCGCTGGAGAACGTCGCCATGCCGCTGTATATCCGGCGCATGCCGAAAGCCGAGGCGGAGGCGCGCGCGGCGGCCGTGCTCGGCGAGGTCGGACTCGGGCATCGCTTGCGGCACACGCCGTCGGAGCTGTCGGGCGGCGAGCGGCAGCGGGCGGCGATCGCGCGCGCACTGGTCACCGAGCCGGCCTGCGTGCTCGCCGACGAGCCGACCGGCAATCTCGACCGGCAGACCGCTGCCGGCGTTTTCGAGCTGATGCTGGCGCTCAACCGTTCGCGGCAGACGAGTTTCGTGATCGTCACCCATGACCCGGCGTTGGCCAGCCGCGTCGGGCGGATCCTGACGCTGCGCGACGGGCGCCTCCATTCGTCGGTGCCGTGAAAGCAATGTCTGTCCGGGGGAGCAGCCGCTAACATCGCCCCACGACGTCGATGCCGTTGTTTTACCCTTTCGAGGAGACCCATCATGAAATTTCTATACGCTCCGGCTGTAGCCCTGCTCAACCGTGTCGGCTACACGCAGAAATTCGCCATCATGGGCGCGCTCGCGCTGGTGGCGATCAGCGTTCTTTTGGTGAACCTCTACCAGAGTCTGCACCGGGTGATCGACACTTCGCGGCGGGAACTGGCCGGTATCGAGGTGCAGAAGCCGATCAACCGCCTGGTACAGCACCTGCAAATCCATCGTGGCCTGTCGTCAGGCGTCTTGAATGGCAACGACGAAATGAAGGCTCCCCGCGCTGCCCGGCAAGACGAGGTCAACCAGGCCCTGAAGATGCTCGAAGGCAGGCTGCCCGCCGAACTGACGGCCAGCGACACCTGGAAGAAGGCCGTCGATAACTGGGCGATCATCGAGAATACGGGCCTGGAACTGATCCCAAGAGAAAATTTCCGGACCCACAATCGCCTGATCGCCGATCTGCTGGACTTGCAGCGGGTTGTCGGAGACCACTACTCGCTGTCCAACGACCCGGACATCGACCTGGTCAACATGATCGTCGCGACGACCGACCACTTGCCGAAAGCTCTCGAATACATGGGCCAGTTGCGGGCGCTGGGAACGGCTACGCTGACCAGGAAGCAGCCGCTGACCCTGGTGCAACAGGTCGAAATGACCGTTCTCCTGAGCGGGCTCGACGACAACGTCAACGAAATGCAGTATCACCTGGAATTGGTCGCACACAGAACACCGGACCTGCAGCAGACCATCAGCACGGTGGTGAAACAAATGACCACGGCAACCGAAAGGGTCAGCGCGCTGGTAAACCAGGATCTCCTTTCCGGCGCCTATGCGACCGCCCCGGGCGAGTACTTCGCGTTGACCACCGCCGTGCTCGAAAGCGGGTACAAGGAAATGTTCGAAAACCTGTTCCCGGCACTCGAGCAACAACTGCAACGCCGGATCGACCGGACGGAACGTGAGCTGTTCATCAATATCGCCGTGTCGCTGCTCATGCTATTGCTGTTTGCCTACATCTCGGTCGGCTTCTACTACGCAACAATGGGCTGTATCCAGCAACTGGCCGACAACGCGAGAACACTGGCTACCGGCAATCTCGGCGTGCGCGTGCAACTCGGCACCCGCGATGAGCTGAAACTGGTCGGCGACAGCCTCAACGAGATGGCCGCGGCGTTTCGTGGCCTTCTTCAGAACGTGCATCGCAGTGCGGGCGAGGTTCTCGACGCGACGCAGAGGCTGTCCGCATCGACAACGCAGGTCAAGCGCGGCAGCGAGCAGCAGAGCGAGGCCGCGTTGAAGATGGCTGCGGCAATCGAGGAAATGACGGCGGGGATCGAACACCTGTCGGGCAATGCACAGGACGCCGACCGGATTTCGGCGCGCGCAGGGGATCTGTCTACCGAGGGGGGCCGTGTCGTCGGCAACGTCGTCGAGGCGATTGAACGAATAGCCGAGGTGGTCAATCAATCGGCGTCGATCGTCGCCGATCTCGGAGGGCACTCGGAGCGGATCTCGGCAATTGTCCATGTGATCAAGGAAATTGCCGATCAGACCAACCTGCTGGCGTTGAACGCGGCGATCGAGGCGGCGCGAGCCGGGGAGTCGGGACGCGGCTTTGCGGTGGTCGCCGACGAGGTGCGCAAACTGGCGGAGCGCACCAGCCGGTCGACGCAAGAGATCGCGGAAATGATTTCCGCGATCCAGGCAGGCACCAGCGATGCCGTGGCGAGCATGAAGATCGGTGTCAACCGCGTGACCGAAGGCGTCACGCTGGCCCGGCAGGCGGGCACCTCACTCGCCGAGATCGGTGACAATGCCCGGCAGGTAGTACAAAAAGTGGCCGACATCTCCAGCGCCCTGCACGAACAGAGCGTTGCCAACAGCGAAATCGCCCGCAGCGTCGAGCGAGTCGCGCGCATGGCCGAGGAGAACTCCTCGGCGGTGGCCGGCAATGCCGCAACGGCAGCACAGCTCGAACGTTTGTCGCAGGGTCTCGACGCCGAGGTTCGCCGCTTCCGGATCGGTTGACCGGATGCAGGCACGGGCACAGCAGGTTCGCCTGCGCTCGCCGGGTGTTTTCAGGTCTAACGCGTCATGCGTGTCCGCATCATTGCCTTCGCCCTCGGTGTCGGGTGGCTGCAGACCCGGGAGAGCCTTCCGGCATGGCCGCTGCTTGCCGGTCTTGTTCTTATTGCCCCCGGCTTGCTGTTCTGGCTCGGGCGTCGCCGGGACGCGCTCGGCTGCGTCGGGTCGCTGCTGGCCTGCGCGATGCTCGGACTTGTCTGGGCGGCACTGTTCGCCGAGTTCCGTCTTCGGGATTCCCTGCCGGCGGAGTGGGAGGGCCGGGATGCGCAGGTGGTCGGGGTTATTGCCAGTCTGCCGCACGCCTTCGCACGCGGCGAGCGCTTCGAGTTTGAAGTCGAGTCGGTGGAAACACCTGGCGCGCGTCTACCACGGCGGATCATGCTTTCCTGGTACCACGGTGCTCAGGACGACGACTGGCACCAGCGACTGGTGATTCGCCCGGCCGAGCGCTGGCGCTTCACCGTTCGCCTCAAGCGCCCGCACGGCAACGCCAATCCGCATGGTTTCGACTATGAGGCCTGGCTCTTCGAGCGCGGTCTGCGGGCAACGGGCTACGTGCGTCCCCGCGCCGACGCGCAGCGCCTGGACGATCTGGTCCGGGCTCCCGGCTATTGGGTCGAACGTTTGCGCGACCGGCTTCGCCGCTCCTTTGTTGACGTCCTTCCCGACGCTCCCTATGCCGGCATTCTCGTGGCACTGGCGATTGGTGACCAGCAGGCGATCCCGGCCGATCAGTGGCGCTTGTTCCGGCAGACCGGTGTGACGCACCTGATGTCCATCTCCGGCCTGCACGTGACGATGGTGGCCGCCTTGTTTGGCGGTTTTTTTGGTTGGCTGTGGCGGCGCAGCGAACGGCTGATGCTTTTTCTGCCGGCGCAGAAAGCGGCGATCGCCGCCGGCTGGTGCACGGCTTTCGGCTACGCCCTGCTCGCCGGTTTTGCCGTACCGGCGCAGCGGACGGTCTACATGCTGAGCGTCGTCGCCCTGGCGCTGTGGTCAGGCCGCAATCTCGGCGCCAGTCGCAGCCTGCTGCTGGCACTGCTGGCAGTGCTGCTGCTCGACCCCTGGGCAGTGCTGTCGCCGGGATTCTGGCTTTCCTTCGCGGCCGTCGGGCTGCTCTTCTTGGTCAGTACGGCCCGGCTGGACGCTTCCCGTGGCTGGCGAGCAGCGCTTGCCAACTGGGGAGCGACGCAGTGGGCAGTGACCCTCGGGACGCTGCCGCTGCTGCTGCTGATGTTTCAGCAGTTCTCGCTGGTGTCGCCGCTGGCCAACGCCCTCGCGATCCCGCTGGTCAGCTTCATGATCACGCCACTGGCGCTGCTCTTCGCCGTCCTTCCCTGGCCGCCGCTGCTCTACTTCGATCACTGGCTGCTGTCCGGTTTGATCGGTTTTCTCGAATGGCTGGCGATCTGGCCGGTCTGGGAACAGCCGGCACCGCCGCTGACGGCGACTCTGGTGGCGGTGCTTGGGGTGATCTGGCTACTTTTGCCACGCGGTTTCCCGGCTCGCTGGCTGGGCCTGTGTCTGCTGCTGCCAGTGCTGTTTGCACCAGCCGAGAGGCCCCTGGCGGGAGAGGCCTGGGTCGATGTGCTTGACGTCGGTCAGGGACTGGCGGTTGTCGTGCGTACCGCCGAACACAATCTTCTCTACGACACCGGGCCGCTGTACAGCGCCGAATCGGACGCCGGCCAACGCATCATCGTTCCCTACCTGCGCGCCAGCGGAATCAAGTCGCTCGATTCGCTGATCGTGACCCATCGCGACAAGGACCACTCGGGTGGCGTCGTAGCCGTGCAGGAGGCGGTGCCGATCGTGCGTACCTTGTCGTCGCTTCCCGAACTGTCCGGCGAACGTTGTCAGACCGGGCAGGCCTGGGAGTGGGACGGCGTTCGTTTCACGATCCTGCATCCCGAAGTCACTGCTTACGAGCACCAGGCCGCCAGGACCAACAACATGAGTTGCGTGCTGCGGATCGAGAATGCCTTTGCCAGCGTCCTGCTCACCTCCGACATCGAGGCACGCGACGAGCAGGCCCTGCTCGATCGGGCCGCTCCCCTGTTGCGCAGTGACGTGCTGCTGGTGCCGCATCACGGCAGCGCCACTTCGTCGACGCCCGACTTCGTGGCTGCCGTCGGT
>NZ_JDSS02000026.1:67986-72234 GCF_000584955.1 Candidatus Accumulibacter vicinus
AGCGATCATTCCCGTCGGCTACCGCAACCGTTTCCAGCATCCCCGCCCGGAGGTCGTTGAACGTTATTCCGGCAGCCGGGTGTGGCGCACCGATCGGGATGGTGCGGTGCGTATCAGGCTGGCCAGCGGGCTGGCTCTCGCCGCGTATCGAACCGAGTATCGCCGTTACTGGCACGGGCAGTGAAAGGACCGGTATGCGATTCATCGCCGACAAAGAGCAAGAGCATCCCGACCACCGGACCGGGAAGGGGCAGCTTGATGCCTCGGGCGATGACTTCGCCGACGAGCGGAAAGAGCAGCAGTTGGCTCAGGGCGGCGAGCATGGTGTCCTTGAAGCGTCTATTCGCGAGGTTGCGGGGGCTTCGTCAGGACGATCGGAGCAGCCACACTGACCTGTCCGGACTCGGCAATTTCGCCTACACTGCTGGCTATTCGTTGCGTCGCCTGATCGGCGTGGGCGTGGATGTCGTACTGCTGCTCCGGAAACAGCCGAAAAATCATGTTTGTCGTTATGCAATGAGGTGAGAAATGGATACCTTTCTGCTCCTGTCGGGACGTGTCGCCGGCATCGGTGGCCTGCTGCTGTGCAGCATCGCCGCAGTACTGCGTCTGGCGGGCAATTATTACCTGGGAACGTTTCAACTCGCGACCGTCCTGCAGGGCGGCATGGCCGCAACCGTCGTGGGCTGTTTCCTGCTGCTGCTGTCGCTGACCACGCCAGGGAAAGCCCATCGTTCGCTGCGATCGCCTGAATGAGGCGTTTCGTCAAGGTGAAAGTCGCGTCAGCGATTCACCCACCGCCCCTCGCCTGCAAGCGGGAGAGGAAACAGCGCTGCTGGTAGGGCGGAGAGATCCTTGATCTCGCCATCGGGGGTCTCGGGGATCCGTTCTGGTGCCTGTCCGAAGCGGTTGCACCACAGGACTTGCAGGCCGCCAGCCTTGGCCGAATAGGCATCCCAGGCATTCGACGAAAGGAAGCAGATCGCCGTCGGGGCAAGTTGCAGGCGTTCACAGGCCAGCGCGTAGACTGCCGGGTGTGGCTTGAAGACGCCCACGTCCTCAACCGACAGCACGGCATCGAAGATATTCTCCAGACCGTTGTGGCAGACCACCGCCGCGAGCATCGCCGGCGTGCCGTTCGAGAGAATCGCCAACCTCATTCCCGCAGCCTGTAACCGGCGCAGCGTTTCGGGAACCTCGGGGTAGCAACCGAGATGAAGATAAAGGTCCATCAGTCGTTCGCGCAGGCCGGGCCGGTCGATGCCAAGGGTGTTCAGGGAAAAATCGAGCGCATCGCCGGTGACTTGCCAGAAGTCTGCATGTCGGCCGGCGAGTCCGCGCAGCCAGGTGTATTGCAGTTGCTTCTGGCGCCAGAGTTCGGAAAGGCGCTGCCAGTTGTCACCGATCTCGTCGCTGGCCGCGAGTGCTGCACTGTTGAAGTCGAAGAGTGTGCCGTAGGCGTCGAATACACACGCCTTGATGCCGTCCAGGTGCGTGATGTTCATGGTTCTGATCTCCTCCGTGATGTCGGTAGCGTGCTTGCCTGGCTGGCGGATGCGGCCGCAATCAGGCCCCGCAGGTCGGCGCAGCGGCCATCTCGCCACCCAGGGCGCCGCCGCAACTTGATCCTTGGCCTGCTGTGCAGCCATAGCAGTGGTTGGCCACCTGGATCGGATATCCATCGAGCGAAGCTGCCTGCACATCGGTGATGTGCAGGCGTCGACGACCGCTTCCGGTGATCGGCAAACCGAGCTGCTGGTTGAAGTCGCAGTCGTAAAGGTAGCCCTGCCAGTCGATTGAAAGCAGGTTGTGACACATGACCTGCTCGATGTTCTCGTCCCGGTGCGCGCTGCGCAATAGTTGCATGTAACTGTTGAACTGGCCCTTCGAGACCAGCATTGATCCGAAGCGCTGGATCGGCATATTGGTCAGCGTGAACAACTGGTTGAAAACGATGCCGAATTCGTGTCCGAGGTGCGCACGATAGGCGATGGCCAGCGGTCCTTGCGGCGGCGGTAGCGTAGGCCCCTGCGGATTGAAGACCAGATTCAGGATCAGGCCGCTGTCCGCCATGCCATAACCCAGCGCATTGAGGCGCTGCAAGCCCTTGATGCTCGCTTCGAAGGTGCCCTTGCCGCGCTGTCGATCGACGTTTTCCTCAAGGTAGCAGGGCAGCGACGCGATCACCTCGACACGGTGCCTGGCCAAGAAGTCGGCCAGATCCGCATGATCGGTTTCCTCCAGGATCGTCAGGTTGCAGCGGTCGATCACTCGCAGGCCGCGTTCGCGGCCGGAGATGACCAGGCGGCGGAAATGCGGGTTGAGCTCGGGGGCGCCGCCTGTCAGGTCCAGCGTCCCGACTTCGGGGCTGGCACTGATGAAGGTGAGCAGCGCATCGATCGTTTCTGCGGTCATTTCCTCCTTGCGCTGTGGACCGGCATTGACATGGCAATGTAGACAGCTCTGATTACAACGATAGCCGAGATTGACCTGGACCGTTTCCACCGAGCGCCGGGTCAAGGCCGGGAAAGTGGTGGTCGTGAGAAGGGGCAGGGTGGCGTGCATGACTTTCGTTCTCCGGTGGTTTGTCGGCATTGGTCGTGAGGTTGCTGGCTTTCCTTACACGTGCCTGGCAGGATCTGCAGGCGCTCTCACGATACGATATTTCAGACGTTTCTGCAGCGCATGCTGCCCCCCCGGGTGCGAATGAAAGTGTTGGGTGAGGCGATGTTGGTTTTTAAGCGGCCCTGCGCAGAGGCTCCGCCCAGCGCTTTTCCCAATAGGCTTCCCAGAGCTGGTTATGCCGCATGACGCGCAGGTTCATCATGGCCTGCGCGATGTCCTCCCGCCACCAAGCCCCCGGGCGCTTGAGGCGGGCCTGCACGAGGTAGCGATGAGCACTCTCGATCGCGCCAGAGCCGATGGGCAGATTCAGCGCAATCGCGCGGGGATAGTCCAACTGGTCGAGACGGTTGGAGAGGTAGCGCCAGGCCGCACGCACCGGGGCCTGCGCGTCATCTATCGGCGAGGGTTCGACGTGTGGCTTCATCTCCGCAACCACCTCGCCGGCCTGGCCGGCCAACAATCGCGCCTTCTGGGAAGCCACCCAATCCTTGGGGCAATCTGGCGCGCAGACCACACTGGCCGGGGTCAGATAGTCGCAAACGTGAAACAGGTCGATCAGGAAGCCTCCCTGCGCACCGAACTGTTCCTCAATTTGGTCGCCGATCCAGGTCGCGCCGTCGCCGACACCGTGAACCTGGGTCTTGGCGTTGAATCCCAGCGCCTCGGCCAGCCGCTTCCGGATGGCCCCCGCCTCGGTGGGGCCGTCCATCGTCACGCCCGCCTTCGGAACGACTTCACCCTGTCGCTGAGCGATACAGACTTTCGCTTCTCGCCAACGCGTGGTCTTCCCCTTGCGGGCGTCGGCAGCCCCCGCGAGCGTTTCGACAATGGGCACCATCCCCCCGTCCGTTTCCACGATTAGCCAGTTCGCCACGTGAGAGGGACGCGCGGCGGGTAGGCAGTCCGCCTCCGTCAATTCCCTGGCCACCCGCTCGGTGAGTAGCCGGGGCGCACAGGCGGCCAGGTCAATGCCGTAGTGTTCCTTCATCTTCGGCGCCACCTGGCCAAACGGGACGTCCGCGCCAAAATCGGCTATCGCTCGTTCCAGCGGCAGAGAATAGGCCCGGCACCGGATGCCGGCAACCTCCGAAAAGGGGCGAACCAACTGCTTTGTCCTCTGGTCGAGAAGGCACTCCTCCTCGACCGTTATCGGGCCATACGTCGTATACCAGTAGACTTTTTTTTGACGTGTCCAACGACCGGAGCGGCCGCCCGCGCCTCGGCTGTCACCGCCTCAGCGACCTGCCCGGCCCACCCCGTCAGAAGCTCTTGGCCCGTCTCCCGGAGGATTTCGGTCACGCGCCGCTCGGCTTCGTCGGCACGCCGTAGGTCTCCCTGAGCATTCTCCATCAGTTCCAGCATCTCCAGCACCTTGGCCAACATCTTGGGCTGGGCAGCCAGGCGGGCCGCCAAGACTCTCGTATCAAAAGCTTCGTCGCAGGAAATGAGGGGCATGGCTTCTCTCCAAAATGGGAACGCTACTCTACCGCAGATTCCTCGCCAATTTGGCAACGTCGCTACGTCGCCTTAGCACCTATCAGTTTCAACGTTGTCTTCGGTCATGTTGATCACACACATGTTGAGGAGGTGTCGAACGTGGGCTCGGTGCAGGTGTTAGCGAAT
>NZ_JDSS02000026.1:72643-72720 GCF_000584955.1 Candidatus Accumulibacter vicinus
TGTGGCAGCGATGATCGAAGTGCGGACGCCAAATACCGCCGTTCTGGCGGCGAAGTTGCCGCTGGAAGTGGAGCGCG
>NZ_JDSS02000027.1:0-2287 GCF_000584955.1 Candidatus Accumulibacter vicinus
ATCGCGAGAGATTTTTTTAACCTGTTGACAGGAGCCGGCTAATGGGCGACCCCATGCTTCGTCGCCTCGACATGCATTGAGCGGTTCCACTGATCCATGAAGTTGAGCTTGAAGAACTGGTCGTTCCAGTGGCCGATCTTGCCCGGCAGCGTCACGCCGTTCTGCATCTGCGCCATGACGTTGGCGATGATGCGCGACGGTGCCGTACCGATCTGGTTGGCCAGCTCCTCCCACTTGTCCGGGGTGTAGGCGGCGTCGAACTTGTCGAAGGACCTGGGCATTTCGCGGATGCCGCGCCAGAGCGTGTCAAGCGTGCCACTCATGCTTCCCTTGCGCAGCGCAAGCTGCATCGGTTCGAGCATCTGCGAGAAGACCGCTTTAGGCAGCAGGCGCACGTTGTTGATGAACAACAACGATCCCATGAACTTGCGCAGCCCCGGCGACAGCTTGTCTGAAGCAAGCGTGCCCTCATAGGCGGCGATCGCGTCTTCCATCAGTTGCTGTCCAGCGCTATCCGTTTTGGCGTTGCCGGCCTCCAGCAAGCTCGTCAAGTCGCTGATGCGGTAAGTCTTGCCGTCGCTGCCGACACGCTCGCGTGTACGCTCGGCGAGATGCACCGCCTGCTGAATGTAGCGCATCGCGCTCTGCGCGAAGTCGCGCTCTGACCACTTCTCCTGCAGGTCAGGGCGGCTCGGGAAGAGGTCACGGTCTTTGTTGTAGTAGAAGCCCCGGTCAGCAATCTGGTTCGCCAGCGTACGCGCCTCACCAGCCTTGCCCTTGAAACCGCCGTGGTTCACCAGGTCCGTAATGAACGCCTCGATGTCCTTGCCGATTGCGTCCGCGTTGAGCGTAGCCAAGCGCCTGTAGAAGCGCTCCACCTGATGCGGCTCAACGCCGGCATCTCGCATGTACCCTTCAACCTTGCCCTGGAATTCGACGAACTTCTCGAGGCGGAACTTCTGCATTTGATCTTCAGACATCCCTTTGATCTGTTCGCCGAGTTCGTTGTCGAAAGCGTACTCCATGCGTCGCTTGTCATTGATGTACCCCCCTTTGCCTTCGGCACCGACAAAAAGCTCCATCACCGTGTCGTACTCAGGGAACAGCGAACCACAACGCTCGGGCGAAACGGTCAACGTCGGCCTGGGGGGCGAGGCTCATCTGAGTGGCGCAGATGCCTTTGAGCGAGCCAAAGGTGCCATGGAGATGAAAGATGCTGCTCTGCGCGCACGCAGGTTGAAAGAGGTCCACGCCCACAACTCGCGCTTGCTGTCGCTGACCGTGCTCAACTCGTCGCCGAGATTGGCCGGCTGCTGGGCGGCTGGCTGAAGCAGACGGCGAAATAGGGCGGGGCGCCTCGGGGCCGAAACCTGGGAGGCGCCCCTGTTCACTATGCGCCCGACGGCCGGATGGCCGTGCGGACGGGACTCGCCTGAGCCATCCACAGATCCTTCGCCTCGGCCGCGCAACCGTGGTCGCACGACATTTCCGGAACGCCCTGCGGCGCCTCGCCCGCCCCGATGTGTTGGGCAGCGGACGCAAAGGACTGCTCGATGTGGGAGACACCCCACACCCGAAAGCCGACATTGTTGTTGCGGTTGCCGGGGTGGTTGTGGTTGCGGTAGGCACAACGCGCGTGGTCACGGTTGTTGTTCCACGAGCCGCCGCGCAGCACGCGCGGGCCATCGCCATCCTCCGGATTTTCACGGCCGTCTTCGGCGTGATAGGGATAGGGTCGGTAGAGGCTGCCGGTCCATTCCCACACATTGCCGCTCATGTCCGCAATCCCTTGCGGGGTGTCCCCACCGGGAAAAACGCCCACCGGCGTCGTGCCGCGCACGTGGCTTTCGAAGCTGTTGCAACGGCCGGGGTCGAAATCGCCTTCCCAGGCGTAGCGCCGGCCCGCCCGGCCACGCGCTGCCGCCTCCCACTCGACCTCGCTCGGGAGCCGATAGTCCTGCCCGGTCTGCGCCGAGAGCCAGGCACAGTAGGCGCGTGCCTCGTGCCAGCAGACGCCGACCACCGGATGGGACGGGTGCTGGTACGCAGGATCGTGCCACCACCGCGGTTGCGTCTGCACCTCTGAAGAAAACGAGCGGTTGAGCAGCGCCTCGAAGTCGCCGTCGGACATCTCGAAGTACCATTGCTTGTAGTTCCGGGCATCCGTTGAAGTGATCTGGCCGGCCGCAAGCCACTCGCCAATCCGTGCCGGGTGATCGCGCACGGTCTGCCGGAAGTCGCGTTCCTCCTGCTTCGGACCGTCGGCGATTCCCTCGCCGCGCTGCCA
>NZ_JDSS02000027.1:2677-2876 GCF_000584955.1 Candidatus Accumulibacter vicinus
CGGCGTCCATGAACAGCCGCCACTCGGCGTTGGTGACCGGGAAGCGGCCGATCGCGAAGGCTTCGACACGCAGGTCGTGCGCCGGCGCTTCGTCGGCGTACAGCCCCTCGTCGCTGCCGATGCGATACGTCGCGGCCTCGATGGCCACCAGCGGCGGGCGCAGATAGTCGCCGTCGGGCCCGCGGCAGCGCTTGAAGCG
>NZ_JDSS02000027.1:2901-5311 GCF_000584955.1 Candidatus Accumulibacter vicinus
GCGCAGCGGCGATGCGCGCGCGCAGGTCGGCTTCTGGATCGCGGCTGCGCGCCAGCAGGCGGGCCTGGAGCAGTTCGACTGTATCGGGCTTTGCGCGATTCGTCGCGCGCAGGGCGGCCGCGCAACGCGCCGCGAGTTCCAGGTTGGCTTCGGCAAGACCGCGCGCGAAGGCATCGGGATCGGCCGCCATGCTCGCTGCCAGCACGGTGGTTTCCTCCCATCCCGTCGGGTCGGGAGGAGGCAACGGCTCGAAGTCCTGCAAGGTCGCGAGCTTGTCGGCGAGCGAGGGTCGGATGCGATCGGCGCGCCATTCGCTGCGCGCCAGTTCGGTGGCCGGCGCCGGCTCGGCGGCGAGTTGCCTGGCGGCGAAGTACTCCTGCAGCAGTTGGTGGAAGAAACGTACCTGATCGGTCCTGCGATCCTCGTCGAGCACCGCCAGTTGGCTGGCCGCTTTCAGCAGCGCTTCGGCGCGTGCATGCTGCAAGTACGCCAGTGCTTCGTCGAGGGTCACCATCACCTGCTTGCCGTCGCTGCCGCCGAAACGCTCCTGCATGGCGTAGGCGAGCGCCTGCAGGCTTCGGATCAGCGGCCCGCGCCGCGGCAGATCGTGGGCGTCGGACCACGTGCGGCCGGCGATGCGCTCGCGATCGCGGGCGTGCAGCACGCCGTCGCGCATGAACAGCGGGTTTCGGCCGGCGATCTCGCGCTCCAGCGCGCGCCGGACAAAACCCGTGAACAGGGCGGCGCGCTCGCTGGCGACGCGCGGGTCGTAGGCAAGCTGGTCGCTGAGCAGCTTGAGGAAGTAGGGCGTGCTGTAGAGATCGAGCAGGCGCTGATTGCCCTGAATCTCGGCCCAGGCGGAGTCGGCATGATCGGCGGCGTAAAGGCGCAGGAACTCCTCGATCTGTGGCGGGGTCATCGGTTGCACGCGCACCTGCCGCACATCGACATCGTCCTTGACGCTCAGGGTTTCGCTGTAGTCGAGGCTGCGACACGAAAACACGGCGCGGTTGCCGGGCGGGAAGTCGTCGCGCAGGAAGCGGCGCCAGTGTTCGACGCGCTCGCGAAAGTCGTCCGCGTCGCGGTGCGGCATTTCGTTGAGCGCATCGAGCAGCAACAGGACGCGGCGTTCGGCCAGCAGCGCTTCCAGCTCGGGCAGGCCCGGCGCCTGCCGCTGCCACTGCGCTTCGAGCCAGTCGAGCGGGCGCGGCGAGTCCCGTGTCGGCTCCCGGTCGAGTGGATACGCGCCGAGCGATACGAAGAGCGAAACCTTTTCGCTTCCCTCCGCAAGACACTGGCGGGTTTGATCAAGCTGCAAGCGGCGGAGCAGGGTGGACTTGCCGCAACCGGGGGCGCCGAGGAGCACCATCGCCCGCTCGGGAATGTCAGCGAGGACATCGCGCAGGTCGGTGTAGTCCTTCTCCCGTTCGTGAAACTGCAAGGCGTGCTCGCTGCGCACCATGTCCAGCAGCCGCAGACGGACGAAACGGGTGTCGACCTGGTGGCGTTCCGAAAGCTCGCGCAGCAGCGACTGGCGATAGTTGACCAGCGCCAAGCGAGGGGATTGGGTTCGATCGGCGGCGCCTCTGGAGGGCATGCCGGTCTGCATCGCGAGCGCAGTGATCACGCTTCTCAGGTCATCGTCGACATGGGTCTGGCGAATCGGCCAATGCTGTGCGGCAAGCAGGGGCCTGATGTCGTCAGGGAGTGCCTTCGCAGGGGGTGGCTGCGCGGCATCGATCAGGAGCGGAAAGATCGGGATTCCTCGCTGGATCGCGGTCCTGATCTCGCGGCGTACCCAATCGTCTTCCTGTCCGAGACGCTTGTCCCCCGTTTCTTCGTCCTGGATCATGTGCCAGTCCTTCCCCAGCACGACGACCAGCGCCGCCGCCTGCCCGATCTCGACCCGGAGCTTCTCGGCGAAGTCGGCGCCCGGGGGAATGCCCTTGACGTCCAGGAAGATCCGCTCGGCTCCGAACGCCATCGCGAGCCTCGTCGCGATCGCATCGGCGTCCCAGCCGCCCTCCAGCTTGCGACGGTAATTGACGAAGATCTTGCCGGTCATGGCCTGCCTCCGCGGACCTGGTGATGGCGAGAATCATGGCAGGCGGCGATCAACTGACCACGCCATGGGCCGTGGCAGCGCGCTGCGGGGGGAGTGCTCGTCGTGGAATGCCGGCGTCAGCCAGGTGTCACGACCTTCCTCGGCCATGTGGGGCGTGCGGAAATGCGCGGTGCGCTTGACAGGATATTACCGCAATCGGCGGCGAGTCGGCGACGCCCGGTTGTTCGCCAGGCTTTGCGTAGCCATGCCTGCCGACGAGGTGGCCGCGCAGGCAAAGTTCCGCGCCGCCATGGGAGAAGGGTGCTGCGCTTGCGCGAGTCTCCCCGCGACCAGGCGGCCGGCCTC
>NZ_JDSS02000027.1:5336-8217 GCF_000584955.1 Candidatus Accumulibacter vicinus
CGGTGGCCGTGCCGCTGCCGGTGGCGAAGGCCGGCGCTCGCCGCCGGTGAACGTCGCGGCCCGCTTCCTGGCTTTGAGGACGCCGGCGGCCTTACTGCTGCTTGGCGCCTTCGCTCAGGCGACGTCCCAGCGAAACGGCGTAAGGCGCTGCACGTGCCTCGAGCAGCGGGTCGGCCGAAGGCAGCACACCCCTGGGCATGACCATGGGGTTGTAGGTGGTGTTCAGGCAAGTGCCGCCGGCGTCTGGCGACACCGAAGTGACCTTCAGCGTGCCCAGCGTGACTTTCTTGCGGCCCTCGGGCAGCGGTACCGTGGCGTTGTCGATCCGGTCACCCGGCTGTGCCAACTCGAGATTGAAGTGGAATGCCACCTTGCCGTCCTTGACGCGCTGGCGCAGGTCATCGAAGAGGAAGTTCGGGCCCTTGGCCCTGGCTTCCTCGTCGGTCAGTCCCTGAACGCCGCCGACGGGCTCGAAGACCCACTTGCCATATTGTTTCACCCCGCCGGCATTGACGAAGCCATAGCCATGGACGCCCCAGTAGTTGACGCTGCCGAAGCTTGCCGGAACGGGCTGCGACGCGAAGTGTTTGCCCTGCAGAAGCACTTCCGGGTTGGCGTCGTTGAAGGCCTTGACCCTGGCCGGATCGGCCTGCCTGGTGGCGGGGTCGGGCTGTCGCGACGCCACCAGCGCGAAGAACTGCTGCGGCGACGAGGCAGTAAACACTGGTGCCGAGATGTTGCCCATCTGCCATTGCTCGCCGTCGGGCAGGTCGAACTGGAGCGCCAGGTTGCGCTGGGTCCTGGTGTTGTCGGCGGCCTTCGGGTTGGCCCCGCCGACCGAGAATCGCACCTGCACCGGGATCGGCTTGCCGCTGAAGGCCGAGGCGGTGGACAGGGCGCGGGCATCGGCCGTGCCGACGAATTCGCCCAGCGCACAGATCCCCTTCGCACCCGAGCGCCGATAGCCTTCGTATTTGCCGAAGGTGGCTTCGAACTGGTCGATGAAGGCCGACGGATCAACTTGTTGGGCAGCAGGCGATTGTGCAACAGCGCTCATCGACAAGATGGAGGCGCCGGCGGCCAGGGCGGAAAGAATCAAGACTTTCATGAATAGGGTCTCCAGTGTGGTCATCAAGATGGGGAACGCGCCGAAAGCCGGGACATGGCGATTCAGCGATCGTGGCGGTTAGTCTCTCGACGCCTCAAGACCTTACAAGTTGCGCAGAATGTCGCCGCGCGACACCACGCCGAGCAGTCAGTCATGACCGTTTCCCTTGCGGGAAGTGCGCCGTGGCGCCCGCCTGAATCGAGCGGCTCATGTCCATGCCCAGATGCGTGACGGTTGACCGCCATGCACGGTCAAGTCCTCGGCGAAGCGTTTCAGGTCGGATCTGCGCGCTGGTCCGTCGGCTGAGCGATCAGCTCGCGCAGGATGCCGGCGACAGCCCAGACCATCAGGGCAATGCCGCCGACGACGGAAAGCACTGCGCCTGGCGTGCTGGCCGGAAAATCGGGAATGAACAGCGTCTGACCCCGGGCAAGCCACATCGCGCCACTCGCCAGAACCAGCATGCCCGCAACGTCGAGCAGCGCATAGCACAGGACTTTCGGCGTAACTCGCATGCGTAAGGGTTTGGGCATTCGGCGATGTTACCTGGATCGCCCGCAGAGGTCACGCGCTGCCGCCGCGCAGCGCTTCCAGTGGTGCGCTCTGCAGCAATCTGGTGGCGGCAAACCAGCCGGCGGTGCTGACCAGCAAGGCGCCAGCGCAGATCGCTGCCGGTAACAGCCATAGATCGACCGCCACCTCGAAGCGAAACACCTGGCGCGCCAGAAACTGGCCGACAGCGATCGCTCCGAGCGCGGCAATCAGCCCGGAAAGCCCGCCAATCGCGGCGAACTCGGCCAGCAAGGCCCGCCTGAGCTGTTCCCGGCGCGCTCCGAGGGCGCGCATCACCGCCAGCTCGTAGCGCCGCTCTTCCGCCGCCGAGGCCAGCGCCGCGTAGAGAACGATGACTCCGGCAGCCAGCGTGAACAGAAATACGAACTGCACCGCCTGTGCCACCTGATCCATGATCGATTGCAACTGGCGCAGGATCGCGGCAACGTCGATGACCGTGAGGTTGGGAAATTCGCGAATCAGTCGATTGACGAACTCCGCCTTCTCCGGGGGAAAATATACACTGGTGATCCAGCTTGCCGGGTAGCCTTGCAGGACCGATGGCGGCGTCAGGACAAAGAAATTGACGCGCATGGTGTCCCAGTTGACCTTGCGCAATCCAACCACCGTCATGCCGACCTTCTCGCCGGCAACGACGAAATCGATGCGATCGCCGACGGACAGTCCGAGTGTTTTCGCCAGCCCATCCTCGACCGATGCGGCCGCCTCGCCCCCCCGGCCAGCGACTTCGGCGGGAGAAAACCAGCGCCCGCCACTGAGTCGGTTGCCTTCCGGCAGATCGGCGCGCATCGACAGATTGAACTCACGGTCGACCAGGCGCTGTGCGCGATCGTCCGTGTAACTTGCGGCACTGACTTCGACGCCGTTGATGTGCGTCAATCGCCCGCGCACCATCGGCGCCAGCTCGGCCGCCAGGCCCTGCGCCCGCAGCAGCGCGTGTACCGGTTTGACCTGGTCGGGCTGGATATTGACGACAAAGCGGTTCGGTGCGTCGGGGGGAACGCTCCGCCGCCAGGCGTCGAGCAACTCGCCGCGCGTCACGGTCAGCAGCAACAGCGCCATCAGGCCGAGTGCCAGCGCGACGATCTGGACGACGCTGGTGGCCGCTCGCCGTTCCAGGCTCGCCAGCCCATAACGCCAGCCGATTCCGCCCGCGCCGGCGGATCGCCCGCCGCCACGCAGCGCGGCCGCCAGTCGGAC
>NZ_JDSS02000027.1:8584-19965 GCF_000584955.1 Candidatus Accumulibacter vicinus
GCGCGGCGCTGAAGCCGCCGACCACGTAGGCACCCAGCTCGACTTCGCCGGCCACCCAGAACATCAGGCCAGCCAGCGCCAGGAAGCCGAGCAGATAGCCGCCGAGCAGACCGCTGCGCGGAGGGCCCAGTTCGCGGCGCAGAACCCGCAGCGTCGACACTTTCTTGAGCTGCAGCAGGGGCGGCACGGCAAAACCGAAAAGCAGCAGCAGGCCGACCGCCACCCCCTGCACGGCCGGCAGCAGGCCCGGCGGCGGCAGTGGCGTCGCCAGCAACTGCGCGAGCCAGGCATGCAGGACGAAATGGGCGAGGTAGCCGAGCGCGCAGCCAACGCTCGCCGCGAGTACGCCGAGCACGGCAAACTGGCCCAGGTACAGGCGCAACAGCAAGGATTGTGTCGCGCCCAGACAGCGCATCACGGCGCAGGGGTCGAGATGGCGTTGCCCGTAGCGTCGCGACGCCAGCGCCACCGCCACCGCCGCCAGCACCACCGTCAGCAGCGCCGAAAGACCAAGGAATTTCTGCGCCCGTTCGAGCGCGGTACGGATCTCCGGGCGGCCGTTCTGCGGGTCTTCGATGCGCTGCCCACGCGTCAGGCGTGGCTTGAGGTCGCGCTGAAAACGTTTCACCAGCGACTGCTCGCCAGCCAGCAACAGGCGGTAGCCGACGCGGCTGCCGACCTGCAGCAGGGCGGTGGCCGGCAGATCGTCGAGGTTCATCAACAGGCGCGGCGCGACGCTGAAGAAGTTGATGCCGCGATCCGGTTCCAGCGTCAGGATGGCATCGAGGCGCAAAGCACTTTGCCCGACGACGATCAGGTCGCCGACACGCGCGCCCAGCGCCGAGGCCAGACGCTCGTCGATCCAGATCGTTCCGGCAGCCGGCACGCCACGCGCCGGTGCATCCGGAACATTGAGCGCCGGCGCAATGCGCAGGGTGCCGCGCAGCGGATAAGCGGCACCGACCGCCTTGATCTCGGCAAGCTGCGCACGCAGCCCGTCACGCTCGCCGCGTGTCACCATGCTCGGGAAGGTGCGGGTCTCGACCACCTGCAGGCCGCGCGCGCGTGCCTCGTCGACCAGGGCTCGCGGCCACGGATGATCGGCGGTCAGCAACAGATCGGCGCCGAGCAGTTGGTGAGACTCGCGGTCGAGCGCCTGATGCACGCGGTCGGCAAAAAAACCCACTGCCGTCAGGGCGGCCACGGCAACCGCCAGAGCTGCCGCCAGCAGGCGCAACTCTCCGCTGCGTGCGTCGCGCCGGAACATTCGCCAGGAGAAGGACCACAACTGCAGGAATCGCATGAATTGCCCGTTCGAGAATACCTTGCTGACTTGACCACGGCAGGATGTTCGGAGTACAACCCTTCCCCTGTCTCTCACTCTCTTCGTCCTGTTTCCGACGGTTATGGTAACGCCAAATGACAAGATCCAAGATGCTGTTGCTGGCCGTGATCGCGGCCAGCGTTGCCGGTACAGGATACTGGTATCAGAGCACTCGTCAGAGCAACGCCAGCGCGGTCGTCAGGACTGCTTCGCCGGTGCCGGTGACCGTGGCCAGGGCGACGCTCGGCGATATTCCCATTCTGCTGGAGGTGGTGGGACGCGCTGAAGCGTACGAAAGCGTGACCTTGAAGGCACGGCTGGACGGACAGGTTCTGGCGGTAGACTACAGCGCAGGGCAACCTGTCCGACAGGGCGAGGTTCTGGTCCGGCTCGACCCCGGCGACTTCGAGTCACGGCGGCTGCAGGCGCAGGCCAATCTGGCCCGGAGCGAAGCCCAGCTCGCCAAGGCCAGGGCCGACGTGCAGCGCTATCTGGCCCTGCAGGGACGCGGCTTCGTATCCGAGGAAAAGGTCAACGAACTGCGCACTGGCGAAACCGCAGCCAGCGCGACGGTGAAGGCCGACCAGGCCGCTCTGGAACTGGCCAGGCGCCAACTCGCCTACACCCGCATCCGCGCTCCATTTGCGGGCGTGGTCGGCGCGCGCCTGGTGTTTCCCGGTTCGGCGGTCAAGATGAATGAAACGGTGCTGGCCGTGGTCAATCGCGTGCAGCCGCTCTACGTGACTTTTTCGATCCCCGAGAAGCATCTCCCGCGCGTGCGAGAGGCCATGGCAAGCGGCGACATGCCCGCCAGCGTGACGATTCCCGGTAACCGGGAGCGGCGTTTCGCAGCAACGGTGAGGTTTCTCGACAACACCGTCGATGTCAGCACCGGCACCATCCAGATGAAGGCCCTGCTGGAAAATCGTGAAGAACAACTGATCCCGGGACAATTTCTGCAGGTCAGCCTCTCTCTCGCCACCCTGAGCAACGCCGTGGTCGTTCCCACGGAAGCCGTCCAGCAGGGGCCGGACGGCAACTTCCTGTTTGTCGTCCGGCCGGACAACACCGTGGAACCCAGGAAGATCGAGGTGTCGGCCAGCTACCGTGGCCTCTCGGCGATCGGCCAGGGCGTTGCCAGCGATGAGACGGTCGTCACCGACGGCCAGCTCAGACTGGCCCCCGGATCGCTGGTGCAGGTGAAACCCGCGCAGCCGGCAGCGGCCAGCACCGACCAAACTGCCGCCACGCCAATGCCGGCCGCCCAGCCGGGCGGCAGCGCCAGATGAATCTGCCTGAACTCTGTATTCGCCGCCCGGTCATGACCACGCTGCTGATGGCGGCGTTCCTCATTTTCGGCTTGATCGGCTACCGTGCCCTGCCGGTTTCCGAATTGCCGACGGTCGATTTCCCGACCATTGCCGTGACCGCCAATCTGCCCGGCGCCTCCCCGGAAACCATGGCGGCGGCGGTCGCCACGCCCCTGGAAGGGCAATTCTCGACCATTGCCGGTCTCGATTCGATGACCTCGACGAGCGCCCAGGGATCGACCTCGATCACCCTGCAGTTCTCGCTCGAACGCAACATCGACGCGGCCGCGCAGGATGTGCAATCGGCGATCTCCGCCGCCTTGCGCAAGTTGCCGCCGAACATGCCGGCGCCACCGTCGTTGCGCAAGGTCAACCCGGCCGACTCACCGGTCTTTTACATCGCCATGTTGTCACCGACGCTGCCGCTGTCGCTGGTGAACGAATACGCGGAAACCCAGCTCGCGCAGCGTTTGTCGACGATTCCCGGGGTCGCTCAGGTGCTGATTTTCGGGTCGCAGAAATTCGCCGTGCGCGTGCAGGCCAACCCCGACCAGCTCGCCAGCCGGGGAATCGGCCTCGACGAACTGCAACAGGCGCTGGTTCAGAACAACGTCAACCAGCCGATCGGCCAGCTTGATGGCAGCCGCCAGACCTTTGCCATCAAGGATGGCGGACAGCTTGCCAGCGCCGCGGCCTACCGCCCACTGATCGTTGCCTGGCGAAATGGCGCGCCGGTGCGGCTCGACGAAGTCGCCACCCCGATCGACAGCGTCGAGAACAACAAGATCGCCAGCTGGAACGTCGACAAGCGTGCCATCGTCCTGGCGGTTCAGCGCCAGCCCGGCGCCAATACCATCGAGACGGTCGATGCCATCAAGCGTATCTTGCCGTCGTTCCAGTCCAAGCTGCCGGCAGCGATCGAAATGAGAGTGCTTTTCGACCGCAGCGTCTCGATCCGCGATGCGATCGACGACGTCCAGTTCACGCTGATCCTGGCCGGCTTCCTGGTGATCCTGGTGATCCTGCTGTTCCTGAGGAATCTCTCGGCGACACTGATTCCGGCGCTGGCGCTGCCGATTTCGGTGGTCGGGACCTTCGGGGCGATGGCCGTCCTCGGTTACAGCCTCGACAATCTTTCGCTGCTGGCGCTGACTCTGAGTGTCGGCTTCGTCGTCGATGATGCGATCGTGATGCTGGAGAATATCGTCCGCCATGTCGAACAGGGCAAAACACCGTTCGAGGCGGCGATCCAGGGCGCCCGCGAGATCGGTTTCACGATCCTTTCGATGACCCTCTCGCTGATTGCCGTTTTCATTCCGGTGCTCTTCATGAGCGGCATCGTCGGCCGTCTGCTGCACGAATTCGCGGTCACCATCTGCGTCGCCATCCTGGTCTCCGGTTTCGTGTCGCTGACCCTGACCCCGATGCTCTGCAGTCGCTACATCCAGCACGCCGAGCCTGATACGCATGGCCGTCTGTTCCAGATCTTCGAGCGTTTTTTTGTTGCCCTGCTCGCGGGCTACGAGCGGACCCTCAAGCTGGCGATGGCGCACCCACGCAGCGTGCTGGCGGTTTTCTTTGCCACCCTGCTGCTCACCGGCCATCTGTTCACCGTGGTGCCCAAGGACTTCCTGCCGAGCGGTGACTCGGGTCAGATCGTTGCCTTCACCGAAGGCGCACAGGACGTGTCCTTCGCCTCGATGGTGAAACATCAGCGCGCGCTCGCCGAAATCGTCGCGCAGGAACCCGACATCCGCTCGTTCATGTCGGCGGTGGGTGCCGGCGGCATCCGCCCGACGGCCAATACCGGCACCATTTTCATGATCCTCAAACCCCGCTCGGAACGTCGCTCGTCTCCCGATCAAATCATTCAGCGCCTGCGACCCAAACTGGCGGAAGTGCCGGGAATCAAGGTGTACATGCAGAATCCGCCAGTCATCCGCATCGGCGGCCAGCTCACCGCCGCGCAGTATCAGTACACCCTGCAGGACACCGACCTCGGCGAGCTGTACCAATGGACCGCCACCTTGACCGAACGTCTCCGCCAGTTGCCCGGATTCGTCGATGTCACCAACAACCTCAACCACCTCAGCCCGGTGCTGGCGCTGGACATCGACCGCGACAAGCTGGCGACGCTCGGTCTCAGTTATGGGCAGGTGGAAGATGCCTTGCAGAGCGCATTCAGCGCGCGACAGGTGTCAACCATCTACGGCGCGACCAATCAGTACCAGGTGATTCTCGAAGTCGCCCCGGAATACCAGGCCAATCCGGAAGCGCTGTCACGCCTCCATGTGCGCAGCAGCAACGGCAAACTCATCCCGCTGGACACCGTGGCGCGCTTCAGTCGCAAGACGCAGGCGCTGACCGTCAACCATCAGGGGCAGTTGCCGTCGGTCACTTTGTCGTTCAACCTGTTGCCGGGGGTATCGCTGGGTGAAGCGGTGGACCGGATCAAGGGGCTCGAACAGCAACTGCGCATCCCGGTCTCGCTGAACACCAGCCTGCAAGGCACCGCACAGGCCTTCCAGTCGTCACAGCAGGGACTCGGCATCCTGCTGCTGGTGGCGATTCTGGTGGTGTACCTGGTGCTCGGCATCCTCTACGAAAGTTTCATCCACCCCCTGACGATTCTTTCGGGGCTGCCCTCGGCGGGCCTCGGCGCGCTGTTGACGCTGCTGCTCTTTGGCGTCGATCTCAGTCTCTACGCCTTCGTCGGCGTCATCATGCTGATCGGCATCGTCAAGAAGAACGCCATCATGATGATCGACTTTGCGCTGGCGCAGCAGCGGCAGGCGGGAATGGCCGCGCGCGACGCGATCTTCGAGGCCTGCCTGATCCGCTTCCGGCCGATCATGATGACCACCATGGCGGCGCTGGTCGGAACCCTGCCGATCGCGCTCGGCCTCGGTGCGGGCGCCGAAGTCCGGCGACCGCTCGGTCTGGCGGTGGTCGGTGGCCTGCTGCTCTCGCAATTCCTGACGCTCTACCTGACGCCGGTGATCTACCTCTATCTCGATCGATTTTCGCGAGAGGATGCGCATGCGCAAGCCTCCGCCTGATACCGGATGATGCGCGCGAGATTCCCCCGGCGCTGGACAACCGAAAACCGGGTTCGGGCACTTGAGGTCGATTCCTGTTCGTGAGTCGCGGATGCCAATCGCTCATTCAGGAACTTACTCTTCGAGCAGACTGCGGAGCATCCAGGCGGTCTTTTCATGCACTTCCAGACGCTGGGTGAGCAGATCGGCGGTGGGCTGGTCGTTCGCGGCGTTCACCACCGGGAACAACTCGCGCGCGGTGCGTGCCGTGGCTTCCTGGGCGTTCACCAGGTGCCGGATCATCTCCGTGGCCTTGGGCGTCCCTTCCACCTCGCTGATCGAGCTCATCCTGCTGAACTCCTTGTAGGTGCCAGGAGCCGGGTGGCCGAGTGCGCGAATCCGCTCGGCGATGACGTCGAGCGCGTTCCACTGTTCCGTGTACTGGCCCATGAACATCAGGTGCAAGGTATTGAACATGGGTCCCGTAACGTTCCAGTGGAAGTTGTGCGTCATCAGGTACAGCGTGTAACTGTCGGCCAGCAGGGCGGACAGGCCATGGGCAATCTTTTCGCGCTCGCTGGCGCTGATGCCGATATTGATCGAAGGGGTTTTGGTTTTCTTGGCGTTCATCGTCGTTTCTCCTGGGTTGAAAGCGTTGGGGTGGGGAGAAGTTCGACCTCTTCCCGTGCGGAGGGTCTTTCTTCTCGATGCCCGTGAGCAGCGTCGTTCAGTGATTTTCGGGAAGCCGAGGCTGGTTGCCCGGGAACCCGATGAAGACATTCTATGAAGAACTGTTCCGTTGGTTAAATTGATTGTAAATATGGATTGGATAGTTATTTGCTATCTGGTACACCAAACTGGCCGACAGTGGTCGCCGCCAGGAAATCCAGGCCCTGCTGGCCAGGCTCAGGAAGGAAGGCCGGTCAGTGCGGATTCTGCCGGTCGAAAAGGACGCTCTGCTCGGAGGACGCCTCCGTGCCGGTGCAAAGCTCGCAGAACACGCTTCCCCGACATCATGGACCGATGGCAGAATCTCGCGCCGACGCTCATGATGCGGTGCTACACTGGATAAGCGAGCACTGCGCGTCAACTGCAGCCGTCTCAGGGGGCTGGCAGGGACTGAGGAGATGACCATCAAAGAGACCCGGGATCTTTCATCGGAGGTGTGGAGAATGAAAACGTTTCTTTCTTGCTGCTGCATGAGTCTCATCGTCGGAACGGTTGGACCTGTTCACGCGCGCGGCGTTTCGGAGGCGTCGGCGGTGAGCGTGCTGTTGACCGGTTCGGTGGTCGTCATGGCTTCAGCCCTGCCGCTCATGGCGATGCAGTCTCTGATGGACGCGGCAGTTGCCAGCGTCAAACCAGCCGGCAACGGGATGACCGATGTCGAGGTTCGACAACGGAGTACGCAGAAGGCGTGTACGATTCGTGTCCCCGATCAGGCGATCGAAGGCAAGGGAATCAAGCCCGGGCAGAAGGCCGCATTGGTGGCTGATCCCAATGGGCACATACTGCAGATCGAAGGGCAACAGATCGCGTACATTCCTGCCAGGGGCAGCGACGCTCTGCTGCACAGCAAAGCGCTGAAATGACCGTGCTGCCGGTTGCAACGCTGCGACTTGTCGCCGGCGTCATGCTTCTGGCGTGGGCGCTGCACGGACACGCGGGTACGGCCTGCGCGGCAAATGCCGCCGGTGCCGGCACGATATCGCAGGGGCTCGCCTTGGCGCAGAAGGTGGTCGCCCTGCTCGATGGTACCGGTGCGCGCGTCGCACTGGTCGCGCGGGTCGGACAGGATCTCTCCAGGTACAAGCTGCGTTATTCGCATTTCGCTTTTGCCGTGCGCGACCATGCCGGGGGCCAGTGGTCGGTCGTGCATAGTCTCAACCATTGCGGCACCGCCAAGGCCGGGCTTTACGTGCAGGGAATGGGCAACTTCTTTGCGGACGACGTGTTTGCCTACGAAGCCGCCATCCTGCTCTTGCCATCCGAGTTGCAAGCGCCTCTGGAGAAGGTGCTCGCCTCGCCGGTGCAGCTCCGACGCTTTCACGAGGAACGCTACAGCGCGGTCGCGTATCCGTTCAACACGGTCTATCAGAACTCGAACCAATGGTGTCTGGAAACCCTGGCCGGCGCCATGGCGCCCGAAGGCGACGTCGTGACGCGTGCGGAAGCGCAGGGATGGCTGCAGCAGGAGGGTTATCAGCCGACTTTGCTGCAACTGACCCCCATGACCCGCCTCGGTGGCCGCATGTTCAAGGCCCATATCGCGTTCGACGACCATCCCGGTGAGTACCGCTGGAGTGACCGAATTTATGTTGTCAGCGTCGAATCGGTTTTCGAGTTCCTGCGGCGGCGATATCCGAACGACAGCCAGCGCCGGATAGTCGCACTTGACGACCGTTAATGTGAAAGCCGCCTGCAACGGGGCAAGTCGGGTCGCCGACAGAACGGCTCCAAGAAACCGCACGCCGAATCCAGAGAAGCCCGCGTCTTTCGACAGAGTTGCGTTCTGGCGCGGACACTCGCTGCCGCATTTAAGCCTCGCCTTCTCCAGGCACCCCCCGACATACGAGCATCCTTGGATCGCTGCGGTCGGCCGGGTTCCGGCTTGAACGCATGCGGCAGATCGCTCTGGCGTTGCTGGTTGTCGTCCGGGGACTTGCGATCCAATGCGACTGCGTGATCTCGGCGATCTGATTCTGCTGGCCGCGCTTTGGGGAGGCTCCTTTCTCTTCATGCGTTACGCTGCGCCGGCGTTCGGGCCGCTGGCGCTGATCTGGCTGCGCGTTGCGATTGCTGCGGTGTTTCTGGTGCCTCTACTGATGCTGCGTCAGCAGGGCAGGGTGCTGCGCGAGCACGCGCCAGGCATCGCGGTGATGGGCCTGTTCGGATCGGCACTACCGTTCGTGCTGATCGCCTGGGCGATGTTGTCGATCACTGCAGGACTGGCCTCGATTCTCAATGCCACGGTGCCGATCTTCACCGCGTTGATCGGTGCCCTCTGGTTTCGTGAGCAACTCGGTGCCTGGCGCAAGACCGGTCTGGCCGTCGGTTTCGCCGGCGTCCTGCTGCTCGCCGCCGGCCAGGCCGATTTCAAGCCTGGCGGCAGCGGCTGGGCAATCGTCGCGATGTTGCTGGCAACGCTTTCCTATGGCCTGGCCGCCAACCTGACCCGGCAGTTGCTCGGTGGCGTTCCCGCGCTGGTCAGTGCGGCTGGATCGCAACTCGTCGCGGCCATCATCCTGCTGCCTTTCGCGCTCTGGTTCTGGCCGAGCGTGCCACCCGGCGGCATGGCGTGGGTGGCGGCGACGGTCCTTGGCCTGGGCTGTACGGCGCTTGCCTTCCTGCTGTTCTTTCGCCTGATTGCCAACGTCGGCGCTTCGCGTGCCGTGACCGTGACCTTTCTGATCCCGCTCTTCGGGGTCCTCTGGGGCAGCGCTTTCCTCGGCGAAAGACTCGACGCCAGCATGCTCTTCGGTGGCGTCGTCGTCGTCCTGGGTACTGCGCTGGCCACCGGGGTGCTGCGCCGATCGTATCGAGACACCAGCGGATCGTCGTAACGACAAAATCACGGCAAGCGGTTGCCATCCCTCCGGGCGAGAGACCCGTTCGACCAGCCATCAGGCATGAAAAATTCCCACTGCCTTCTGTAGATTGCTGGCATGGATTTCGAGTTCGTCGGTCGTGGTCGATGCCTGTTTGAGCGCTGCGTTGTTTTCCTCCACCATGCGAACGATTTCGTCGAGGTTTCGCGCAATGTCGGCACTAGCGGCGCTCTGTTCGTGTACGGCATTGGCGATTTCGTCAATGCCGCGACTGGCATTGGAAACCGATTGGTGTGCAGCATCGATGAGGCGTTCAAGTTCCTGCAAGTGAGAGTCACTATGGCTCAGCGAACTGGTCCCTTCACTCAGTGAACCTTCCACCACGACCGCCTGCTGCTCCAGGGTTCTGGTGACACCATCAATACTGTTGGCGGCTGCCGCAGAACGCTCGGCGAGTTTCCTCACCTCGTCCGCGACCACGGCAAAGCCTCTTCCCTGTTCGCCCGCGCGCGCCGCTTCTATGGCTGCATTGAGGGCGAGCAGGTTGGTCTGATCCGCCAGTTCCTTGACCTGCTGGGTCAGGTTGGCGATCGAACGCGTGCTCTGGACGAATTCCCCGACGGAGGAATTGATGGCGACGAATGCCTGGCGAACGTTCCCAACTTCCTGCTGCAGACGGTTCAGCGATGCGTTGCCGGCCTGCGTGTTGTCGAGGCTCTGGCGCGAGGTCTCCTTGACATTCTGCGCGTTGTCGGCAATCGAGGACACACTGACCGCCATCTGTTCCATGGTCGCGGCAACCGCCGACGCCGCGTCTGCCTGACGTGTCGAACCGTTGGCCACCGTGTGCGAACTGGCCGAGAGTTTGTGCGACGCGTTTGACACGGCATCCGCTTCGCCGAGTACCTGGCGCACCGCCTTCTGGAAGCTGTCGATCAGTTCGTTGAAGGCCCGTGCGGTCTGGGCGATTTCGTCGCGGCCAGCGGCCTGTACCCGGTGCGTCAAGTCCCCCCCCTGGAGATTGGTCGCTGCGGACTTGATCTGCCCGACGGTGGCGACGATCCGTGCCCGTACGATGAAACTGACCGAGAGGGCAAGCACGATCGACAACACCAGCAAGCCGATCAGCAGTTTGATCACCCATTCCGAAGTCGCCCGAGCTTGTTCGTAGGCCTCATTACTCAAGCGCTGCTCCAGCGCGAGTAGTGCCGTCATCTGGGTGGTGAGCGCGATGAACTCCTTCTCCACCACCGAGATCATCGTTGCGCCCATGCTGTAATCGGTCAGCGAGACATCGACGACATCCATCGCCGCCTTGCGATAGACGCCCAGTTGCTTGGTCAGCTTGTCGATGATCTCCTTCTCTTCCGCCGTGAGCGAACCGGTCTTGCCGATTTCCCCGAGCTGACTGCCCATCTCGCTCAGTGCGATTTCCAGAGCCTTGCTCATTTCCTTCAGGCGATCAGCCGGAAAGTTTGCCGCTGCCGCGGAGAGGAGCTGGTAGCTGTCGGCGAGGGTTTCCTGGGATTTGGCGGCGCTTTCGGATGCCAGCTTGAAATTTTGAAAGCGTACCTGGAAGATATTGCTCAAGGCACTTTGCTGCAGCGTCAGTGCGTAGTAGGAACTGGCTGCCAGCAGCAACAGCAAGGTCAATATGGTCATCGGTGCCAGCAACAGCTTGGCGCCAATACTCAATCGATCCAGAAAATTCATGTCGACCTCCGCTATCGCTCGAATCGCAGCATGGGTCTGCGATTCGAGATTTCAGACCAGTCTGCTATTTGTAGATACCGACGCCGAGAAAGCCGTCGGATCCCGGTAGCGCAATGACAAAGCTGGATTTGGGTTCGGTCTTTTTCGTCTGCGGATTGGTGAATAGATAGTCGACCCAGCCGTTACCCTTGGCCTTCGTCAGGTCCGACATTTCCTTGATGAACAGCTTTCCGTTGGCGTCCTTCATTTCGATCAGGCTCTTGCCGACCAGCGTCTTGTTGCCACCGTGGGCTAACACGGTTCCATCGGTTTTTACGGCGAAGACATAGAGATCCTTGTCCACCCATTTCGGATCCCTGTTCGAAAACTCCTCAAACGCCTTTTCGGCACCCGCCGATTTCACATACGCCACCGCCTTTTCCGCAAGTGCCTTGGCTTCCGCCGCCGT
>NZ_JDSS02000027.1:20322-23702 GCF_000584955.1 Candidatus Accumulibacter vicinus
TGGGCGAAGGCAAGACCCATGAACAAGATTTGGGCAATCAGAAACAGGGCCGTCTTTCTCAGGTAGTACATTCTTATTCTCCTATGGGTGATGTCAGTAATCACCTGCGGTGGCTATGCCTGCCAATCGCCGGTGATTGGGCTAAGTTTCCTCGCATGCCGGAGCGTGCCGAATCACTATACAATAACTGCCTGGATATTTTGTTAATGTTGTAATATCCCATTTTAATGGAGTGGTTGTCTTCTGGAATCAACTTGAAAACCATGAGTACGGCGGGGATGTGGGTGGTCATCGTCGCCTCGACCACTACCCATCGCGGTCATTCCTTCGCGGCGCAAGGAGGAGCACACCGCCGACGCCGGCGACCGCCCGTGACGACGGGCTTGCGCAACGGCCGGCACGGTGTGCGCAGCATCGGCCTCATGCGATGACCGAAGTGCTCTGGTTGGTTGCTTTTGCCGCCATGCTGCTTGGCCTGCTCGGTGTCTTTCTGCCGCTGCTGCCCGGCGTGCCGCTACTCTTCGCCGGCATGCTGCTGGCTGCCTGGCTTGACGACTTCGTGCGCGTTGGTGTGCCGACGCTGGCGGTGCTGGCCGTGCTGGGTCTTGCCGCCTGGCTGTTCGAAACTTTCGCGTCGGTTTGGGGCGTCAAGCGGGCCGGCGCCAGCGGTCTGGCGATCGCCGGCGCCGGCGTCGGTGCCGTTCTAGGCATTTTCGCCGGGCTGCCGGGGCTGATTCTCGGCCCGATCGTCGGTGCCGTCTGCGGCGAGTACCTTGCGCGCCGCGACCACGGCACTGCGACGCGCGCCGGCATTGCCGCCGGCATCGGTTTTCTCGTCGCCATGGTCGCCAAGCTGGCGACCGCCGTAACCATGCTGGCCGTCTTCATCTTTGCATGGTTCGCATGAATCTGGTCATCGTGCTGCTCAATGCCGGCCTCGGATTCTGGCAGGAACACCGGGCTGAACGAACGCTGGCGGCGCGCAAGGGAATGTTCGCCGCGCGCGCGGGTCAGCCTTGTGCACCGATTCCCGCGTCCGTGGCAGCCAACTGATACATCGACACGTCGCGTCACCGACTCTTCTCGAACCCCCGCCAAGGAAGCCATGAACGACCACGACAAAGCTACTGAATCGTCAATCCACCGCATTTCCGACGATCCACTCGTCCGCCGCCTGCAGGTCAGCATCCGCCATGCTGCCCGCATCCTGGCGGTACTGATGGTGCTGGTGATCTGGTGGGGTGTCGCCGATGTCGTCTATGTGCTGTACACGCGAGTCAGCACGCACCCCTATTACCTGCTTGAAATCAGCGACATCCTCGCCACCTTCGGCGCCTTCATGGCCGTGCTGATTGCCATCGAGGTCTTCGTCAACATCGTCAGTTACCTGGACGAAGGCGGGCTACAACTCGACATCGTTCTGGCGACAGCCTATATGGCCGTCCTGCGCAAGATCATCATCCTTGATTACAAGGAGATCAGCCCGGAATACGTCTACGCAACGGCGGCGCTGGCCATCGCGCTCGCGCTCGGTTACTGGCTGAGCAGGACGCCGCAGCAGGCTCATCTGCCCCCGCGCGCGCCGTAAGCGCAGCAGTACGGCAACAGACGCCCGGGCAGGCGACAAGCCGACGCTCACGGTGTGTTCTGCGGAATTCGGCGATTGACGTTGACTACCCTAAATTCAGATTTCCTGATCTCGCACGATCTAAGCTCATTCCTTATGCCTCGGTTCGCGTAGTAACGAAAATTCTTGACTTCCTGAATTACTGTTACCCCAATAAAGCCGATGAGCACGCACATTCTCTGGGACGAGGCCAAGCGGCAAGCCAACCTCGACAAGCACGGGCTGGATTTTCTCGATGCCGTGATGGTGCTGGAGAGCCCTTACCGCTTGGACGTTGAGAGCGTGCGCGGTGGCGAACAGCGAACACAGTCGTTCGCTTACGTGTTTGATGTGCTGGCGGCAAAGATGCGTTGCGGATTGTCAGTTTTCGGCCGCGAGTGAAGAGGAAAGGAGCGCTTACCATGGCTGGCTCGAAGATGACTTCAACGGCGACCAATAAGATGCGCGCCGCTCTCAAGCGCGGCGAGAGCAAGACTGACGTGGCGAAAGTACGCGCCAAGGCACCGTATGTCTGGGACGGCAAGAACGAAGACGAACGGCCGATGACGGGCGAAGAAATGCAGGTCGGGAGCGAGGCATACCGGAGGCAGCGCGGACGCCCGGCGGGGAGCGACAAGGAGTCGACCACCATTCGATTCGACCGCGACGTTCTCGCCGCCTTCCGCGCAGGCGGTCCAGGTTGGCAGACGCGCATGAATGCGGCGCTACGCGATTGGCTCAAAACTCACTCCCCTGCGTAATGTCCGAGGCCTAATCGGGATAGGAGAAAGCCTCGCGGCCTCCCCCTCCCACACCCCCGGACGAACGCGGGTCACGTATCCGGCGGTTCGATGAAGCCAATTCCTAGCGCAGCGCAAGGCCCGGTAGGCCCCTTTGTTCGAAGAAGCGCAACGGGCGCGCGATCGACAGGGCCGGCGTCTGCGACACCCGCCATCGACCGTGTGCGGACTGGCGGAAGAGGTAGAGGAACCGCTGAAAGTGGTGCGTCACGTACTGGAACATCTGGACCCCTCTCGTGGACGCTACCCGAGCAAGCTTCAACTTCCTGGGTTTCACGATTCAGATGAGTCGAGGGGCCCAGACTGGAAAGCCGTACCCGAATGCCCGGCCGGCGGACAAATCGCTGAAGAAGATCACGGTGAGGCTGACGGGACGGAATCGGACCCCCCCCATCCCCTTGAGAGACCTCGTGGGAAGCGTGAACCGCAGCCTGAGAGGCTGGGCGAACGACTTCCACTCCCGAAACTCAAGTCTATCGATGAACAAAGTCAGAAACCATGCGGAAGACCGGTTGCGCACCCATTGGACGAAGCGTCATAAAGTCAAGGATCGAGGAACTGGCTTCCGCCGGTTTCCAAGTGCTCATCTCTACGGGCGCTACAGGCTGTACAAAGTTCCTACGAAGGCGGGCTGGAACTCGGCGCATGCCTTGGCGTGAAGAACATCGGAAAGCCGTGTGCGGGAAAATCGCATGCACGGTTTGATGAGGGAGGGCAGGCGAAAACCTGTCCTCTACTCTATCCTTTGATTCATTTCTGCCAAAGTAGAGCGGCTTCGCCTGGAATTTGTCCCGGTCACACGTCGGAATCGACTGTTTTTCCCCCGGGCGGCTCGCGATTTCTTCGTGGTTGTGGGGCGAGTTCGTCCTGGCACGAATGCTGTCGCCTGCCTCAATCCAGACCGATGATGTTCAGATTGGTCAGACCCGCGAGCGCCGACACGTCGCTGACCGGGGTGTTCCCGAGCCAGAGCT
>NZ_JDSS02000027.1:23727-35925 GCF_000584955.1 Candidatus Accumulibacter vicinus
GCCCCGTCAGGGCGGCGAGCGCCGACACGTCGCTGACCGGGGTGTTTTCCAGATCCAGGGCAAGGAGCGCCGGAAAGGCGACAATCGCGGTGCCGGCCGACCAAGTCCAATCGGGATCGCGAACGATCAGCAACCGGAGCCTCGTCGGCGATTTCAGGCTGTACAGTTCGGCCGACGTGCGATACGGGACACCCTGCAGATTTCCGGATGGCACGTCGCTGCCGCCTCCGCGAACGATACACGCCAAGCCCCCCTCAACCAGCAGCGGCAAGAGGTCCGATGTACGGTTGTTCCGATGCACCAACCAGGCCTCCCTGACGCAGCGCGCGCTCAGCTCCTCCCTGGTCGATGCTTCAAGCCGGACATGGCGGTCGCCGAGAATCCTGGCGGCAAGAGCCAGCCGCGTTTCCGTCACGGACTGGCTCGGCGAATCGCCAGCGTCCTTGGGAAAAACGTCGTGCGCGAGATCTTCGAGCCAGGCGGGATCCTGTTCGGCCGACAGTTTTTCGAACAGGAAGACAAGAGTCTCGCGCCACAGGGCTTGACTGGCCCAGTCGCGCAGATCAGCGCGGCGGAACGTTCCGTCGCTGCTGGCGCCATGACGAATGTACGCCGGACTGAGCATGCGCTGCGCCAGGTGGCAGGCGCAGAAGTACTCCTGGAAACTCAGATGCACGAAGGCATAGATGCCCTCGCCGCGCGGCAGCAGCAGACCGCTACGCCGCGCGACCCAGCCCAGGTAGTCGCTCGCTGCCATCGGCGCCTCGGCAACTCCCGAGCGTTGCATGGCTTCCGCGAGCCAAGCGCGAACCTCGCTTTCTCTGGCAAGAAGGCCCGACTGTTGATCCGCCGCCGAGCGCTGCCTCTGCAGGCAAAAGGCAACGTAAGCCAGCCAGCTTTTTCGCTCCTTCCAGTCGTGGTGCGCGAGACGATCAGGAACTCCCGACAGCTTGCGGCTGCTGTCGATGGTGTTGATGTAGGCGTTAGCGATCTCGTCGTAGAGGACGGCCTTGCCATCGGGCAGGTCCGCTCGCTCGCGATGCACCACCGCCATCAGGGTCAGCAGATTGGGCGTCCGGGCGAGGCGGAGGGTAACGGTGTGGCGCGATACCGCCGCGACCAGATCCGCCGCTTTTTCGCGCGACTCGATCGCGGAGGCACAGCGCTGGCCGTACCAGTTGGCGGCGAAGGCGGCGATCCGTGCATCGTCAAAGGGCATCAGGTAGCGGCGTGTGGCCCAGGCGGGCTCGTTTCTCGTCGTCTCGCCATCGGGACTTGCCGGCCCAGAGTCGCCGCCCGTGCTCCAGTCGCGGTCCATTTTCATTGCCCGCGGGGAGGCGGTGGTAGCAGGAAGTGTTGGCCTGCCGAGGAAACCATCCCGCCCTACCTTGAAAGGGTGGGTAGCTGGCGTGGCCGATATCCGACTGAGATCCTCGGCATCAGGATCATTCCGCGGTATGGGCCGGTGCAGGAATTCCGCACGGGGATCTCCAATACGATCGTCCGATGTCATTCGGTCCACCGGCCGATCGTCGTAACCGACGATGCGCGAGGTGGCGAGTACGCAGGCGTCGTGCGCGCTCGCCGTGCGCACCCAGTTGCGCACCCGGTCGCGCCCCACCAGCGGGATTTCATCGATGCCATCGAGGATCAGCACGTACTTGCCGGCGGCGACACGCGCATGCAGCGTGGCCCGAAGCTCATCGCTGGCCTTGTCGCCGAGCAGGCGGCGGACGATCTGCTCGACCAGCCCGGAGAGCGAGGTTTCTTGCGCAAGCACTTCTGGCGGCAGTTCGCGCAGGACGCAGGGCAACGGCACCTTGTCTGCGAGGAAAGGGGGTAGCGCCGCCGCCAGTCCTGCTGACAATCGCCACGCCAGCCAGTTGGCCAGCGTCGTCTTGCCGCCCCCAGGATCGCCGAGAACGACCAGTCGCCGGTGTTCGGTCAAGGCATCGAGCAGGCTTTGCCCCGGCGGCCAACGTTTGGGGTCGCCCTCGGCATCGACGGCGTACTCGGCGAGCAAGGGCGGCACGTAGATGGTCTCGATCCGAATCCGCGGCAGATCGCGCAGATTGTCGAGCGCCAGGATCTCGACGACGCCCATGCGGGTCGCCACTTCGCTCAGGTAGCGCCGCAGCGGCAGATCGTCCCACAGCGGTTTCAAGCTGGTGTCGCTGCTCATGTTGTCGGCCGCGCGCACTTCAGCAGCGCCTCGAAGTCGCTGGCAACGAGGTTCGGATGATGCTCCCGCACCAGCGGTGCGATCCAGAAAATCTCGATCGCGTTCGGGTCCGGATAGGTCGAACCCCAGGCTTCGCTGTTGCCCTGGCTGGGCAGGCGACGCTCAGGCAAGCGCAACGCACCGATCCATTCGGGTGGCTTGAGCTGCGGCAGCTCGGCTGCATCCGGTGCCTCGACCTTGCGATCGTTCACGATCGATGAGCGATCGGCCACTTCGCCGCGGCACCAGGCCTTGATTTCTTGCCAAAAGCCGGGTTGGAAACACCAGCGCTCCCAGAGATCGCGATGGAACTGGCAGATGTAGGCGGCGACCAGCACCCGCACCGCCACTGCTTCCTGCTCGGCGTTGCCGACAGGCCAGGGCACCCGAGCGATGAAGCGCGACCACTGGTTGGCCAGTGCCTTCAAGCGGCGCGGATTGGGTGGCAGGCAGTGCAGTTTGCCGATGGCCGTCAGCAGGGCCTGCCGCTGATGGTCATCGTGTAGCCACTCCCCCAGATGTTGCGGCGGATTGGGCGGCGGTGGCAGGCGGAAGACATTGGTGCAGATCTTCTCCAGATAGTGCGCGGCTCGCAGTTGCACCACCGCGGGCGGCACTTCCTTCGGCAGGGCCAACTCCTTGGCGATGGCGTCGACCAGCGTCTGCTCGTTCATGCCGATGACGAAGACGCAACGCGGAACATTGAGGTAAATCTTCAACCCTTCGAGCAGGCGAAAAGCAGCCATCGAGTTGCAGCGGTCGAGGTCGTCGATGAACACCACCAAGCGGGCGCTTTCGTCTTCCGGCAGGATTTCCTTGATCGCCGCGCTGAGGAAGCCGCGGATCGAATCGGTCGGCAAGGACTCGGCGAGGTTTGCCTTCTCCCACTTTTCGCCAATGCTCTCGATTCTATCCGCGTTCGGTAGCAAGGCTTCGACGCCTATGGTCTTGGCAGCGTCGCTCAGACTGCCGAGAAGATATCGAAGAGTCACCTGACCCAGCTTCTCGAACTTCCCCCTGACAGCGGCCGCCGTCGACAGCTGCCGGCGCATCTCATGGAGCAGCGCCACCACCGGTACCACTTCGCTCTGGTAACGCCAAGCTTCGAACCAGATCGTGACGATCTTCTTGCCGCGTTTCGCGCGCGCTGCACCCTGCTCCTGCGTGCCGCTGAAAGTGCTGCTGTCGCTCCCGACCGAACCGTCCTCCTTCGTTGCCTCGCCGCCGAGATGCCACTGCAACTGGCGCATGAAGCTGGTCTTGCCGGAACCCCAATCGCCATGCACACCAAAGACGTGCGGGGGCGTGCATTGCTCGATGCTCTCGCACAGGCGGGTGAGTTCCTCGTTCCAGTTCAAGCGATCGACAAGTGTCGGAAGATCGTCGTGTGGCTTGCTTGACATGAGTCTCTCCATCCAAACGGGCATCGCCAACGATTGTGGCAGCATGCGTGCACCTTGACCAGAGCCTCAATCAGCCGACAGCAATTCGGCCTGCTTGTCGACATGTTCGAATTCTGCATCGAAAGATAGGAAATCCAGCCGTTGCAGCTTCCAGTCTGTAATCTGATTCGGGTGAATGTCATGCTGCTCCGCCAGGGCCACTTGCGCCTTGGAACAACGCCGGGGTGTGGTTCCGCCTCGTCCTTCTGGTCATGTTCTTGTTCCTGTGATGGCTGCTTTCGCAGCCGATCATTGGGGCAAGGCTAGCACTTATCCTGTTTTCCGAAATTCCGGGGCCAACTCTCAGACGCCCGGGCAGGCGACAAGCCGACGCCCGCGGTGTTTTCTGAGAAATTCGGCGATCGACGTTGACTACCCTAATTTAATGGACGAAACTTGCCCGTAAGCAACCGGCAGGCAAGGCCGGGTCCGACATGGGAGATTGAGCAATGGCACTCTATGCGTTTGATGGCACCTGGAACGAAGACGAGGAGGACGAAGCCAGAGACAGCAACGTCGTCCGCTTCCGCGATGCCTACCAGGGCCACATCTACTACCTCGAGGGGGTCGGCACTCGCCTCGGATTCATCGGCAAGGTGTTGGGCGGTGTCGCCGGCGCCGGCGGCAGACTGCGAATTCGCGAGGCGATCGAGGCGGTTGAAAGGCACTTTGCCGCTGGCGACCGGATGATCGACATCGTCGGATTCAGTCGAGGTTCGGCGCTGGCGGTCCATTTCGCCAACGAGGTCAAGGAGAACTTTCCGGATGTCCGCATCCGTTTCCTGGGCATCTGGGATCTGGTCGCCTCATTCGGCATTCCCGGCAATCCGATCAACATCGGCTGGCACCTGACCCTGCCGGATAACGTCGAGAAATGTTGTCACGCACTAGCGCTCGACGAACGCCGGGAGAACTTTCGGCCGACGCGAATCAAACGCGCTGACGGGAGCGTGCCGCCGCCTGAAATCCTCAGAGAGGTCTGGTTTCGCGGCGTACACTCCGACGTCGGCGGCGGCCAGAGCGTCGGTCTATCCCATATCTCGCTGTGCTGGATGATCCGGCAGGCGGAAGCCGCGGGGCTGTCCTTCGACACACAGAAGCTGGCCAGCTATGCGTCGCAGTGCGATCCGACAGCGCCGATCTCGAAAAATTTCGATCCACAGCTTGATCCGGCGCGCCGGATCAAAGCAACCGACCTCATCCACCACACGGTGTCGGCGCGGCCCGATGCCGGCCGCCTGGTGCACAACAACCCCCCACCTGGCAACCCGATCGAAACAGCCTGAACGGCGACTGCCGGGCAATGCGGGTGACTGACGCGTCGGCGTGACGTCCGGATTGGGCCGCATCGGCAAACATGCCGGCAGCGGCCGGTAAAGGTCAAGCGCCTGCAGTGCCCTTCAGTTTGCTGGTGTGGGTGGGACAGACCCAGGAGAACCAGATGAACGCCAGCGGTGATCGCAACACCCGCAGGATCAGTCCGGAGCACTTCTCGGCCGGCACCGACGGCTACTCGTTCGACGTGGCGCTGGACCTGGCCAGGCTGAGTGCGCAGGCTTACCGGTCGGCACCGGAGTTTGCCGGTGGCCTGACCGAGCAGGCAGACGAAGCGTGGGTTTTCGACCCGCAGACGGACTTCGTCACTGACGACAGGATCGGCACGCAAGCCTTCGTCGTCGCAGCGAATGGAACCGGGCTGCTGGTCTTCCGGGGTTCCGAACAACAGTTGAACGACTGGCTGGTCAACTTCAGCACCCTCCGCAGCGAGGGTCCGGGTGGCTTCGTACACCGGGGATTCCGGGACGCACTCGACGCCGTATGGACGCGCATCCGCGCGCGGCTCGCAGCACATGCGGTTCGTGATCTCTGGATCACCGGCCACAGTCTTGGTGGCGCGCTGGCGGTGCTGGCCGCGGCGCGTTGCGTATTCGGCGATTTGTCTACCGGTGAGGGGCGGCCCGAAAGCGGGCTCACGGTGCGTGGCGTCTACACTTACGGTCAGCCGCGGGTCGGCGACTGGCCATTCGCCGCTGCCTATGAAGACGCGCTTGGTCTGAAGACTTTCCGCTTCGTCAATCGCGACGATGTCGTCCCGCGCGTGCCGCTGGCGAGTACGGGTTTTCGCCATGTCGGCCGCCGTTTCTACTTCGATCACAGGGGGGTGCTCGAGGAGCGCGACCGCGCCGCCGACCTGGTCGGCCCAAGGATCAAGGCAGCCCTCCAGAAATGCGAGGATGCCCTCAGTCAAGTTGGGGACAGTAAGGACGTCAAGCACTTCTCTCTGATCGCCGATCACGACATCGCCAAATACATCGCCCTGCTCGAAAATAATCGCTCGTTCACCGCCGAGAAGCTGCAGGCCGTGCCATCGCGCCAGGTGATCTGGGCCGAGTGGCAGGCCCTCCAACGGCTTCCCGGGGGCACCCTGGCAGCGCAGAAAACGGACGCCGAAGGCGCACCAGCGCGGCCGCCAAGCCCCCCGGAGGATCTTGCCGATCAGCCGTCGTCGCCGGCAGAAAGCACTCGACAAACTTCTCCCGAGCCGAAATGTGTCGGTCTGGCCTTGTCCGGTGGCGGCATCCGCAGCGCGACCTTCAACCTCGGTGTGCTGCAGGCACTGGCCGGTGGCGGGGTTCTGCCGCGCATCGATTATCTGTCGACAGTCTCTGGCGGTGGCTACATTGGCGCATGGCTGACTGCCTGGCTCTACCGTACCGGCAAGAGCACCGGCGACACCCCCGCTCTGACCGCGGTCGAGGCCGTCGCCGGGCGCCTGGGTGGCACAAAACGGCAACGGGCCGAGCAGTTCAACGACGCTGGAGAACCGCGCGAGGTGACCTGGCTTCGGCGTTTCAGCAATTACCTGACACCCCGTGCAGGGCTGTTCAGCGCCGACACGCTGACCGCACTGGCCACCTGGTTGCGCAATACCCTGGTCAACCAGTTACTGCTGGTGAGCGCCCTGGCCCTGGTTCTGTTCATTGCCTGGGGTCTGATCGCTGCCCTGCCGGACACCGAATCGACCGGGTCCGTGCTCTCCCTGGTGTCGGTTCTGGGTCCGTGGGCGCTCATTCTGCTGGTGACCTTTCTCGCCGCGAATTCCGAAAGTCGAACGGCTGACCGATGCAGATCCGGCAGCGTGTGGGCCAGCCTCCTCGTGGCTTCGTTCTTCTGCCTGCTCTGGATGACCCTGCCCTTCCTGCTCCTGCTCATCTGGCCGGCGTTCGGCAAGGGGCTTGGCCTGGCCGAACCTGCGCACCTGCTGCTGTTCATCGTGCTGGCGCCGCCGATGACGTTGCTGGCGGCCTTCTCGGCGGGCTCCTTGCTGCTCGCGCTTTTGCATCAGCTTGGCGGCGAGATGTATCGCGAGTGGTGGGCACGCTGCAACGGCCGTCTGCTGCATACGACAGTTGTCTGGTTGGCGGCCAGCGGAATCACTTTCGGCACGCCCTTCCTTTGGCACCTGTCGTGGGATTACCTGATGACGGCCGGAGGTATTGCCTGGCTGGCGACCACCGCGATGGGGGCCTTGTCGGCGACCAGCGCCCAGTGCAGCGGCACCGAAGGCAAGCCGAACTGGCGCGAATGGCTGGCGCGAGCGGCGCCTTACGCGTTCATCGTGGGCCTGCTCGGGCTGGTCGCGCTCGGCGTTCATTGGGGTGTCAAGAAGCTCGGTGCGCCGGTGGCGGCCGTCACGGCCGTGGCCGACCAGGCAACGCCAAGTGCCACGCCGCAGACTGGCGAAGCGTGCCCTGAAAAGAGCAGCGGCTGGAACCTGGCCTATCGGATCGTCGACCGCGAAACGGCAGCCCAGGTCGAGAGTCCTTCAGCGACCATCGACTGCTGGCTGGTAACGCCCTTTGCAGATTACGCCAATCTTTCTCTGTACCGGGCACGCGCCATCACCGCTGGGCAGTGGCTCACAGTACTCGCGCTGCTTTTCTTGGTGATCCTCATGCTCGCCTGGCGGCTGGACATCAACATCTTCTCGCTGCACTTCTTCTATCGCAACCGGCTCGCGCGCTGCTACCTCGGCGCATCCAACAGCGAACGCCGGCCCAACCTGTACACCGGCATGACCGACAAGGATTCGCCACCGCTCTGCGATCTGGCCAGGGTGCGGCCTTATCCGCTGATCAACTGCGCACTCAACATCACCCACGATCCGGTCGCAGGGGCCACCGACCGCCTGGGCTGGCAGGAACGCAAGGCGGCATCGTTTCTTTTCAGCCCACTCTACTGTGGCTACCGACTGGCGTTCGGCGAACGCGGCATCGACGCCTTCCAGAAGACGGCCGATTTCGCCGTCAAAGCAGTTGGCAGGAAAGAGCATCTCCCGCTGGCGATGGCCATGACGATTTCCGGCGCGGCGGCGAGTCCCAACTGGGGCTACCATACCAATGCCGCCACCGCTTTCCTGATGACCGTCTTCAACGCCCGGCTGGGCTGGTGGCTGCCGAATCCGCGCCAGCCGACATGCTGGCGCGAAGACTCCCGAAGCTTTAGCAGCCGGATGCTGCTTCTCGAGCTGCTTGGTCTGTCCTCCGACCGCAAGGATCTGGTCTACCTCAGCGACGGCGGCCATTTCGAGAACCTCGGACTCTATGAACTCGTCCGGCGGCGCTGTCGGGTGATCATCGCCTCCGACGCCTCGCAGGACGGCGACTATACCTTCGAGGATCTTGGCAACGCGGTCCGCAAGTGTCGGACCGACTTCGGAGTCGAGATCGACATCGATCCGCGCAGCATCATTCCCGATGCAAGCGGCGTGTCCGCCTGCCACTCTGCGGTCGGTCTGATCCACTACCCGGAGACCGAGGAGCGTCCGGCGGCCGAAGGCCTGCTGTTTTACATCAAGCCGTCGCTGACGGGTGATGAGTCGGCCGACCTGTTGCAGTACAAATCCCAGCACCGGGATTTTCCGCATGTGTCGACACTTGATCAATGGTTTGACGAATCGCAGTTCGAAAGCTATCGCAAGCTTGGGCAGCACATCGCTCAAGGGCTGATCGCCGACGAGTTCCGCCCGCTCCGGCACCGCCCAGGAATCGAACCGCTGCGCGAAGCGCTCGGCAAACTGCGCGCCTCGCTGGCCAGCGAGTAGTTGGTTTCAACAATATCGTTCCAGACCGGATCACCGGAAATAATGACTACGGGGGATGTGCATGAAGGCCATGATTCTGGATGCCCAGGGCCAGCCGTTGCGATTGGCCGAGGTGCCTCGACCGAAACCCGAGGCTGATCAAGTTCTGCTCAAAGTACGGGCCTGTGGAGTCTGTCGCACGGATCTGCACGTCATGGACGGCGATCTGCAGCACCCCAGGCTGCCGCTTGTCCTTGGCCATGAAATCGTCGGTGTCGTTGTCGAGAAAGGCGACAGGGTGGAACGTTTTGCGCTTGGCCAACGTCTTGGCGTCCCCTGGCTGGGGCATACCTGTGGTCATTGCCGCTACTGCGCAAGCGGTTCCGAGAACCTTTGCGATCGGGCAGAGTTCACCGGCTACACGCTGAACGGCGGTTACGCCGAGTTCGCGTTGGCCGATCAGCGCTACTGCTTTGCACTGCCGAACGAATACCCGGATGCCGAAGCGGCGCCGCTGCTCTGTGCCGGACTGATCGGCTATCGCTCGCTGGTCGCTGCCGGCGATGCGCGGCGTCTGGGCATCTACGGTTTCGGCGCGGCCGCGCACATCATTGCGCAAGTAGCCCGCTGGCAAGGCCGCGAAATATTTGCCTTTACCAAGCCGGGTGATAGGGATGGCCAGCAATTCGCCCGCCAGTTGGGGGCTACCTGGGCCGGCGATGCCGACAGCGCGCCGCCACAGGAAATGGACGCCGCGATTCTCTTTGCGCCGGTCGGTGACCTGGTTCCGCAGGCGCTGCGTCACACTGTCAAGGGCGGAACGGTGGTTTGTGCAGGCATTCACATGAGCAACATTCCCGAGTTCCCTTACGCCATTCTCTGGGGAGAGCGTTGCGTGCGCTCGATCGCCAATCTGACACGCCGCGATGGCGAGGAGTTCTTTGCCATCGCGCCCAAGGCCGGCGTCCGCACCGAAGTGACACGATTTCCCTTGGAATTGGCCAATGCCGCACTGCAGCAATTGCGGGCAGGCCAGATTCGCGGCGCGGCCGTTCTCGTCGCCGGTTAACCTTCGCCATTGAGGCAGATTCAGGCAGAATGGCGAGATGCGTCTTTCTCCTGTTTTCCCGCACTTCGGCCGATGGCCTGGGCGGTTCGCGATGCTGCTCGCCGTCATGAGCAACAGCGTTCTCGGCCAAGCGTCCTTGCCGGCTGCTCTCGATGAGTTTCTGCGTATCCAGACCCAAGGATTGCCAGGCAAAGTCAGCTATGGCGTCGGTCAGCTTGATCAGCATGCCCAAAACACCCCATGTAGCGCCTTTGAGCCCTTTCTGCCGCCGGGAGGCCGGCTCTGGGGAAAAGCGATGGTCGGCGTACGCTGCCTCGCTCCGAAAGTATGGACCGTGTATGTGCCCGTACAGGTCAGAATTACGGGAAATTATCTGGTTACGGCACGCCAGTTAATACCCGGCCAAGTGGTGGCCAGTGCCGACCTGCGCACGCAAAGCGGCGATCTCGGCGCGCTGCCGGCCAACGTCGTAACCGACCCCGCCCAGGCCATTGGCAAAACCGTCAGGAACGGCATCGCTGTAGGTCAGCCGCTACGCAGCGATCTGTTGACCGCACCATGGCTTGTTCAGCAAGGGCAAAGCGTCAAGCTGCTGTCGACAGGCGCAGGGTTCACGGTCACTAATGAGGGAAAGGCACTGAACAACGCTACTGAAGGCCAGATTGCGCAGGTGCGGACAGCTTCCGGCCAGGTCGTCAGTGGCGTCGCCCGAAGCCCTGGTGTTGTTGAGGTGTCGTATTAGTCGCAGATCTTGCATGCCTGGTGCGCAAGCCCCCCTCTATATTGCGAAAACAAATGTTAAAGTTTAACCGTCATTCGCCGATACACTGGTTGAGTACAACCGTTTTAAGGGTACGTCCATGAAAATCGACAGCACAACCTCTACCTCCGCCAGCGCTTTCACCGAGGTGCGTCATCGCACCAGTGTCAGCCAGCCGGCAACCAGCGCTGCTACGGAAGTCCACCTCAGTGAACTCGCCGGACAGCTACAGTCTCCCGGTGAAGCTTCGACCTTCGACGCGTCGCGGGTTTCTGAAATCAAGCAGGCAATCGCCGAAGGCCGCTTCACGATCAATTCCGAGGCGATTGCCGACCGGCTGATCGCCTCTGCCAGCGAACTCGTCGCTTCCGCCAGTCGGGCTTGATTCCCGAAGCCTTGATGGCGACGATGACGGATTTTCTGTCAACGGTTGAGGCCGAAGTCGCCGCGGCAGGGAGCTTTGTCACCCTGCTCGAACTTGAGCAGGAGATGCTCACCAAAGGTGAGGTTGAGCATCTTCAAGAGTTGGTGCAGCAGAAAAACGGACTGGCCGTCCAACTGGCGACTCTCGCCGAGCAGCGTCACCAAGTGCTCGCGGCAGAAGGCCTGACCGCGGATCGCGCTGGCTTGTCCGCCTGGTTTGCGGCGCACCCGACGGCGAGCCGCGCCCATGCCGCCTGGACCTTGCTGCTGTCGATTGCCAGTCAGGCGCGCGACCTGAATCGCATGAATGGCGAATTGATCCAGCTGCGCATGCAATACAATGCCCGGGCACTTGAAGCACTTCTGGGAACCCGCAGTGCCTTCGGCCTCTATGGCCCGGACGGACAAAACACCTTGTCCAGCGGCCCCCGCATCAGCGACAGTGCTTAGAGGCTGTCAAAAAAACTGAACTTTGCTCGGAGCTCTGCTGGCTGTGGTGGTCCATTCAGCAGGCATTCAGGGTCGCGCGGGTGCCCGAGCCGTGCTGCTTCAACTGGCCGCTTGGTTCTGTACGATTCCGGACGGTATTGGCGGATAGTGCTTAAGCCGGTACGCGGATGGAATGGGTGCGTGCCCTCTTCGGCTGGACGCTGACCATCGTCAAGCATCTAGCAAATCAGTCGTCATCCCGCTCCTTGCCATGTCCTTTTTCGCTCTCTCGCCCGCGCCCTGGCATCCGGATGTCGTGCTTATCGGCGCTACGGTGGCATTCGACGCAGTCCTTGAAGTCGCGGATGCCCTCTTCGACATGCTCGCGCCGAATCTTCTCGGGCGTGTGCTCATGGCAACCGTAGCAGGTATAGCGGCTGTAGTCGCTACGCACGTGACAGGTTGCGCATTTCACGTTGTGATCGCGATCGAAAACGAAATACTTGGCGTGATCGAAGGTCGCGGGCACCCATTTCTCATCGGTGTGGCACTGGTTGCAATTCCCGGTGATCTGCTGATGGAGAGAGTCGGCAGGTGACTTGTGGCAGGACTGGCATTCCTTGCGCGCTTCCATCTGCAGCAAGGCGTGCTTGAACCGCCCTTCGATGCGGAAACGTTTCACGCCCGCATGATCGCTATGGCACGCCAGGCAATCCTGCTTCAGGAGCTTCTGATGGAAGGGCGTGCTGGTGAGCGGTTTCCGGATCGGCT
>NZ_JDSS02000027.1:36273-39999 GCF_000584955.1 Candidatus Accumulibacter vicinus
GCCCAATGCTCGTGAGCCTGCCGATCTCTTCCGGCTTGTGGCAGGTCGTGCAGCGTTCAGTCGTAGTCCCGAAGAACGGCGCGTGGCAGGCAAAGCAGTCTGTTTCGAGCTTGCCGTGGCCGGGAATCAGCTTGCCGGGTCCGACCATCAAATGAGGATAGACGAAGGACAGGATGGCCAGGACGATGAGATTGGTCGCCAGAACGATCTTGAGGGTCTTGCTCATCGCCACCCCCAGAACAGGAAGATGCTGACGATGTGGCCTAGCGCCAGCACAGCAAAGACAATGAAGATCGGAATGTGAACCTTTCGCCACTTGGTCATGGCGTCAAAGGTCACCGATTCCCAGAACACCGCCTGATCGACCTCGGCCTTGGGCAAGCCGCGCAACTGGTATTGCTCGCGCTGGGCCTGGACATGTTCGCGCGCGCGGCCCAGCAACATCTTGCCGACCATGCCGCTGATGACGTTGACGCCCATGGCGATGGTGGCCAGCCAGGGCAGGATGGCATTGAAATGCACGCCGGCATGGAGCAGCACCATCCAGGAGCCGAGCCAGGTGCCGAGTTCGTGCATCCTGAGCCAGAATTTGACGTTCCCCGATGCGATGACTTTCCGCTTGCGCAGGGAATAGGTCAGCGAACCGATGATCAGCAAGGTGCCGGGGATGCCGAGATAGCGCCCCACCCAGACCAGATCGAGACGATGGAGCAGATAGTCGCCGACGACGGTTGCCGTGCCGAGCAGGGAGACCAACAGCGTGAACGGCAGGATGTGGTTCCGCCAGAGCGAGGCTGTGCCGGGTATCGTCATTCAGGCCTCCAGCGTCACATGGGTCTTCGGGGTGCAGACGCACATCAGGCAGGTGCCGGGTTCGGGATCATAGTCCGGAGATTGCCGATAGGACACTTCGCCGGAGCGTATCGTGGTCTGACAGGTGCCGCAGCCCCCGGCGCGGCAGCCCGAGTCGATGGCGATCCCCTGGGATTCGGCGAATTCCAGCAGACTACCCGACTGCGGCGACCAGCGAGCCTGCTTGCCCGATTTGGCGAAGGTCACTGTAATGTCGCTTGCGGGCGCAGCAATGGCGCCCCCGTTAGCGGGGGTCTCCGCTTTGCGGCGTTTGATGCACGCGGGACCGAAGGCTTCGAAGTGGATGTGCGAATCGGGGACGCCCCAGTCCTCCAGCCCCGCCACCAAGCTTTCCATCATCGGGGTGGGTCCGCAGATGTAGTAGTGGTAGGGCCTCAGCGGCAATTCCATGCGGAACAGATTCACGTCCACGCGCCCGCGGTGGTGAAAGTCCCTGCCCGGTTGATCTTCCGGCAGCGGGTCGCTGAAGCACAAGCGTAGATGGACGTTGGGCTTGGCGGCGGCGATTGCGCCCAGATGCGCTGCAAAGGCGGTTTCCTTGCTGTTGCGCACGCCATAGAAGAACCAGACTTCGCGTTCGGGTTGGTACGACCGGCACCAGTTGAGCATGCTGAGCATGGGCGTGATGCCGATACCGCCAGCGATCAGGACTATGGGGCTGCTGCCCGGTTCGAGATAGAAGTGTCCTGAGGGAGCCCGGACTTGAAGTGTCATACCGACCTGAATATGGTCGTGGAAGAAGTTCGAGGAGCGCCCTGGGAGATGATCGCTCTTCGGTGGAGGCGGTACCCGTTTGATCGAAACACGATAATGGTCGGACTGAGGGGCATCCGACAGGGAGTAGCAGCGGGTTATCTGCTCGGTGCCACTGCCGTCGGCCTTGGGAACGTCCAAACGGAAGGTCAGGAACTGGCCAGGCTTGTATGACGGAAGTGCCTGCCTGTCCTCGGGCTCCAGGTAGAAAGAACAGATTTGCCTTGCGGCGTCTTCTAAAACGCGTTGGGCAACCTTGAAAGGGCGAAATCCTGACCAGCCAGCCACTCCCGCCTTTGGCAGGCTGACCGCGGGTATCGATTCGTCTGCTTCGGGCTGTCCGTGCTTGAGCCGGCTGTAGGACTGCCAGTGCTGCCAGAAACTGATGCCTAGGAACAGCCCCACCTGCAAAGCGATGCCGAGAACAATCCACAGCAGCAAGCCGAGAGATGTCATAACTCAGGGTAGGTGGCTGGTTTCAGGGTGGGGCGGCCGATCCGTTGTCAGCTTTCGGGATACATGAAACGGCGGCAAGTTGTCCGCTAACGGTATTTCGTGCTCTTGATGCATGACGCCCAGGTTAACCCGGCAAAAATGCAGAGTATTTTTGTCCGTGTTGAACCTACAGTTGAACGAAGGCGCTCCGCGGAGGAGCCGGTGGCGACGCGCTCGCATCACAATCTGAGCTCCCTCGAACGAGGGACTCTCCCCTGACGAAACCGGAGGTCATCTTATATGAGCACATCACCGGAAGCAACGTTTGCGCGCATGAGACATTTTCACGGCGATTGCTTACATATATATCATAATGTCTATCCCAGCCTCACTGCCGCTCCGCAAGTCCAAGTAGTTCAACCCGGTAGTCCGGGTGGCGGTCGGCGAGTTTTCGGCGACGGCGTAGGCTGCGCTCGGGGTGACGTTGGTCGTTGCGCAAGGCCGACAGGGCGAACTTGCGCAACGCTGAGAAATTCCGTGCGCCGTGGCCTTTGTTGATCCGGCAGTGGTCTTCGCAGAAAGTGACATTAAGCACCCAATGCATCGCCTCGATACCCCAGTGAGCACGCACCGCATGAGCGAACTGTTCGACCGTCTTCACTCCGGAACTGGCGATGAAATAGCGACGGTCGATAGAGATTTTGCCGTTGATTTCCTGCTCAGACTCGATCATGCCAACGGCGCTCAGCTTGGCCCAGTTCTCGCGGACGGACTGGTCCATCCACGACACATCCGTCACCAAGGCGGCCCGGCGGGTCTCAAGGCGGCCATGATCCTTCTCGGTCCAGACGCGTTTTTGGACGTTAATGTTGCGCCAGTCAAACGCCTCGGCCGTCTCGAAAAACTCGACGAGGTGCTCCGACAGGTTCTTCCGGTTGTCCTTGACCGCCAGCACGTATTCGCCGCCCTGAGCCGTAATCTTGTCAGCGATATCCGTTTGGCACCCCAAGGCGTCCATCGTCACGATACACCCCTTGAGCACCAAGGTATCCAGCAGCGCTCGGGTCGCCGCCAGTTCGTTGCCCTTGCCTGCGCTACCTTCCTGTCCCAGCGAGAGGCCCATCTCCGTGGCGTAGGCGCTGACCATGTGCAACGCCGTATGGGGTCCCTCTTTCGACCCCCTCAACGTCTTGCCGTCAAACGCTACAACCCCCTTGACCACGCCGACTAGACTGGCTACCCACTGCCGAAAGCAGCGCTCAAAGACGGCCGCATCCAGGACTCGAAACACCTTCCCAAAGGTGTCATGCGACGGGCTGCCATGCGCCCGCACCAAGAAAGTTTTCAGCCAACTTTGTTCATCCTCACACCAGTCCGCTACGTCCACCCAGCTATCGGCACCGCACAGTACCGCGCAGATCGCCATCACAATCATCTCTTGCAAGTCGTAGCACCGTGCCGGCCCTCGCCGGTGATCCTGAATCTGCGCAAATGCCTCAGGTAGCGTCATCTTCGCCTCCGAAAAAGGTGGGTAGCAAACGCGATTCCAAAGCCGATTGCAAGCTTTTTATTGAGGCCAACCCCCCATCACTTTTGGCGGAAACTCAGGACATTTGCGTAAGCAATCGCCGTGGAGACATTTTCGATGTGTCGATTTTCCAGCGC
>NZ_JDSS02000027.1:40009-42285 GCF_000584955.1 Candidatus Accumulibacter vicinus
CCTTGTGGCGCAGGGCCATCAAGGTGCCGATCACTCCCCAGAGTGCGGCAATCGAATCGCCAATCGAGATTCCGGTCTTGACCGGTGGCCGATCGGGGAAACCGGTCACATAACGCAGCCCACCCATCGATTCGCCAATCGCACCGAAACCGGGTTGCTGCGCCATCGGGCCGTTCTGGCCAAAACCCGAGAGACGCAACATCACCAGACCGGGATTGATTGCCGACAGGGCCTCCCAGCCGAGCCCGAGCTTTTCGAGTACTCCGGGACGGAAGTTTTCGACGACGATGTCGGCCTCGACAATGAGCTTGCGGACAATCTCACGTCCTGCCGCATGCTTGAGATTGACCGTCAGCGATTTCTTGTTGCGCGATTGCACATACCACCACAGAGAGGTGCCCTCGTAGAGTTTGCGCCATTTGCGCAGGGGATCGCCGCCGTCGGGCGATTCGATCTTGATCACCTCGGCACCGAATTCGGCGAGGATGCGCGCGGCGAAAGGGCCGGCAATCAGGCTGCCGAGTTCGATGACCGTCAGGCCGGCAAGTGGTTTGTTCGATGGGTTCATGAATCGGTCCTGGAAGAACAAAGCCCCCTTGCGGGGGCCTTGTCAATACGGCAGGGCAGTCAAGGCACTGCCTACATGCGGGCAATCATCGCGTCGCCGAACTCGGAGCAGGACACTTCGGTCGCACCTTCCATCAGACGCGCAAAATCGTAGGTCACGACCTTGTCGCCAATCGCCGCTTCCATTGCCGTGATGATCAGGTCGGCGGCTTCGATCCAGCCGAGGTGACGGAGCATCATTTCGGCAGAGAGGATCAGCGAACCCGGGTTCACCTTGTCGAGGCCGGCGTATTTCGGCGCTGTGCCGTGCGTGGCTTCAAAGCAGGCATACTGGTCGGAGATGTTGGCACCTGGAGCGATGCCGATACCGCCGACCTGTGCGGCCAGGGCGTCGGAAATGTAATCGCCGTTCAAGTTGGTGGTGCAGATCACGTCGTATTCCGCCGGGCGCAGCAGAATCTGCTGCAGGAAGGCATCCGCGATCGAGTCCTTGATGACGATGCCATTCGGGAGCTTGAGCCATGGTCCGCCGTCGATCTCGACTCCCCCGAACTCGTTCTTGGCCAGGGCGTAGGCCCAGTCACGGAAGGCCCCTTCGGTGAACTTCATGATGTTGCCCTTGTGTACGATGGTGACCGAGCGGCGCTTGTTGGCGATCGCGTACTTGATTGCGGCACGCACCAGACGCTCGGTGCCCTCCTTCGAAATCGGCTTGATGCCGATGCCGGAAGTGGCCGGGAAGCGGATCTTCTTGACCCCCATCTCGTTCTGCAGGAACTTGATGACCTTGTTGCAGCCATCCGAACCCGATTCCCATTCAATACCGGCGTAGATGTCCTCGGTGTTCTCGCGGAAGATCACCATATTGGTCTTCGAGGGATCCTTGAGCGGCGAGGGGACGCCGCGGAAGTACTGGATCGGGCGGACGCACTGGTAGAGATCGAGTTCCTGGCGCAGGGCCACATTCAGCGAACGGATGCCGCCACCGACCGGGGTGGTCATCGGCCCCTTGATCGAAACCGAGTATTCCTTGAGCGTGTCGAGAGTCTCGGCCGACAACCAGACATCTGAACCGTACATCTGGGTCGATTTTTCGCCAGCGTACACTTCCATCCAGTGGATCTTCTTGACGCCGCCATAGGCCTTGGCAACTGCCGCATCGACAACCTTGATCATCACCGGCGTAATGTCGACGCCGATACCGTCGCCTTCGATGAACGGGATGATCGGGTGATCGGGGATGGCGTCCCCTGGAATGATTTTCTGGCCACCCTGCGGGATTTTGATCAGACTTGCGCTCATGCCAACTCCATATAGTGTGATTTGCTTGTGGCCGATTCGGGCGCCAACAACGGTGTTATGCAGCTCTCTACAGTGACTCGGAACCCGAAGATCGGACGATGCTGCGTACGTGGGCACGCGGGATCTGTCTGAAGCCAATTCGCCTGCGGCACCACTCGTGATTATGTCGCAAATGCAGGCGATTTGCCAGCCTATTCAGGGCCGAGACATTTTCGATGTGTCGATTTTCCAGCGTCCAAAATATACCCTACGCATTTTTGGCGCTGGCGTCGACCTACTGGCAGCCGTCGGAGGCGAGGCTGCGCTGCTTTTTTGTCGTCGGCGCCCGGTTTTTTCCAGTTTTGACGATCCGTGGGCGCCACCCGTCCCCGCCGAAGAACGCCGTCTGGTATGCCTGATACGAGGGA
>NZ_JDSS02000027.1:42471-42755 GCF_000584955.1 Candidatus Accumulibacter vicinus
CGCATTTTTGGCGACGGCGTCGACGTACCGGCAGCCGTAGGAGGCGAAGCTTCGCTGGCTTTTCGTCGTCGGCGCCCGGCTTTTTCCGGTCTTGACGATTCTTGGGCGCCACCTGTCCCCGCCGGGGAATCGCGGTCTGGTGTGCCTGATGCGAGGGAGTCGCTGGGTGGCGCTAACCGCTGGCTGGTCGTGGAGTCTGGACCAGTGAGCGCATTTGGTGAGCACGCCCCTGCTTGATGTGCCCGAGCGCCATCGCGAGCATGACCCCAAAGGCCAGCCCGACT
>NZ_JDSS02000027.1:42765-43080 GCF_000584955.1 Candidatus Accumulibacter vicinus
GTCGCCTGGAGGCGCTAACCGCTGGCCTGTCGTGGAGTCTGAACCAGTGAGCGCATCTGGTGAGCACGCCCCTGCTTGATGTGCCCAAGCGCCATCGCGAGCATGACCGCGAAGGCCAGCCCTACCCGCAGCTTCATCTTGTCAATGCCGCGGATGAAGTGGTGCTCAAAGCCGAAGCTGTGGTCGATACGGTTGTTGATTCGTTCCAGTGCGGTGCGCCGGTTGTAGCCCCGATGCCAGCTCGGGCCACCATGGGGCGTCGGCACGAAGATCCGGCGATCCTGCTCGGTAATCTTGATGCGAACGATCCGGCCA
>NZ_JDSS02000027.1:43090-44013 GCF_000584955.1 Candidatus Accumulibacter vicinus
CGTTCCAGTGCGGTGCGCCGGTTGTAGCCCCGATGCCAGCTCGGGCTGCCATGGGGTGTCGGCACGAAGATGCGGCGATCCTGTTCGGTAATCTTGATGCGAACGATCCGGCCATAGGTGCCGGGATGGACGTCGCCTGCGGCGTGGCAGGACTCGGCGCCCGGGCACACACTCCCCACGTAAGCCGCCGGGCAACGGTACTTCAGCGTGTCTCGATCGGCTTCGAAGCCCTGAAAGACCAGGTCGCGGACTTCGCCCGTCTGCGGACAGCAGCAACGGACATTGCCCATTTCGGTATGGACGAGGGTATCGGCACGCTCGGGAAACAGCGGGCGGGTAATCGTGCTGGACGGATCGAAGTCGGGCTCCTGTTTCTCTGCGCGCCACAGTTCGCGCGTGTCGATCAGGGGCCGAATACGGTAGGTATCCCACAGGAGTGCCTTCGTTTCACCGGCATCGAGCCCACGGTCGGCGCTGAAATCCTCACACCGTTCGGCCAGTACCGGCTGTTCGGCGAACAGTTCGCCGATCATCTGGCGCAGGGTCGGGGATTCCGATGCCGAGGCACAAGTCACCACGACAGCGACCGGCAACTCGTAGTGCGTGTCCGCGATCACGTGCAAGCCATAGCCAAACCAGCTCTTGACCTGGCTCCAGGTTTTGCCGTTCGCATCGACGCCCGAGGTCTTGTGGTGGCCCCAGTCCGCGTCTGGATCGGAGGTCTTGCTCGTTTCGCGGTCTCTTTGTCCGGTACTGTGGCTTTCGACCGCCTTGCCGTCGAAGCCCAAGTGCCGGCCGAAATCGGGCAACACCTCGGTGAGACTTTGCCGCAGCGAGGCGAGCATCTGCTTCGTGTAGCCGCCGGCCGTTTCCAATTGGATCAAGGTCGCCAGAAAGCGGGAGAACGCTGAGTCGGGTGGAAC
>NZ_JDSS02000027.1:44023-44244 GCF_000584955.1 Candidatus Accumulibacter vicinus
CGTAAGCCGCCGGGCAACGGTACTTCAGCGTGTCTCGATCGGCTTCAAAGCCCTGAAAGCCGAGATAGGGCTCAAAGGGAATCACGTGGGCTCCGACCGCTGGCTTCTTCGCCACGGGAAGCATTTCAAACCCGCACAGATTCATCAGCGCCGGGTTGCGGCCAAGTTCCCGCCGTAGCGAGGCGATGCTCGGATGTTGGAAGACCACCCCGGCGATCACC
>NZ_JDSS02000027.1:44254-50342 GCF_000584955.1 Candidatus Accumulibacter vicinus
ACGGGCTTCAAGGGCCTGCATCAGTGCATCGTCCGGCAGGTAATCGAGCGCCAACGACAAACGGTCAAGGTCGGAACAGCTTTCAACGTCTTCCCAGGAAAACAGCCGGGCTTGCGGGACATGGGCCATGGTAGCGCTCACGAGCAGAGGAAAAGTATGATTATACCATATACTGCTACGTCTAAGTACCTGTTACTGTGTATATTTATTGTTTTCCGACCAGAGAACTTGGGGTGGGGTGAAAGTTGATCGCCAATGCATAAACGACCGCTGAACGGCGGAAAATAGGCCCTAAACTGGGGTGGAAAATTTCTGCCCCCCGTCTGAAACCCAGTAATGGCAAGGGTTTGCGAGGAGCGAAAATGCCTCGGGCCGGAGAAGCGTCCGGCCTGCTCGCCTGCCGCTACTGACGACGGCGCTGTTGGCAACAAATAGAACTGTCCGGTTTTGTAGCACATGAATTGTCCGCTTTGACCGGGGCGGGGAAAGCGGTGGAGGGCGTAGCCCGGAACCGATTTCCCCGTCCCGGGCGGCCGCGGCGGACCTACGCAGCCACCTTCAAATTCGGAGGCATGACTTTGCCGGCTTCGTCATAGTCGGCTAATTTGCGCGGGCCATGCAGGATCGCCAGTGTGTGGTCCGTACGGCGCAGCACCGCCACCTTGGCCTTGACATAGTGGCAGCGATGACGATCGGCAGGGATCTGCAACTTCATCCCCTCGAAGCTGACGCAGTGGTCGTTGCCGACGGTGCGCTCAAACCGCTCGCATAGGATGTCGCCGAGCGGACCACCGATCCAGCCGACGAAGGCGCTACCTTCTTCCATCGCCGGCTGCATGAACTCGGCGTTGAAGGCCGACCGATAGACTTCGGTCAGGTAGCGGTTGGCGTCCGCCATGTCGGTGATCCCGGCCAGTGTCAGTTCCCGCGGCAGGCGGTCCTGATGGGTGCGAAACATGCGCTCCGAGCGCCCGCGGGCTTCTGGCGAGTAGGCGGCGATCATCTCGATTCCGAGGCGCTTCATGGCCTGCCCGAATGGCGTCAGGTTTTGCTTGTCCACCTTGCCCCCGGCTTCCGGCGTAGGCCAGTAGTGGCTGCCCCGGTCCGAATAGAAGGTCGAGAAGAGTCCCCGTGATTCGATGACTTCCCTTACGCCCCGCAGGCTGCTCATCGTGCCTTCTTCCTCCACGAAGAACATCGAGTAGTGCTCGTTGGTCACGTCGTCCATCGTCACGATCAGATCCCATTGCTGGCCAGCGACCCATTCGTGCGTGCTGCCATCCTGGTGAATCATCAACCCCGGCCACGGCGAACGCTCCCGGCGCTTCCGGTGCGCCCCTCGGGCCTTGCCCTTGGGAACCAGGGCCGCTTCCTGCAGCCGACTCTTCACCCAGGGGTAGCTGCGGGCGCCACCGTCTTTTCGATACCACGCGTAAAAATGCTTCGCCCTCCACCCCTCGTGCCGCCCTCGGTACTTTTCTGTCAGCCGCATCACTTCATCTACCGGCGCCCTCCTGTGCGAAACATGCATCAGTCGCCGATCTATACCGAAATAGGCCACAAACGACTTTAGGTGATTTCCGCAAAAAGCCGTACCAAGAGTCATGGCGACAGGCCGGGCTCATGGCCAGAATAACAAGCCGCTGCGGTAGTTGTTCGGGATCTTGGTTCCCGGAAATCACCTTACTTGTTCCCTACATACTGACGACGGCCTGGTGCGGCGCAGCACCGCGGGTGCTACAATCGTTCCACGTCAGGTCATCGGGCTCAATTCATGGACATATCGACTGTTGCAAACGTGCTCGCCCAACGTATCGCCGAGGCGATGATCGATGGCTTCAACCGGCACTATCGACTGATCCGTCGCTACGGTCAGCAAGCCAAGCTGCTGTTCGAAAGTGCTGACTGGAAGGGCGTCCATGATGCCGTTCGCGAACGGATCCGTTCCTACGATGACCGCGTCAGCGAGACGGCCGAGCTGCTGTGTGCCAACTTCAGTGCCGCTTCGCTGGACGATGCCACCTGGCAGCAGCTCAAACTGTTCTATATTGGACGACTGATCAACCACAAGCAGCCTGAACTTGCGGAGACCTTCTTCAATTCGGTGTGCTCGAAGATCCTGCACCGCACGTATTTCAACAACGACTACATCTTTGCCAGGCCGGCGGTGTCGACGGAGTATATCCAGTCCTACCCGCCGACCTACCGGAGTTACTACCCGGCGCAGCACGGCCTGCGCAGGACGGTCAGACAGGTCATCGCCGACTTCGACTGGCAAAGGTCTTTCGAGGATCTCGGCCGGGACGTTGATTACATCCTGCGTACCGCCCGGAAGCGCCTCGGCGACTGGCCGAAGGCCGAGGCCAACGCGCAGATCCAGATTCTGCATTCGGCTTTCTACCGCAACAAGGCGGCCTATCTTTTCGGCAAGGCGATCAACGGCCATGACGAATTACCCTTCGCCATCGCCGTCGTGCACAACCCGGCTGGCAAACTGGTGGTCGACACGATCCTGCTTGACGGCTGGCTGATCAGCGTCCTGTTCTCACTGTCGCGTGCCTATTTCATGGTCGATATGGAAGTGCCTTCGGGCTACGTGGCCTTCCTGCGCAGCATCATGCCGAACAAACCTCCTTCCGAGATTTACACCATGCTGGGCCTGGGCAAACAGGGCAAGACGCTTTTCTTCCGCGACCTCAAGCAGCACCTCCGTCATTCCGAAGACCAGTTCATCATTGCGCCGGGGATCGCCGGCCTGGTCATGCTGGTGTTCACCTTGCCGTCGTATCCCTATGTGTTCAAGATGATCAAGGACGTCTTCGGAGCTTCGAAGGAAATGGATCGGGCAACCGTGAAGCGGAAATATCTGCTGGTCAAGCAGGTAGACCGGGTGGGTCGCATGTCGGACACGCTCGAGTTCTCGCATGTGGCGCTGCCAAAGCAACGATTCTCGGCTGAACTCATGGAAGCACTGCGCACCCTGACACCGTCCCTGCTCGAGGAAGAGGGTGAAGACCTGGTGATCAAGCACCTCTACATCGAACGCCGCCTGACGCCACTCAATCTCTATCTGGATTCGGCGACACCGGCGCAGATCGATCACGCCGTCCTCGAATACGGTAACGCCATCAAGGAATTGGCCATCGCCAACATCTTTCCGGGCGACATGCTCTGGAAGAATTTTGGCGTGACCCGTTACAATCGTGTCGTTTTTTACGACTACGACGAGATCGAGTACATGACCGACATCAACTTCCGCGTCATTCCGGAAGCGCCATACCCGGAAATGGAGATGTCCGGAGAACCTTGGTATTCGGTCGGACGACACGATGTCTTTCCCGAGGAATTTGCCGGTTTTCTGCTCGGTTCGCCAAAGGTGCGCTCGGCTTTCCTCAAGTACCATCGTGCGCTGCTGAATGTGAAGTTCTGGAAGAACGCGCAAGACAAGATCCGTGCCGGTCATCTCGAGGATTTCTTTCCCTATCCCGAAGAACTGCGTTTCTGCAATGCTTTTGCTGTGGACTGAGGCGTGCATGCGCCTTCCGCTATAATCATCATCATTTGATCAGGAATCCTGGCATGGGCAATCGACTTTCCAAAATTGTGACTCGCACCGGTGACGCTGGCACCACCGGTCTCGGCGATGGCACCCGGGTGAGTAAGGACAGCTTGCGCATCGAGGCCATGGGGCAGGTCGACGAACTCAACTCGACGATCGGGCTGTTGCTGACCGAAGAGATGCCGGATGACATCCGGCAGGCCATGCTGCGCATCCAGCACGATCTCTTTGATCTCGGGGGCGAATTGTGCATGCCGGGAATGAGCGTCATCGGCGAGGCCCATATCGGTCGACTCGAAGATCTCGTCGAGCAGTTCAATGCCGATCTGCCGCCGCTCAAGGAATTCATCCTACCCGGGGGTACCCGCGCTGCTGCCGTTGCTCATCTCGCGCGTACCGTCTGCCGCCGCGCCGAGCGTTGCATCGTGCGCCTGGCGGACACCGAAATGGTTTCCGATTTTGCACGCAAGTATCTCAATCGTCTCTCGGACCTGATGTTTGTCCTGGGCCGCGCCCTCAACAAGGTTAGCGGGCGGCCAGACGTGTTGTGGGTGCAGACCAGGAACCGCGACAGCGACTGAACGCACACGATGCTGGCAGGCGGACGCCAACCGAGGCAAGACATCTTTCACGGAGGATCAGCATGGCCATCGGCATTACGGTCATTACCACGACCAACCGGGTGCGGCGCTTTTTCCAGACCGACGCGGCCAGTTTCGAGCAGATTTTTTCAAGCCTCCAGCGCAGCGCGCAGCTCTTCTCCGGCACCCCGCTGATCATTGGCTCGGCGGGTCAGACCGAAGTTTTTGCCGCGGCGGCGATCGCCTGCCTGGAGATTGAAACGACTCACGATCTCAGCGGCTACCTGCCGAGCCCTGGCAACCTGACCCTGACGGCACTGACGGCCGAGCAGTACGCCGAACCGTTCGCAGGCCATCTCGAAGGAGAGCATTTCACGCGGCGCATAGCGTTTTTCTTCACGGGTGGCTATGTCTTATATACCCTCGCCGAAGGCATTCGCAAGCCAGCGCTTGCCGAGCGCCTGATGAGCCTGACCAGTCTCTTTGAGCGTCCGATGATCACCTATCGCCTGGCGAAAGGCGGCGTTGGCCTGATGAATCCACATGCCATGACCCGCTTCGTGATCACCCCGGGCGTACCCGACCTGCCGCGCGACGCCTGGCTTGCCGATACTGCGTAGGCACCGACTGGCTGACCCCAGGCCCACCACGGGGTCCAACACTCGCCCACATCGAGTTCGGCACGGAGCGTCCCCGCTTTTTCGCTCGCTGCGCGATACGTGTCGCGCAGCGGTGCGCGCCCCGGGAGCGCCGCCAGCAACCCGGCCACCGCACGCAAGGCACCAGACCGGGCGAGGATCATGCCCAGGCGCCAGCACGCCAGGCCCGCCGCAAACGATTTTCTCCACCCCGGAAAATGATTGGAAATGGTTGGAAACGGTGGTAATTCAACGACATTCCTGCCTTTTGACGGTGCGCTTCAGGATGATGTACAGGTCCGATAGCTCGGAATGGCCGGTCATGCACTGTTACGATGGCGTTTCGATGCTTGCGCTATACTTCGGCGCGGATTTTCGTATGCCAAAGGAAAAGCATAGAGCATGAGCGAACGCGAAATTGACCAGAAACTGGTCGAGAGCGCCCAGGGTGGTGACAAACACGCGTTCGACGCGCTGGTCGTGAAATACCAGCGCAAGGTGGCGCGCCTGTTGTCTCGCTTTCTTTACGATCACGCCGAGATCGAGGACGTGACCCAGGAGGCATTCATCAAGGCTTATCGGGCGCTGCCGTTGTTTCGCGGGGACAGTGCGTTTTACACCTGGTTGTACCGGATTGCCATCAATGCGGCCAAGAATCACCTCGTTTCGCAGGGACGCCGCGCCCCGACTTCGACCGAATTTGACGCTGAAGAAGCCGAAGGCTTTGAGGATGCTACTCAGTTGCAGGACATCAACACGCCGGAGAGCCTGCTGCAATCCAAGCAGACGGGTGCTACGATCAACGCGGCAATGGACGCACTCCCCGAGGAGTTGCGTCACGCGATCCTCCTGCGCGAGATCGAGGGCCTGAGTTATGAGGAAATTGCCGAGGCCATGAGTTGTCCAATTGGCACAGTACGTTCGCGGATTTTTCGTGCCCGCGAGGCCGTCGCCGAAAAGTTGCGACCGCTACTCGATACCTCGCAGGATCGCAGATGGTAACCCGGTCGAGAATGGGTTGGTAGAGAGGATGAATCATGACTGATGCCTGGGGAACGGTGACCGCGATTGATGGCCAGTACGCATACCTTCGCATGGACGAAAGCGGCTGCGGTCGCTGCAGACAGCCGGGAGGGTGCGGGGGCAACCATCTGGGCCAGTTGTGGTGTGGCCCGCCACGCACTTTCCGGGTGCTGAATCCCGATCATTGTGATGTCGGTGCGCGCGTGCAGGTGGCTGTGGCCGAGGGCTCGCTTGGCCGTAGTGCGCTGTATGCCTATGCGTTTCCCTTGCTGGCGCTGTTTGCCGGG
>NZ_JDSS02000027.1:50695-61537 GCF_000584955.1 Candidatus Accumulibacter vicinus
GCTGTCGGGATCGGCCTGTGGCGGCGAGGGGGGGGCGATCGGCGGGGCCATGGGTGGTTTGCTGGTCGGCTGGCTGGGCCTGCGGCGAGCGCAGCGGCAGAGCCAGCACGACCCCCGTTTGCAACCCACGATCCGATCTTGATTTTGCACCCCGCGCCCGCATATTTTTTGGTCATTCAATGACGTTCAGGAGGCTATTGCTGCCATGAAACAGTTGCTTGTGGCGTTCTTTTTAACGGTGTTCTCGGTGTTGGCACAAGCCGACAGTCGAGGATTGCCCGACTTCACCGAGCTTGTCGAGAAACAGGGGCCGGCAGTCGTCAATATCAGTACCACCCAGTCGGTGCGGAGCAGTGGGCGGAATGCACAGCCGTTCCCCTTCGACGAAAGCGATCCGATGTATGAGTTCTTCCGGCGCTTCATTCCTCGTCAGCCGGGAATTCCTGGCGTACCCCGCGACTACGAAAGCAGATCTCTTGGTTCGGGATTCGTGATCAGTGCCGACGGTTATCTGCTGACCAATGCGCATGTCGTGGACTCGGCTGACGAGATTCTCGTTCGACTGACCGACAAGCGTGAGTTCAAGGCACGGGTCATCGGCACCGACAAGCGCACTGACGTGGCGCTGATCAAGATCGAAGCGACCGGTTTGCCGACCGTTCGTCTGGGTGATCCGGGTGGACTCAAGGTCGGCGAATGGGTGATCGCGATCGGTTCGCCGTTCGGTTTCGAGAACAGTGTGACGGCCGGCATTGTCAGCGCCAAGGGTCGCTCCTTGCCACAGGAGAACTATGTCCCCTTCATCCAGACCGATACGGCGGTCAATCCGGGCAACTCAGGCGGCCCCTTGTTCAACATGAAGGGCGAAGTGGTCGGCATCAACTCGCAGATTTACAGCCGGTCGGGCGGTTTCATGGGGATCTCCTTTGCCATTCCGATCGATGTGGCGATGGAGGTGCAGGCGCAACTGCGCGCCAATGGCAAGGTCAGCCGCGGTCGAATCGGTGTGGTCATTCAGGAGGTGACGAAGGAGCTGGCCGAGTCCTTCGGTTTGAGCAAAGCCCAAGGCGCAGCAGTCAATGCGGTCGAAAAGGGTGGTCCGGCGGAGAAAGCGGGCATTGAAGCGGGTGATGTCATCCTTAGATTTGACGGCAAGACGATTGGCAGTTCCAGCGATTTGCCACGCATCGTCGGCAGTACCAAGCCGGGAAGCCGGGTGACGATCCAGATCTGGCGCAAGGGAGCGATCCGGGATGTATCGGTCGTGATTGGAGAAATCGCAGAAGAGAAGGTCGCTTCCCGCAGCAGCAGAAGTGCAAAATCACCTGATCGGACGGCCAATCGCCTCGGGTTGGTGGTTTCCGAGCTGACTGCCGAGCAGAAGCGCGAACTCAAGGTCAATGGCGGTTTGCTGATCGAGGATGTTCGCAACAATGCCGCGCGTGTCGATCTGCGGCCGGGGGATGTCATCCTGGCGCTGATTTCGCGTGGCGAGAACATCGAAATCAAGAGCAGCGACCAGTTCAACCGTTTGCTCGCGCAGTTCGACAAGTCGGCCAACGTGACCTTGCTGGTTCGCCGCGGCGAGTTGCAGACCTTCGTCACCATCAAGGGACTGACCGAGCGTCGCAGCGAGTGACACAGACGGCGAAGCTGACCCTGGTCTCGCGGCGCTACTGCCATCTCTGTACAGAGATGGCAGTAGCCCTCGAAACATTGGCTGCCGAATTCGGCGTGGCCGTCGAGGTCGTCGACGTTGACGCCGACGCAGCGCTCGAAGCGCTCTACGACGAACTCGTCCCGGTCCTCCTGCATGAGGGCCGTGAGCTTTGCCATTACTTTCTCGACACCAGCAAAGTCCGTGATTATTTGAGCGAAATCCGCTAGAATCCGCGCCTTCAGGCAGTTCGACCAAGGGTGCCCGCCGCCGGCACCCTTTCTTTTCAGGGGCGGCTCGGTCGCGATAGAGCCCACACCATGTCCATGCAACTGATCCGCAATTTTTCCATCATCGCGCATATCGATCACGGAAAGTCCACCCTTGCCGACCGCATCATTCATCTTTGCGGCGGTCTTTCCGATCGCGAGATGGAAGCGCAGGTCCTCGACTCGATGGATATCGAGCGCGAGCGTGGCATCACCATCAAGGCGCAGACCGCGGCCCTGCAATACCGGGCGCGCAGCGGCGAGGTCTACAACCTGAACCTGATCGACACGCCGGGCCACGTCGATTTCTCGTATGAGGTCTCGCGTTCGCTTTCCGCCTGTGAGGGAGCCCTGCTGGTGGTCGATGCATCGCAGGGAGTCGAAGCGCAGACGGTCGCCAACTGCTATACGGCGATCGAGCTCGGCGTCGATGTCGTGCCCGTACTGAACAAGATCGATCTGCCGTCGGCGATGCCTGACCATGCTCGCCAGGAGATCGAGGATGTCATCGGCCTAGATGCTTCCGAGGCGATCCTCGCTTCGGCCAAGACTGGCCTGGGCGTCGAGGACATCCTGGAAGCGATCATCGAGCGCATTCCCGCTCCGACGGGCGATCCTGATGCGCCACTCAAGGCTCTGCTGGTGGATGCCTGGTTCGACAACTATGTCGGTGTGGTCATGCTGGTGCGAGTCTTCGATGGCACACTCAGGCCAAAGGACCGGATTCGTCTGATGGCTGCCGGCTCGACCCATCTCTGTGAGCAGGTCGGCGTGTTCACTCCCAAGGCGCTGCAACGCGACGCTCTGCGCGCCGGCGAGGTCGGTTACGTTATCTCGGGAATCAAGGAACTGCAGGCGGCCAAGGTCGGCGATACCCTGACCCTGCACGAGCGACCGGCGAGTACGGCATTGCCGGGGTTCAAGGAGATCAAGTCGCAGGTCTTCGCCGGGCTTTATCCGGTCGAGTCGAATCAGTACGACTCGCTGCGCGAATCGCTGGAAAAGCTGAAGCTCAACGACGCGTCGCTGCGCTACGAACCCGAGGTTTCGCAGGCGCTCGGTTTCGGTTTCCGCTGCGGTTTCCTCGGGCTGTTGCATATGGAGATCGTCCAGGAGCGTCTCGAACGCGAGTTCGATCAGGACCTGATCACCACCGCGCCAACTGTCGTTTATGAAGTCCTGCTGCGAGATGGCAACCTGGTCAATGTCGAAAACCCGGCCAAACTGCCCGAACTGTCAAAGATCGAGGAGATTCGCGAACCGATCATCACTACCACGGTATTCGTTCCGCAGGAATATCTGGGCAATGTCATTACGCTGTGCAATCAGAAGCGCGGCAACCAGATCGACATGAACTATCACGGCCGGCAGGTGCAACTGGTTTACGAAATGCCGATGGCTGAAGTGGTGATGGATTTCTTCGACCGCCTGAAGTCCGTCTCGCGCGGCTACGCCTCTCTCGATTACGAATTCAAGGAGTATCGGGCGGCCGACGTAGTCAAGCTTGACGTGCTGATCAACGGTGAACGCGTCGATGCCCTGTCCGTGATCCTGCATCGTGTCAATTCGGTCTATCGTGGCCGCGAACTGGCCGCCAAGATGCGCGAACTGATTCCGCGCCAGATGTACGATGTCGCCATCCAGGCCGCCATCGGCACCAACATCATTGCCCGTGAGAATGTCAAGGCGATGCGCAAGGACGTTCTGGCCAAGTGTTACGGCGGCGACATTTCGCGCAAGAAGAAACTGCTCGAAAAGCAGAAGGCCGGCAAGAAGCGCATGAAACAGGTCGGGTCGGTCGAGATCCCCCAGGAGGCCTTCCTTGCTGTGTTGCGTGTCGGCAAGTAAAGGAGTAATCGAGTGAATTTTGCGTTGATCCTGTTTGTCCTGTTGCTGATTAGCGGCACAATCTGGGCCGTCGATGCTTGTTTTCTGCGCAAGCGCCGCCCGGCCGACGCCAAGGACCCCTGGTGGGTCGAGTACGGGGCGAGTTTCTTTCCGGTGATCCTGGTGGTTTTCGTCCTGCGTTCGTTTCTCGTCGAACCGTTCAAGATTCCCTCGGGATCGATGATCCCGACCTTGCAGGTCGGCGATTTCATTCTCGTCAACAAATACACCTATGGCATTCGCCTGCCGGTACTCAACCGCAAGATCATCGACATCAACAACCCGCAACGTGGGGACGTGATGGTCTTTCGTTATCCCGAGGATCCCTCCCTCGACTACATCAAGCGGGTGATCGGCGTGCCGGGTGACAACATCGCTTACCTGAACAAGAAACTGACGATCAACGGCCAGCCGGTGCCGACCACGCGGATCGACGATTATCTGCACTCGGAGCGTCTTTACTATTCGCGGCAATTTATTGAAAGGTTGGACTCGGCACAGCATCAAACCCTCAATGATGAAGATGCTCCGCCGTATATTCAGGGTCCGGTACAGTTTCCCAACCGCCAGGATTGTTCCTACAATGCAGCAGGGGTGATCTGCAAGGTGCCGCCGGGTCAGTACTTCGTGATGGGCGACAATCGCGACAACAGCCGCGATAGCCGTTATTGGGGCTTTGTTCCGGAACAAAACATCGTTGGGAAGGCTTTTTTCATCTGGTTGAATTTCAGTGATCTCACACGGATCGGCTCATTCAGGTAAGGAGCGGTGGCTATGAATCGTCAGCGTGGTGTGGCCCTTTCGGGTCTGGTGGTCTGGGGCGTGTTGATCAGTTTGGTGGCCATGCTCGTGATCCGGGCTCTTCCCGATGTCATGGAATATTACAAGATCCGGCATGCGGTCAAGGCAGTGGCTGAAGAATCCAGCGGCAAGACGGTTCCCGAAATCCGGCAGGCTTTCGGCAAATATCTGGAAATAGAGCACATCAAGACCCTCAGCCCGGCTGATCTCGACATCTTCAAGGAAGAGAACCGGCTGGTCATTGCTTTCGCTTACGAGAGGCGGATTCCGCTCGTCGCCAATGTCAGCCTGTTAATCGACTTTCGTGGTTCGTCATCAGGGCGCGGTTTCTAGCAATGACCGCTTCCCGCCTCGAGCAGGCACTCGGGCATACCTTCCGGAATCACGATCTGCTGCAACTGGCGCTGACGCATCGCAGCTTCACTTCGCCCCACAATGAGCGACTCGAGTTCCTTGGCGATGCGATCCTCAATGCCGTCATCGCGCGCCGCCTGTTCGAGCGTTTCCCCTTGCTTCCCGAAGGCGATCTCTCGCGACTGCGGGCCAATCTGGTACGCCAGGACAGCCTGCACCAGCTTGCTGTGGATCTCTCGCTGGGGGAATGCCTACGTCTTGGCGAGGGCGAGCAGAAGAGTGGCGGGCAGCAACGACCCTCCATTCTGGCCGATGCCCTTGAAGCGCTGTTTGGCGCGCTGTGGCTGGATGCCGGTTTTGACGTTGCTGGTCAGGTGATCGTCCGTGTCTACGCCGGCGTGCTGAATCAACTGACTTCCGGACAGGGGATCAAGGATGCCAAGACGCGCTTGCAGGAGTATCTCCAGGGCATCCGGCTGGCCTTGCCACAGTACTCGCTGGCAGGTACCGAAGGCGAGGCGCATGCCCAACAGTTCAGGGTGGTCTGTGTGATCGAGCCCCTGCAAATCCGCACCGAAGGCCGCGCCGGCAGTCGTCGGGCGGCCGAACAAATGGCCGCCGAACGTGCGCTGGAAAGCCTGGAAATCGCTCATGACCATTCCCCGCTGCAGCGATCATTAAAGTCATGAATGACACGCGCAGCGGGCAGATCGCCATCGTCGGCCGCCCCAACGTCGGCAAGTCGACCCTGCTCAACCAGCTGATCGGCGAGAAGGTCAGCATCGTCTCACAGCGGGCACAGACCACTCGTCACCGCATCCTGGGCATTCTCACCAGACCTGATGCACAGTACGTTTTTGTCGATACACCGGGTTTCCAGACCCGTTATGGCAACGCGCTGAATCGGGCGATGAATCGCGGCGTTCGACAGGCGCTGGCCGAAGTCGACGTCGTCCTGTTGGTTGTTGAGGCCGGGCGCTTTGACGATCGCGACCGGGCGGTACGCCAACTCATCCCGGATGACCGTCCGGTGATCATCGTGGTGAACAAGATCGACCAGTTCAAGGACAAGGCGCAACTCTTGCCGTACCTCGCCTGCCTCGCCGGTGAAGGTGAGTTCACGGCGATCGTTCCCGTCAGCGCGATGCGCGGCGTACAGATGGAAGTCCTGCTCAGCGAGACGCGCAAGCATTTGCCGAACACCGAGTGGCTGTACGGCGAGGATGAAATGACCGACCGCAGCGAAAGATTTCTGGCTGCCGAGTACATTCGCGAAAAGCTCTTTCGCCTGATTGGCGACGAGTTGCCCTATGCTGCTGCCGTCGAGATCGAAAAGTTTGTCGTCGATGGGGCCTTGCGGCGTATCAGCGCCGCCATTCTGGTCGATCGCGAGGGGCACAAGTCGATCATCATCGGCCGCGGCGGAACAATCCTCAAACGCATCGCCTCCGAGGCACGCCAGGACATGCAGCGAATGTTCGATGGTCAGGTGTTTCTCGAAGTCTTTGTCAAGGTCAAGTCAGGCTGGGCCGACGATGAGCGAATGCTCAAGACGCTTGGCTACGACTAGATCGCGTGCTCGCGAACGAGTCGGGAAGTGACGCAGCGACACAAGGTCGATGCCCAGCCGGCTTTCGTCCTGCACACCTATTCCTACAGCGAGACCAGCTTGATCGTCGACGTCTTCTCGCGCGACCATGGTCGTGTCGCTCTCATGGCGCGCGGCGCGCGCCGGCCACGTTCGGTCCTGCGCGGCCTCCTGCAGGCGTTTCAGCCACTCGAACTCGGCTGGGCAGGTGGTGGTGAGGTGAAAACGCTGATCAAGGCCGAGTGGCAGGGCGGGCAACCGCTACTGGCGGGCAAGGCGCTATTCTGTGGCTACTACCTGAACGAGCTGTTGATGCACCTGCTGCCGCGCGAGGACGCGCATGCCCGACTTTTCTGGGTCTATGCCGAGACCTTGCGGCGTTTCGCCGATGGCGCGCAGGAATCCGATCTGCGCTGCTTCGAGCGGGCGTTGCTGCAGGAACTCGGATACGGTCTGACGCTTGAAACCGATGCCACGGGTGTCGCGGTCGACATCAATGCGGACTACGCTTACGAGATCGAGCGTGGTCCGGTGCGACTGCCCGCACCCGGCAGCTCGGTGTGGGCGGTCAGCGGCCGGACACTGCTTGACCTGGCGCGCGAGGATTTCTCCGATCCGCGCTCGCTGGCCGAAGCCAAGCAACTGATGCGCACATTGATCAATCATTATACCGATGGCAAGAGCCTCGCCAGCCGCAGGATTTTTAGGGAGCTACACGAACTATGATCGAACTTGGCGTCAACATTGACCATGTGGCGACGATCCGGCAGGCACGCTGCACCTACGAGCCTGATCCGGTCTGGGCGGCCGTCGAAGCGCATCTCGGCGGCGCTGATGGCATCACCATCCACCTGCGCGAGGACCGGCGACACATCCAGGATGCCGACGTCGAGAAACTGCGCGATCTGGCGCAGATCAAGCTCAACCTTGAAATGGCAGCGACCGACGAGATGGTCGCGATGGCCTGCCGGATCAGGCCACAAATGGCCATGCTGGTGCCCGAGGGTCGCCATGAAGTGACCACCGAAGGCGGGCTCGACATCGTTGCCCAAGAAACCCGGCTCGCCGATTCGGTGGCCCGTCTCAGCGATGCCGGCATCGTCAGCAGCGTGTTCATCGATGCCGACCCGGCGCAGGTGGAAGCCGCAGTACGGATCGGCGCGCGCGTCTGCGAAATGCACACCGGTCCGTATGCACACGCCTTCTATACGCAGGGACGCGACGCCGAGAGCCCCGCCGTGCTCGCCGAACTCGAAAAAATCCGCGTCGCTGGAGACCTGGCGCGACAACTCGGGATGCGATTCAACGCCGGCCATGCGCTCAACTACTTCAACGTGCAACCGGTCGCACAACTCGCTGGCATCCGCGAACTGCATATCGGGCACGCGATCATCAGCCGTGCCATCTTCATCGGCCTGCGCGCAGCGGTCGGGGAAATGAAGCGCCTGCTGCGAGAGGCGCAGGCGCGGTCGCTGGCCCGGCCTTGACCGTCATGATCGCCGGTATCGGTACCGACATCGTCGCCGTGGCTCGCCTGGGCAGGCTTTACGAGCGGCACGGTCAGCGTGCGCTGGCGAAATTGCTGTCGCCGAGGGAACATCTCGAGTTTGTCGGCGTTCGTGATCCAGCCAGGTTTCTTGCCAAGCGTTTTGCCGCCAAGGAAGCCTTTGGCAAAGCGCTCGGTATCGGTCTGGTCGCGCCCGCCACCTTGCCAAGTATCGGCGTCGCCCACGATTCGCTGGGCCGGCCGCTGTTCGAGTACGCGGCGCCACTCGCCGCCCACCTCGCGCGGCGCCGGCTCGTCGCGCACCTCACCATCAGTGACGAGCACGATTTTGCCGTCGCTTTTGTGATCATGGAGCAGCAATGAATACCCGACTCCCGCTTGGCCCGCTGATGATCGACATTGCCGGGTTGCAATTGTCCGACCTTGAACAAGAGCGCCTGTGCCACCCTCTGGTCGGTGGCCTGATTCTGTTCGCACGCAATTACGCCTCGCCGCAGCAACTCGAGCAACTCACGGCCGCAGTGCATGCCTTGCGCTCGCCAGCCCTGCCGATTGCCATCGACCACGAAGGGGGCCGGGTGCAACGCTGTCGCGACGGTTTCACCCGGCTGCCGGCGATGCGACGTCTTGGCGAGCAATGGGACTGCGACCCGCAGGCAGCCTGGCTGGCTGCGCGCGGGGTTGGCTATGTTCTCGCCGCCGAACTGCGCGCACGCGGGGTCGACCTGTCATTCACGCCAGTACTCGATCTCGACTGGGGGCGCAGCAGCGTGATCGGCGATCGCTCGTTGCACGCCGATCCGGCTGCGGTGGTGCGGCTGGCTGGCGCGCTGATCGAAGGGCTGCACCGCGCCGGCATGGCCGCCTGTGGCAAGCACTTTCCCGGGCATGGCTGGGTCGAGGCCGATTCGCATGTTGCGCTGCCGGTCGACGAACGCGAGCTTGCAGAGCTGGCGCCAGACATCGAACCCTACCGCCGGCTCGAACTCGACGCGGTGATGCCAGCGCATGTCATCTATCGGCGTCTGGACCCACGGCCGGCGGGTTTCTCCCGTTTCTGGACAGGCATGCTGCGTAATCAGCTCGGCTTCGACGGCGTCATCTTCAGCGACGATCTGTCGATGGCCGGCGCCGGCGTTGCCGGCGGCATCAGCGAGCGTTGTACCGCCGCCTGGGAGGCGGGCTGCGACCTGTTGCTGGTATGCAACTCGCCGGATGCGGTCGGCGAATTGCTGGCGAACTGGCAGCCGCCAGACGACCCACTGCGGGCACAGCGCGTCGAGCGTCTTGTGCCGACCACTCCTGCTGTCGACTGGACTGATCTGCAGCAGGATTGGCTATACCGGACCGGGGTAGCTACAGCCAGCAGCCTGCTGGCCTGAGCGAACGGTTGGCGATCGACGTTCTCCGCACGGCCAGCCCGGCAGCCTGAACTGGCAATCACCGGAGATGTCGCGACCGGCGCCCGATTCTCTTATCTTCTCGTTTGGTGATGGCAAGATGCACATCCATTCTTCTTTGCATGGCTCTATCGAACGCTCAGTGACCTCTGATGGCGGGGGGGAAACACTGGCCCGGCGAGGTAATCGGCGGCGCCTCAAGGTTTTTCTGATGGCATTTGTCGTGGTGCTGGTGACCGGACTCGCCTGGGATTTCCTCCGACCTGCCGAATACCGTGCCACGGCCAGGGTACAGATCAGCCCGGGAAGCATTGAACCACGCCTCTCTTTGTCGGCAAGGGAGACTGCCGAGCCGTCGCCCCACCCTGCCTCCGATCTTCTGACGCAGGTGCAGGTACTCACCAGCCGGCCCCTGCTGGCCAGGGTAAGCGAGTTGCTCGCCCAGGCGGGTTTCCTGGTCGGATCAGCAGACGAGGCCACAGAATTGCAGAAGATGATCACGGTGGTGCCAGTGAGTGGCACCGAGATCGTCGAGTTGCAGGCGACCGGTGCGCCTCCGGAACTCCTCGTGGCGGTGCTGAACACCTTGCTCGATGCCTATCGCGAAGAGTTGAAAGCTGCTTACGAAGCCGCTACCAGCGTCACCCTGACGCAGGCGCGTACGGAGGCCGCGCTGCTCGAGCGGGCGATGCACGAGCGCCGTGCGCGCCTGGAGGCCTTTCGCAGCCAGCATGGCGTGTGGTCATCCGAGCGCGATGGCAACGAGGCCGTGGGGCGTATGAAAGGACTTACCACCGCACTTGCCACCGCCAGCGAGAAAGCCGCGCTAGCCGAAGCTCATCTGCGCGCTCTGCGGGAGGCCATTGCTGCCGGCAACAGCGGCAGCAGCCGGGCCAAGGATGATCCGACGCTGGCCAACATGGAGCAGCGAGCGTCGGCTCTGCGTGAGCAAATACGCGACATGGAACGCACCTACACCTCCAGATTCATGAGCATCGATCCCGGCGCAAAGGCCTTGCAGGCGCGCCTCGGCGAACTGGAGCGGCAAATCGAGGGGCAGCGTTCGGCGAGTCAACAAACCTCTCTCGCTACGGCGCAGGAAGAACTGACCAGTGCGCGGGAAACCGTCAGCCACCTGCAGGCGCAAATCAACGAGCAGCGCCGAGGTGTGCAGACGTTTTCCGAACGTTTCACCCAAGCCAAGTCACTCGAGGACGACCTCGCCCAGGTTGAAAAGGCCAACCGCGAAGCCCTGGAACGTCTGGTCAAACTCGAAGCCAGTGAGCGCAGCCGCTTGCCTGCACTCAATCTGGTGGAAATGGCCAGCGTTCCCCAGTCATCCTTTCGGCCCCCTTATCTGAGGGATGCGGCACTTGTGG
>NZ_JDSS02000027.1:61871-67058 GCF_000584955.1 Candidatus Accumulibacter vicinus
TTGTGGTCGCCGCCGCTTTCGTTTGCGGCTTGTTGGCCATGTGGTTCGTCGAGCTGTTCAACCGGCCGCCGTCCACACAGGTTCCGGCAAGCACGACGGTCGTCATTCCGCAACCCTGGGCAACGCCCCACTTTCTGGAGCAGATCCCAGAATCGCAGCAACTCCTGCCGGTGGCCGGTTCGCACGGCAATGTCCTGCTGCCTGCCGGGTCATCGATTGCACGCGAGTTGACCCAGAGCGAGGCAAAGGCCTTGTTGACGGCGTCGGTCGGCGAGGTCCGTTTCATCATTGCGGTTCTGCTCATGGGGCTGACGCCGGAGGAGACCATCGAGCTGCGCCAGGAGGATCTCGATCCGGTGGCCAATACCCTGCGAGTCAAGGGCCACGCACCACGTACGCTCACGGTCCCAGCCTGGCTGGCAGCCTGCCACTCGCCGTCGGGCAATGGTGAGCAGGCTCCCCTGGTGACCGATGCGGCCGGAGCGCCGATCACCCCGGCCGAGATTGAAGCGGTGCTGGCCTGTGCCGCCTTCGACGCCGGACTTGCCCGCTCGGCGGAGGTCACCGCCGCGGCCCTGCGGCATACCTGCGTAGCCTGGCTGGTGCGGCAGGGCGTACGTTTCTCCGATCTTGCCTCTTTGGTCGGACGTCCGAACGCTGAAGCGCTGGCCTTCTACGCTGATCTGGCACCCCAGGGGCCACGTCGGACAATTTCGGAGATCGACCCGCTGATGCCCGCCTTGCGAGAGATCGCTGCCTGACCGTGATGACCGAACCCTTCGACGCCAAATCCCTGCTTGCCACCGTGACCGAATTGCCGGGCGTTTATCGGATGCTCGACGGCGCTGGTCAGGTGCTCTACGTCGGCAAGGCAAAAAATCTCCGCAAGCGGCTTGCTTCGTACTTCCGCGACAATCCTCCGAGCCCGCGCATCGCCATGATGGTGGCACAGATAGCCCGCGTCGAGACTACCGTGACGCGTTCCGAGGCCGAAGCGCTGCTGCTTGAAAATAATCTCATCAAGAGCCTGTCGCCACGCTACAACATTCTCTTTCGTGACGACAAGTCCTATCCCTACATCGTCCTCACGCACGACAATTACCCGCGCCTGGGTTTCTTCCGAGGCGCCACCGACCGGCATGCCGACTATTTCGGTCCTTTTCCGTCTTCACCGGCGGTGCGCGAGAGCATCCATCTGCTTCAGAAAATGTTTCGTCTGCGTACCTGTGAGAATTCGGTGTTCAACAACCGTTCACGACCGTGCCTGTTGTACCAGATCAAGCGTTGCTCCGGACCCTGCGTCGGACTCGTCGAGCCAGCGCGCTACGCCGAGGATGTGCAGAGGGCGGCAATGTTTCTGCAGGGACGACAACAGGATGTGATCGGCAGTCTGTCGGCCGCCATGGATCAGGCGGCAGCCAGGCTCGCTTTCGAACAGGCTGCGGTCTACCGTGACCAGATCCAGTCCTTGCGGCAGGTGCAGGAAAAACAGTACGTCGAGAGCGGCAACGCGGGCGATGTGGATATCGTCGTCGCCATTGAATATACCGGCCTGCTGTGCGTGAACCTGGCGATGGTTCGTGGTGGTCGGCATCTCGGCGACCGACCGCAATTTCCGGTCAGTACCGTCGATTGCGTGGCCTCGTCGCCGCCTGAGGCGCTGACTGCATTTCTCTATCAGCATTATCCCCTACACCCGATCCCGCCGAGAATTCTCGTCAATCTGGCCCTGTCTGATGAGGAGCTTGCTGATTGGCTCAGTGCTACGGCGAGGCAGCCGATCAGGGTAGGTAAAGCGAGACTGACCCTGCAGCGCGTCTGGGTCGAAATGGCCGAACAGAACGCCCGCCTGGCGATCGACGCGCGCCGCAGCGTGCTGTCACGGCAGGGCGCACGGCTTGAAGCGCTGCGTCAGACGCTGGGTCTCGACATCGAGGACGGCAAGGAGGCACGCATCGAGTGTTTCGACATCAGCCACACCCAAGGAGATTCGACCGTGGCGGCCTGTGTGGTCTATCAGGGAAGTGGCATGCGCAAGTCCGAATATCGCCGCTTCAATGTCGAGGGTATCCAACCCGGTGACGACCACGCAGCCATCCGGCAGGTGGTCCACCGCCGTTACGAAAAGCTGTTGCGCAGTGACGGCGTCGTACCGACGCTGATCCTGATCGATGGCGGCAGCAGCCAGGTCAGTGCTGCAGCCGCAGCCCTCGCTGAACTCGGGCTGGGCCACCTGCCGATGCTCGGTGTCGCCAAGGGAGAAACGCGCAAGCCGGGCCTGGAAACCCTGGTTTTCGCAGATGGCCGTGAGCCGTTACAATTGTCTCCTGAAGATCACGCCCTGCACCTGATTCAGGAAGTCCGAGACGAGGCGCACCGCTTCGCGGTTTCCGGTCATCGCGCTCGGCGTGGCAAGGCTTCGCGCAGTTCACGCCTGGAAGAGATCGGCGGTATCGGACCCAAGCGGCGCAAGGCGCTGATTTCCCGTTTTGGAGGTCTGCAGGGAATCTCCGATGCCGGGATAGACCAACTGACAGCAGTTCCTGGAATCAGTCGGGAGCTGGCCGAGAAAATTTACGCAGCGTTGCACTGATGCCACTGAACATACCCATCCTGTTGACCTGGCTGCGAATCATTTTGATCCCACTTCTGATCGCCATCTACTACGTTCCGGAGGGATGGATTCAGGGTATCGGGCGTGACTGTGCGGCAACGTTGATCTTTGTTGCCGCTGCCATGACCGATTGGCTTGACGGCTATCTCGCACGACGCTGGCGGCAGACTTCGGCATTTGGCGCCTTCCTTGACCCGGTCGCCGATAAGCTGATGGTTGCCGCAGCGCTGATTGTTCTCGTCCAGCTCGGCCGTCTCGACGCCGTCCTGGCGATGATCATCATCGGTCGCGAGATCACGATTTCCGCCTTGCGCGAGTGGATGGCGCGGATCGGTGCGCACAAGAGTGTCGCCGTGTCGATGATTGGCAAGATCAAGACCACTGCACAGATGGCCGCCATCCCGATGCTGCTTTATTACGCTCCGTTGCTTGGTCTCGATATCTATCAGTGGGGTGTCTGGCTGATCTACGTGGCGGCCGTGCTGACGCTCTGGTCGATGGGTTATTACATGCGGATGGCGTGGCCATACCTGATCGAAGAGGATCGCAAACGGTGATCCTTACCAGTTGCGCCAACGGCGCGCGGACAAAAGAAGGCGTTGACAGCCAGGGATAGGCCTTTATAATGCGCACTCGCTTCACGCGGGAGTAGCTCAGTTGGTAGAGCGATACCTTGCCAAGGTATAGGTCGAGAGTTCGAGACTCTTCTCCCGCTCCACATTTTCCACAAGGCCATCATCGGCTTTGCGGATTCACCAGCAAGACGAATCAACGGCCAAAGACCCTGTCATCAGATAGGCTCGGCGCGATAGCAAAGCGGTTATGCACCGGATTGCAAATCCGTGTAGGTGGGTTCGACTCCCGCTCGCGCCTCCAACAAATTAGGCCTCTGGACACTCGCGGAGACACTCTGGCCTGGGTGGAGTGAGACCAGGCTGAGCCATGGCGCGATTCGCCCGGGTTTCAGCCTGCGTCTGCAGCAGGCCCTGCCAGCAGCATTTCGTCGCAGATCACTGGCAGCATCATGTTTTCCTGCCCTGAAGGATATCTCTGATCTCCTGGTGCCGCCCGCTACATACACTAACTAAGTGACCTGGTGAACGCCGCCGATGTTCGACAACTTGCGAAGATATGCTGCCGCCTATGCCGTGGCAATTGGGGGCCTCCTCATGACCTGTCTGTCATCGTGGAATGTCCGTCAGGAGCTGCAGACCAGCCATTTCAAGGAATTCCAGTGGGCGGCCGGCGACCGTATTCAGGCCGTGCATTCGGTCGTCGACCAAGGGCTCGACGCCCTCCTGGAAATCCGCGGACTGTTCTACGCCCCTCAGGGGATCGACGAGCAGGAGTTCCGGGTTTTTACCGATTCCATCCTCAAGCGCCGTCCCTACATCCATAGCCTGTTGTGGGCCCCGTTGCTGAACGGATCGCAGCAGACGCTGCCAGGAGCAGCAAGCGGGACTTCGCCAGCAGGTCCCGCTGCGGCGAATGACCACGAGGGGAGCATCGCCGGGCCACCGCGCGTGCCGGTGCTTCTTGCCGCTGCGCGCACCGAGTCGGCGGCTGCCCAGGGCGTCGACCTGAACCTGACGGTTGAATTTGCGGCATTGCTGCAGCGGGCCAGGGAAAGTGGCAACATCGCGGTCAGCGGCCGCATCGACCTCGCGCAGCCGGGCGGGGCGACGGTGCCGGTGATCTACGCCGTGTTGCCAGTCTATTCTCCCGGCCACTCGCGCAGCACTGCTGCCACGCCCGGTATCCGCCGGCAGGCTGATCCGCTGGGATTCGTGGTGGGCGTCTTCGACATTGAGGAACTCGTGCATGTTGCCATCAATCTGCTTGAGCCGCGCGGGGTCGAAGTTCTGGTGCGGGACGATTCGGCTGGCAGTGACAAGCAGTTTCTTCACTTTTATGCCAGTCGGCTGGAGCCGCGTGCCACTTCCACAGCCAGTGGCCGGATGCCGGTTTACGACGAGGATCAGCCACGCATGGAGGCCAGGATTCCCGTCGGCGACCGTAACTGGTCGATCATCTGCGTTGCCACCCATACTTTCCGGAGTGCCGAGGCCTTCACCGAGGCGCACTGGACGGTTCTCGTCGGAGGCTTCCTGTTCACCGCACTGCTCACTTTCTACCTGGTGCGCAGCCGTCGCGAACTGAAGAATCGAATCCAGCTGACGCTGACCATCTATGAGCGCGAGGAACTGTTTCGCCAGCTGGCCGAAACCGTCGATGTCGTATTCTGGGCGATCAATGCCGAGGCGACACGGATCGAATACATTGGTCCGGCTTTCAGACAACTTGCAGGCCGCGAGGCAATGCTCGATGGCCTCGCCGGTGCCGCGCCGTCGCTGCTGCTCGACGTCTTCGCGTCCGACGACCGGCACACGCTGCTTGAGGCAATCCGCCAGTTGCAGGCCGAGGGCGAGCGTTTTACCGTCGTTTTGCCGGTTTCACGTGGCGAACGGGGCTTGCGCTGGCTGCGGGTCTGCGGCTTCCCGGTACGCGAAGCGGGCAGTCCGCTGAGCCGCATCGTCGGTTTTCTCGAGGACATTACCGAGCACAAGCTGGCC
>NZ_JDSS02000027.1:67473-79384 GCF_000584955.1 Candidatus Accumulibacter vicinus
TCACCACCCGGCCGCTACCGTATCCGGTCGGCGGGGTCGGCGAGAAACGATCGGAACTGATCCTCCCTGCGGAGGTTCGCGAGGGTTACCTCGAGAAACTGCGGCAGGTGTTCCGGAGCGGACGCATCGAGCATTTCCAGTACAACTCGAGTGATGCCACTTGGTGGGAGATCCGCATGGTGCCGATCAGTTCGGCGAATGTGGTGACTACGGTGATGGCGGCAATGGTGGTGATTACCGACATCACCGAGAATCGCAAGCTGCAGTGGCAGGCGATCCGCAGCGCTCGCCTGGCTTCCCTCGGTGTCCTCTCGGCGGGCATCGCCCACGAAATCAACAACCCCAATCACGCCATTCTGGCGAATGCACCCCTGTTGGCCCGCATCTGGCAGGATGCCCTGCCGATCCTCAACGAGTATGAACAGGAGCAGGGCAGCTTCATGCTTGCCGGCCTGAGTTTCGAGCAGGCGCGCCAGACCATTTCGAGAGGGATGCGCGACATCGGCGAAAACGCCAAACGGATTCAGAAGATCGTCGATAATCTCAAGCACCTCGGGAAGCAGGATCGCGGACATATGAACGAACTCGCCGACATCGGGAAGATCCTGCATGCCGTGGTGACCCTGCTCGATACCCGTATCCACAAGCATACCGATGCCTTTACGCTGGACTTGCCGGAAGCGTTGCCAACGGTCAAAGGCAATGTGCAGCAGCTCGAACAGGTGTTCATCAACATCATCGTCAACGCCCTTGAATCCTTGCCCGATCGCAGTAGCTCGGTCAAGGTTTCGGCACGGGCGGAGCGGACCGGAAATCGGCTGATCGTTCAGGTCGAGGATCAGGGAGAAGGCATTGCCGAGGAGGTCATGGCGCAGATTGGCGAGCCCTTTTTCACCACTAAGGCCGAAAGCGGTGGCACTGGTCTGGGCCTGTCGATTTCCTCGTCGATTGTCGAAAAACACGGTGGCGTACTGCGTTTCGAAGCCAACCACCATTCCGGCACCACGGTCAGCATCGACCTGCCGATCAGCACGGAGGAGTGAATGAAGGAAAAATCCTTTGCCAGCCTGCCCGTTTTTCTCGTCGATGACGAGGAGTCGGTCCTGCACGCCAGTGCAGCCGTATTGCACAGTGCGGGCGTTGCCCACATCCAGATGGTCAGCGACAGCCGGGAACTGCTGTCAATGCTCGAGGGGCAACCGGCAAGCGCCGTGCTGCTCGACCTGATGATGCCGCATCTCAGCGGTACCAAGCTGCTGCCGGACATCGTTCACCTCTACCCGGAAGTGCCGGTGATCGTCATGACCGCCGCCCAGGATGTCGAAACCGCCGTGCGCAGCATGAAGGAAGGGGCATTCGACTACCTCGTCAAGCCGGTAGAGGAAAGTCGCCTGGTGGCGAGCGTTCGCCATGCCCTGGAAGTGCACTCGCTGCGTCGGCAGATGGGAGTGCTGAAGCGCTACCTCCTGTCGGACTGCCTGCAGAACAACGAGGCCTTTGCCGGCATCATCACCCACAGCCGCAAGATGCGAGCGCTCTTTCAGTACCTCGAAGCGGTGGCTGTGTCTGCCGAGCCAGTGCTGATCTCCGGCGAGACCGGTGCCGGCAAGGAGATGTTCGCGCAAGCCTTGCACAAGCTCAGCGGCCTGAGCGGACAGTTCGTGCAGGTCAATGTAGCCGGCCTCGACGACATGCTCTTTTCGGACACCCTGTTTGGTCACAAGAAAGGCGCTTTCACCGGCGCCGACCAGTCACGGCCCGGGCTGATCGCCCAGGCTGCCGGCGGCACGCTGTTCCTCGACGAGATCGGCGACCTGTCGATGGCCTCGCAGGTCAAACTGCTGCGCCTGCTGCAGGAACACATGTACTTCCCGCTGGGATCGGATGTCGCCCGTCCCAGTGACGCACGCGTGGTTTGTGCGACCAACTGCAAGCTGGCACAGATGATGCGCCAGAACCACTTTCGCTCGGACCTCTTTTTTCGGCTGTCGGTGCACCAGATCGAGGTGCCGCCACTGCGCCAGCACAAGGAGGACATCCCGCTGTTGCTGCAACACTTTCTCGACGAGGCTGCGGCTGCGATCCACAAACCCGCCCCGGAGCCCTCGAACGAACTCCTCACCCTGCTCGCCAACTATCATTTTCCCGGCAACGTGCGCGAACTGCGGGCCATGGTTTTCAACGCCATGGCCCTGCATCGCGGGGGGGCGGTGCTGGCCATGGACAGCTTCCGCCAGGCGATCCAGAAGCAGCAGAAGACGGGCGCCGACGATCCGGCGGTGGAACCATCCGACGGCTTGCCGATCCTGATTCCGGGGCGCTTTCCCACCCTCGACGAGGTTGAAGAGGCGATGGTCAGGGAAGCGCTCAAGCGCGCCAAGGGCAATCAGGGGGTCGCTGCGACCCTGCTCGGGCTGTCACGTCCGGCACTCAACCGACGCCTGGCACGGCGCGCACTGCCACCCGAATCCTGAAGCGGCGAAATCTGCACCCCGCGGCCGCATCGATCGTTCCGGAACAACCATCAGCGTTCGCGGTGGGCTTGTTGAAGCAGGTGATCGTGATGATCAATCAGGGCTCTTGACAAGCTCGGAACGAGGGGGGTGGGGCCATTGATTTGCCGGATCGGCCGGCCATCAGCCTGCGGAGGAACTGCCAGACCGCAGTTTTCCTTATTCTTCTAGGGTGTTACCTTTCGACACCTTGATACATTCCGCATCGCCGCTTTCAACATGTTGATGTAAATTGATTTTTAAAATAAATAAAAAATCAATTGCATGATTTGCGACGCGTTTTGTTACACCCCTTCGAGTTCCCGAATCACTGCCGCTGGCGTTCACCAAGCAATTGTTTTAACAGAGCTCTGTCCGACTTCCAGGGTTTTGGCATGAATAATGCTTACGACGGTGAGATGAGCGTCGCTTCGCACTGAAGGGGAGTGTGAAAATCGCGTCAGCGACTCACGAATCGTCCTTTCCCGCTTGCGGGAAAGGGCCGGGGGAGAGAAACAGAAATGGCATTTTCATGGTCTGGCGTGCATGGAAAAGTCATGGCCGTGAGTTGTTCCCGGCGATCACCGCAGCCCTTTATCAATGCCAGGAGGATCGACCGCACGCGAACACGAATACCTCACCCGTCGGATCCTGCCAGGTGCGCTTTGCAGCCCCCGGATGTCTGGCCGCCGCACCTCAACCCACGACCACCACCATAGGGCCTCTTCATGAGTACATTATTGATTTTGACGATTTTGACTGTCGTCATCGTCCTCTTCTTCGACTATACCAACGGTTTTCATGACGCGGCCAACATCGTGGCGACAATCATCGCGTCGCGAGCGATGACGCCCGTGCAGGCGGTGATCATCGTCGGCACTTTCGAGTTTCTCGGCCCTCTGCTGGGCGGAACGGCGGTCGCCAATACCATCGGCAAGTTCGTCACTCTGGGTGATGTCCAGGCGGTTCTCTCGCTGGCCATCCTGATCAGCGGTCTGGTCGGCGCCATCGTCTGGAACCTCGCGACCTGGTATTTCGGCATTCCATCGTCCTCGTCGCACGCGCTGGTCGGCGGGTTGATCGGCGCTGTCGTCGTCTCTGCCGGCATGGACAATGTCGTATGGGGTTTCTCGCAACTGATGCACGGCCAGTTGACCGGCATCATGAAGGTTCTGGCCAGTCTGATCCTGTCACCGATCATCGGATTCTGGGCGGGTTTCCTGATGTTGCGCCTGCTGAGCATTCTGCTGTTCACTGCCACTCCTTCGGCGAATACCGGTTTGCGCTACGCGCAGTTCGTCACCGCTGCCGGCCTCGCCTTCTCGCACGGCGCCAACGACGCGCAGAAGAGCATGGGCATGCTGACCCTGGCGTTACTGCTGGGCGGATTCATCCCGACCTTTGAAGTGCCCTTCTGGGTGATGCTGGCCTGCGCCATCGCGATTACCCTGGGCATTCTCTCGGGCGGCTGGCGGATCGTTCGCACCCTCGGCTTCGCGATTTACCGCGTCCGCCCGATTCATGCACTCAGTTCGCAACTGACCTCGGCAGCGGTCATCCTCACCGCCTCATTCATCGGTGCGCCGGTGTCGACCACCCACGTCGTCGCGACTTCGATCATGGGCATCGGTTCCTCGGAGCGGCCGAAAGCCGTACGCTGGAAGAAGGCCAAGGACATTGCCATTACCTGGGTCATCACCATCCCCGGCTCGGCACTGGTTGCCATTCAGACATTCGCTCTCGTCAATCTCTTCATCGGAAAGGTCTAATCTCATGTCGAACGCAAGCACCGCATCCCCCTCCTTCACTCGCCGAATCCTGCATCGGGTATTTCCGAAAGTACCCAATTTCTTCGCCCTGCTGGCCGAACAAAGCACGCAAGTCGGGATCAGCGCCGCCCTGCTGGTCGAGTACATGGGTTCCGGCACCACCGAAGTCGCCAAACGGGTCGTCGAGGCCGAACATGAAGGCGACCGCCTCAAGGTTCGCAATCTGACGTTGCTCAATGAAGCTTTTTCGACGCCGATCGACCGTGAGGATCTGCACCGGGCGATCATCAACCTCGATGAAATCATCAACAGTTGCAAGACGGTGGTTGCCGAGATGGACGCGAATTTGCTCGCCTTGAAGGCCGACAAATACTGTCTGGAAATGGCCGTGTACCTCAAGGAAGGCGCCGAGGCGGTGGCCGCCGGGTATGGCCGTCTGGGCAGCGAACCCAAACTCGGCCGCGCCGACGCCGAGAAATCCGACCAGGCGGTCCGGAAGTTGACGCGCACCCACCGACGCGCCCTGGCCGAGCTGTTCCACGACGAGGATTTCCACCATATCTTCCGCCGCAAAGAAATCTACAATCAACTGCTGGGTGCGGCAGAACGTCTGAACATCTGCAACAGCACACTGCTGGACATCGTCGTCAAGCTCTGCTGATCCCCCTCGCATCCTGGTCGGGTCAGACCCGGGGAATCGGCCGGCCAGTTCCTTTCCCCGCCTGCGTGGCTGGCGGTCGCATGGCCATCAGGCCTGTTGACGGCTGGTGTGCGGCGTCTGCTTTCCATTCGGAATCTGGCTGGCCGCGGCCGCTGATTGCCCCAACGCACGATTCATCCCGAAGGCACCCTTGCAGCGCTGCGGATATAAGCAAAGTGTGTACAAATTCTAATGGCTCTTTATGCGTTTCGGACGGTTGAAGATCTATGTGCAGGGAGGCGCCCATTCCGATAGAATTTTGGGTTGTTATTCCGTAAGGATATGGCCCGATGCTCCACCTTCAGAACTTGCTGGACGATGCCAAGTGTTACGACGAAGTACGCGAACGGCGCTGGCCGGAGGGAGTGTGCTGCCCGCATTGTGCCTCACCCGAAGTGACCAGGCAAGGTCATGACACGACCCAGCCGTCGCGCCGGAAATATCGCTGCACGGCTTGCCGACGCTACTTTGACGACTTGACCGGCACGATCTTCGCGGGTCACCATCAACCGTTGGGGGTGTGGATCTTGTGCCTGTACTTGATGGGTCTGAACCTCTCCAACGAGCAGATCGGGCAGGAGTTGGGTCTGAATAAAGATGATGCGCACCGCATGACCTCGCAATTGCGCACGGGCATCGTGGCGGTGCAAGCGGAGCCGACGCTTTCGGGCGAGGTCGAGTGTGACGAGGTCTATGTCGTGGCAGGCCACAAGGGCCACCCCGAGGCAGTAAAAAAAAGGCCGTAAGGGCCGACGGCGGCGCTTGAAGGGCGCTCGCGGGCGCGGTACCCTCGAAAAAGAGAAGCCACCAATTTTCGGGATGCTTCAACGCGGTGGAGAGGTCGTGGTGCGGATACTCGAAAACGTCCAGCAGCCGACCCTCAAGCCGTTGATCTTGGCCGTCATCGTACCAGGCACGACCCTCTACACCGATGAGTATGACATCTACGCTCGCCTGCCCGAGTGGGGGTACGGACACAAAACCGTGTGCCATAGTCGGGGCGAGTACGCCCGCGATGAGGACGGCGACGGGTTTCATGAAGTCCATGTCAATACGATGGAAGGCTTCTGGTCGTTGCTGCGCTCTTGGTTGCGTCCCCATCGTGGCCTCTCACAAGAAAAACTCCCGCTCTATCTGGGCTTCTTCCAGTTCGTGCACAACGCCAGAATTCGTGGCAAAGGCTTGCTGAAACCTCTCCTCCATGCCCTCTTGGCCTAGCCGTCCGAAACGCATAATGAGCCAAGACTTCCCAAAGATCAAGCCGCTAGGCGTTCAGCCAGAGGAGCCAGCGGAACTTGCACGGGTGCAACAAATCGGCCGGATCGGCCGCCGCCCAATCTATCGACGATCGTTATCATCCATACATAACAGTCAGTTACGGTCTGCTATCAGGGGCAGAGGCAATACGAAAACGTTACACCGCTCTCGAATCCCGAAGCCGAGTCGGAAGTAAAAGGAGGAATTCGCGGAGCCATGCCCCTTGCACATCGGGTGATTCTGGCGTGCAATCCGGAATACACCCTTCAAGGGAGGGGAAATGGTCATCGCTTTCATGATCAGGGGGGTTGGAAAAGTCATGACCCTTAGGCGGCATGCATGGCTCGAAGGTGTAACACTGCGTCGCCCGGCAGTCCTTCGATTTGTTCATTAACTACATGAATTAATGTTGATATAACAGCTCCTCCCGGTTCTTCGGCGAGTTTCTGATGGTGTTTTGTTGCACCCCCAAAGGCCTCGCTAAGGCTTCGGAGATTGCTTCCAGGACTTTGATTTTAAGCGGGAACAATATTTTTGTTGTAGCTGGTACGCATTATGCTTCAAGCCCATCATGTGAAAACGGACCCACCGGGATTCCGTTCTCGCCGTCCGACCTATCGCTTACTGATGACCATTTTCCAACCAACATCGCAGCAGAAGACAGGTGAATGCCATGACCACCATCGCCGTATCGCAAGTTGTGAGTAGAGTCCGTTCGTCCGTGGGTGCGGCCGATACCCCGGACTTTTTCAGCATGATCGACCAACAGGCAAGGATGATCGTGAATCTGGCGAGAGTTGTTGCAGATGTGTTGCAGGGGAAGGAATCGGCGCATTCGCTGCGCCTGATCGATTTGGAGCAGCACCGGCAGGAACTGCAGCGGCGGCATCAGGCGGTCGTTGATTCACTCCCGCATTCCGGACTTGAAGAGATTCGTTCGACCATGGAAGCCCTGGATCGGGCGGCAGCCGTGCTGATCCGGACCGCTCGCGACTGCCTTTCGGGGGGCTCAAACCCGGACGCCACCGTCTTCCAGATGATGGGGGTGATTCGGAAAGCGATCGAGAGCCTGCGGCATGGCTACACCCGGCTGGCTAATGGATCAACCGTTGCCGAGTTCGATGCCGATGCGGCCATCGCCAGCCAGCGTGCGCTGGTTTGCTGGCGGACGTTCGACGACCAGCGGGAGGTGGCGGCCGCCGAGGGGTGGCACCGGACTTCGCCATCGGGAGTTTCTCCGGATCGTTCGTGCCGGCTGAATGGTCTGTACGAAAATCTCTACGACATCGCTCGCGAACTTTCTAGGGCCGGCGTCATTCTCAAAGTATGGTCGCGGCGACTTTACGGGGCCGTCAGTCCTGCCCGCTTGCCGCAATAGTGTTTGTGGCCCGCTGACAGGCGCGCATTTCAAGAAGTACCGGCCGCTGAGGGCAAGTTGCCTACCAGCGGGTCAGGTGGCAGTTTTTTTATTTCAGGCAGGAGAAGTCATCATGGAAACTCAAGTGCAAGCTGCGTCAAGGTCCGTCACCTCGCGTTCTATCGAAAGCGATCTCGACAGCTATCTGGATGCCATCGCTGACGCAACGGCGATTTTCCGGGAAGCGGTAGACGCTTACCTGAACAGCGAATCGGAAGGGGCATGCTGGCGGCACGCCGGAAAGCTTTCTGATCACCTGCGCCTGCTCGACGACCTGCAACAGAAATTCGAGACCCGCATACACCCGCAATCGGCACTGGGGAATCTGGTGTGCGGAATGATCGACCCGCTGAACGGCGTGAGCCGCTTGCTCAAGGACATGAAGCGGCAGATCACCGGTTTTGCCATCGAATCGGGGTTTTCCAGTCCCCACCGCTATGTGCCTGCGAATCTGGTTGCGGATGTTCAGGAACTGACCGATGAGGTGTGCACCGCGGTTGATGTGTTGGTCGAAAGCTATCGGCCGTCGTTGCTGTGGTGGGAACAACCATCGCCGGGCAAGGCAGAGCGAGGCGTCAGTTGGTACGAAAATCAGGCAGACCGTCTCTCGATGCAGATCCTCAGAAAGATCTTTGCCGACGACAGCCTCGATCTCGAGGTGAAGCTGCCGCTGGCGCAACTCGTCGAGGAGATCGACCGCGTGGCGGACCAGGCCGAAGGTATTGACCAGGGGCTGCGAGCTCGCTTCCGGGCGGGTCTGCCAACTGTCGATGCCGGAGAAACGCACTAAGTCCTTTATCGCGGTCAAAGCTGAGCAGGCCGTTCCTGATCCGGTGGTCCATTGCCGGGGTCCGGCCTTGCGCTGAACAAGGATTTGGACAAGAACCATCCGTGTCAGATTCGTCGCAGCATCGCGTGTGGCCCAGGCTGCGTAGCCTGGGCCACTTTGCTGGAAAGGGCGTCGCTTGGCTCGTGCAGGCCGTCTTCTGGTCTGTTGCGAGATGTGTTGATGCGGGACCGAAGAGGGGCCTGGATTTATGGAACTGGCAATCAAGTTCAAGAATGACAAGCTGGTCGGCGATTTCTGGGGAGGGTTGGCTGCGATGCTGGTCGCTCTGCCGTCGGCAATCGCTTTTGGCGTCACCATCTACGCCTCGATCGGCCCGGCATACGCCGGCCTGGGTGCCCTGGCCGGGATTCTCGGAGCCACCGCGCTTGGCTTGCTGGCCCCAGCAATGGGGGGAACCAACCGCCTGATTACGGCGCCGTGTGCTCCGGCTGCGGCGGTTCTCTCGGCTTTTGCGATTGAACTCGTACAGCATGGCGTGGCTGCGCCGTCGATCGTACTGATGTTGACCGCGCTCGGCCTGGTTTCAGGGCTGGTGCAACTGATGCTGGGTTTCATGGGGATCGGGAGCCTGATCAAGTACATTCCGTTTCCGGTAGTCAGCGGCTATCTGACCGGTGTTGGTCTGATCATCATCGGCAGTCAGATCCCGAAACTCCTGGGGGCTCCCGGTGGTACGGCGTGGTGGCGGGCACTGAGTTCACCGGAAATGTGGCAGTGGCAGAGCGCGCTCATTGGCGCCGTGACGGCCGGGGTGATGGTCACCGCACCGATGCTCACGCGCGTCGTGCCTGCGGCCATTCTCGGCCTGTTGGCCGGGGTGCTGACCTATTTCGGACTGGCCACGGTCGACGAGTCGCTGCTGGTCGTCGAAGGCAACAAGCTGATCATCGGCCCGCTGGGGGGAACGGCGTCAAGCATGTTCGAGGCGATCACCGGCCGCTGGCAGGAAATCGGCGAACTCAAGCTGAGCCAGATCGGCAGTCTGCTCGGACCGGCTTTTACGCTGGCCGTTCTGCTGTCGATCGACACTCTGAAAACCGCCGTCGTTCTCGATGCCCTGACCCGCAGCCGCCATGATTCCAACCGCGAGTTGATCGCACAGGGTCTTGGCAATGTCGCTTCGGCCTGTGCCGGCGGCATGCCCGGCGCTGGTCAGATGGGGGCGACGCTGGTCAATCTGGCAAGTGGTGGCCAGACCCGCGTCTCCGGGGTCGTCGAAGGGATCATGTCCCTGATCGCCTTTCTCGCCCTGGGGGCGTTCATCGCCTGGATTCCGGTAGGAGCGCTGGCCGGCATCCTGATCGTCGTCGGCATCCGCATGATCGATCGGCACAGCCTGCATCTGCTGGAGTCGCCGTGGACCCTGATGGATTTCATCGTCATCGTGGCGGTGGTCGCCGTGGCGGTCGGTTACAGCCTGATCGCCGCCTCCGGCGTCGGCATCGCCCTGGCGATGTTCCTGTTCATCCGAGAACAACTGAGCAGTACGGTGATTCGCCGCAAGATGGACGGCGGTAGCCGTTTTTCGAAGCGAGTGCGCCTGCGCAAGGACATGGCCATCCTCGAAAAGGAGGGTTACCAGTCGGTCATTCTCGAGTTGCAGGGCAGCCTTTTCTTCGGCACCAAGGACCAGTTGTACACGGCACTGGAACCGGAACTCGGCAAACGCAAGTACATCGTACTCGACATGCGGCGCGTACAGTCGGTCGATGTAACGGCGGTGCATCTCTTGAGTCAGATACGTGATTCGCTGATCGAACGCAATGCTTTCCTGATCTTCAGCAGCCTGTCGCATACCCTGCCGAATGGCCGGAATATTGCCGAGTTCTTCGACCAGATGGAACTGACGACGATGACCGACCATGTCAAGGTATTCGGTCAACTCGATGACGCCGTCGAGTGGGTTGAGGACCAGATACTTGACCAGGGTCAGAGTACCGTGCCGACAACCGAAGTGACGGCACTGGAACTGAAGGATCTCGAACTCTTCAAGGATCACAAGGAAGAGACCCTGATCGACCTGGAAGCAGCCTTGCAGCGACGCTCGCTGGCCAAGGACGAGAAGGTGTACGCGTTTGGCGACCCTGGCAACGAGCTCTATCTGATTCGCAAGGGCGCAGTCCGCATCACGCTGCCGAGCCCTGTCGAAGAAGGCGGCCACCACGCGCTGACCTACGGGCGCGGCGACTTCTTCGGCGGCATGGCTTTCCTGTCGCAGATGACCCGCCTCAACGATGCGACTGCGCTCGAAAATACCGAACTCTTCGTCCTCCAGCGCGAGCAGTTCATCACTCTCAGGGAAGAGCACAAACGTCTGGCGTGTACCCTGGTCGAGGAACTTGCCAAGGTGCTGGCCTTGCGCCTGCGCTATGCCGACAAGGAACTGATGGCCATGCAGGAATAGGTAATCTGGGAGCCACTGCTCCACCTCCGGCATCATCAGATCGATGGTGGGCGGGTCTGTTCTGTAGTTCCGAGCGGATGTGCCGGGTCGATACCTCCGCAGCGAAACACGAACGACTTTTTCAGAGGGATCTGCAGTGTTTGCAAGGAATCTGAATGAAAATGGGCTTTCATCACGCGCGCCAATGGCTATTGAATACCGCCAACCCGAGGGAGAACGAGGATGTTTCAGCATATCTTGCTGCCGACCGATGGCAGCCAACTGTCCCGAGATACCGCACAACGCGCGGTTGACTTTGCCAAGGCGGCCAATGCCACCATCACTGCTCTGTATGCCAAGCATCCCGGACAGGAATCGGAGAGCTATGGCAGCATGGTCGAGCCCGCCGTGCTCGCGCAGATGGTTTCGGGTTCCGAAGGGAAGGCCAAGGAATATCTCGGTTTCATCAAGAAACTGTGCAAGGACGCCGGGGTTGCGTGCACGGCGCTCGCGGTGGTGAGTGAGAGCCCCTGGGAGGCGATCATCAACGCCGCCGAGGACCATAACTGCGATCTCATCTTCATGTCCAAACATGGCCGCGGCGGTCTGTCGTCGCTGCTCCTCGGCAGTGAAACCTACCGGGTGCTGACCCACTCCAGCATCCCGGTTCTCGTCTACCGCCCGCCCGAGATCGACGCGAGCCGCCGCAAGGCCAAAGCCCGCGAAAAAGAACGGAAAAGGGCTTGAACGAAGGGCATGACCGCAGCTGGCAACTGTGGCACTCGGCTGGACCGTTGATTCGCCAGGCCATAATCATGGTGCCGCACGCTGCCGATCTGTGATGATCATTATCCTTCTTCAATGACCCCTGGCTACTGGCATCAGGCCTCTGCAGATCTCGCAATGCTCGACCCGGTACTGGCCACCCTCGTTGGGCGTTTTGCCGGAACCGCGCTGGTTTCGCGTGGTGACCCCTTCGTGACCCTGCTGCGGTCGATCGTCGGTCAGCAGATTTCCGTGCAGGCTGCCGACAGTGTCTGGGC